>DASTDX010000060.1:0-7299 GCA_035710145.1 Allosphingosinicella sp.
GCGGACGGCGAGACCGGCGGGTCCGACGGCGGGGCGGCGCAGGCGGCGAGCCAAATCGTCGCCAAGGCAGTATTGGACTTCATGCGATGTTCCTCGATCGTCGCGATGCACCTGTCCTCGCCGGCGGCATGCTTCCCGTCCATAAGGAGAGATACGGAGCGAAGCGGTCCACGATGCACCGAGCCCGATGCCTGACGGCAGCTCCGGCGCGGACTGGGCATCGCCGCAGCCGCTGGTGCCGACCCCCGTGGACCACGTTCCGTCGATGCCAATTTCCGGTCCGTCGAAGACCGATGCGATTGGCCGAACGGCCGAAGAAGCTGATCGAAACGAAGCTGCCGCGATCTCCGGGATTGGTAAAAATCTCCGCGTCGGATGGCCGACAGGGAGAAAGAAAATGAAACTGCTCAGTTCAACCATAGCCATGCTGAGTTCGATCATCGTGACGGGCGTAACGTTGGCCTTGTCAG
Organism: Allosphingosinicella sp.; assembly: GCA_035710145.1. Taxonomy (GTDB): domain Bacteria; phylum Pseudomonadota; class Alphaproteobacteria; order Sphingomonadales; family Sphingomonadaceae; genus Allosphingosinicella. The sequence goes on from DASTDX010000060.1 coordinate 471, forward strand.
TCGGGCCGGCGGCCGCTCGCGAAAGGATCGTCATCACGAGCCCGGAGCAGAACGACTACACCCGAACCGAGCGGGTCAGCTACGCCGACCTCGATCTCGCGACCGATCGCGGCGAACGGGTGCTGACGCGCCGCGTTAGCGTCGCGGTTCAGGACGTCTGCTTCCATGACGGTGAGCACCCCTTCATGGTGAACGTCTGCAAGCGTTCGGCATGGCAGGGCGCGGGGCCGCAAATGGCGAGCGCAATCCAGCGTGCGCGGGAGAATCCGGGGCTTGCGATGGGCGGCTCCATTACGGTCGCCGCACGCTAGTGGAGGCCGAGGAAACCCGGCCCGGTGCTCCGGTCAATCGGGTCCGCGACCCCAGTCGCGGACCCGATCGTCGACGCGGCGCACGACGACCGGGCTCACTTCTGAACAATTAGGGGCCAAAGGTCCGAATCCTTCGGCGCCCGTACCATCTCTTCAGAACAAATTCCTGACCCACGCAGATCATTGGCGCGAAGTCCCGGCGCCAATCGTTCGGCCGTTGACGACCCTTCCGTAATAACTGTGCTGCCCCGCAAAATTCTGTTCGGCGTTTTGCGCGACACTGCCGGTCTGACGGGGATCCTTAGGCCGCTCGTGGCTGTCGATGAACGCGGCCACGTCCCATGCCTCCTGATCGCTGAGTGTGTTTCCCTGTCCGAGGGGCATGTTCGCCTGGACGAAGCCGGCGGCGAGGTCGATCCGCGCCATTCCGGCACCCCAGTTGAAACTGCGATCGCCCCACAAGGGCGGTATGACGACCGAGTTGTCGGGGTTGCGCTGTCCGGCGCCGTCGGCGCCATGACAAGCCACGCAATATTGTTCGTAGACAGCCTCTCCGCGCCCATAATCATAGCCCGAGGCCGGCAGAGGCGGAGTCGGATAGCCTGCCCCGGCCAGTGCCCTGCCCGTGGGCGCGCCCTCCGCCAGCCAGTAAAAATAGGACTGGAGGTCGCGGTACAGATCCGACCCGGGGGGTGGCGCGGCGCCGGCCGGACTATATTGGGCATTCATCGAATAAGTGAAGCAGCCACGGATCCGATCTTCCATCGTGCTGATGGCACGGTCCTTCGATCGGTATCGAGGGTAGGCCACCCACGCCGCCCACATTGGAGAGGAATTGGCCTGTCGGCCGGCGTCGAGATGGCACGAGGAGCAGGATAGATCACTGCCGACATATTGGGCGGCGTGGACCCGTGTGTTGGTAAAGATGTCGCGACCCCGGCGAATGGCATCGCCCTGCGGCCCTTCGGGCATTTCCGATTCCGGTCGAGGCTGAAATCCTTCCGAGACGGCCGGTTCTGCCGCGGTCAGTCGGGGTGGGCTCGCAGGTGTCATCCAGACGATGGCTGCAAGGGCCAGGATGCCGCCGACAAAGACGAGCCCCCCTGCCATCACGATCCTGAGGATGCGCCCCTCGTGCCTCAGCTTGAGCCGTCGGACCGTGCGGGAAATTTCGTGCCACAGGCTTGAAGGAGGCTCATCGACCACGATCAATTCCTCTGCCCAACCGCATCATGGAACATGGCGGCAGGCCAAGCCAGCCGGACACGCTCCGCTCCGCGGCACATCGAAACGCTTGTGACTGGATGAGGCTGCCGAGACTATTGGGGAATACGTAATTCTCCCCTTCGAAGCGGCTTGTAGGCGACGGGTTTGCCGGAGGATCAGCCGGCACGCGCCTCGGCAAAGGACACGAGCCGCCGTCGTTGTTCATCCCAAAGCACGAGGCGAACGGCGCCGAAGCTTTGTCCGATCGTCACCCGGCTGCAGCGGGCGAGCACCGGGACTTCCCGAAGGACTTCGGGCAGCCGGTAGAAAGGGATTCGGCTGGCCAGATGGTGGACATGATGGACGCCGATGTTGGCGCTGAACCAGCGCAGGATGCCCGGCAGATCATAATGCGAGCTGCCGTGGAGGGCCGCGGCGTGGAAGGACCAATCCTTGGCTTTGTCCCAATGCGTGTTCTCGAACTGGTGCTGCACATAGAAGAACCATACGCCCAACGAGGCGGCCACCAGGGTGATCGGCAGGTGCACGAGCAGGAACAGCTTCAAGCCCATCGCCCAGACAAGGGTGCCGGCGATGGCCAATATGCTCGCATTCGTTCCCATGGCGCTGGCCCAGGGCCGCCACCCCTTGGTCATCATGCCGATCGGGAGACGATGCCGAAGCAGAAACAGATAGGCCGGACCGAAGCCGAAAAGGACGACCGGATGCCGGTACAATCGGTAGAGGAACCGCCGAGTGCGTCCGAGCGCCGCATATTCCGCTACCGTCAGCGTATCGACGTCGCCGACGCCCCGAGCATCGAGATTGCCCGTGCTCGCATGATGGATGGCATGGGAACGGCGCCAGTAATCGTAGGGCGTGAAGGTGAGGACGCCGAGGACGCGGCCAACCCAGTCGTTGCTCGCCCGATGGGGGAAGAAGGCACCGTGGCCGCAATCGTGCTGGATGAGGAAGAGCCTGAGCAGGAAGGCGCCGGCCGGCACCGTCAAGAGCAGGCCCAGCCAATAATGACCGGAATCGAGCGCCGCCCATGTGAGCAACCACAGGGCGATGAAGGGCAAGGCCGTGATCGCCAGCTCGAACAGGCTTCTTGCCGATCGGGGCTGCCGAAAGCGCTGAATCTGTTGGAGCAGGATATGAGGGTCTGGCGGAAGGTCCCGGGAGAGGGGTGCGTGCAAGTGAGAGCTTTCAGATCGAGTGGTAGAACTACAGAACGCTTCGACGAGCCATTAGGCTGCCACGGGAACGGATACGAGCCCCGGCCAAGTGCGGCAGCTACCCGAACTCACTCTGCAGGGTCTAGGGCTAACACCTATTGGTGCCCAGCGCTTCGAGACGGAGGCGGAGGCGGAGGCTTCTTCCCTGCTATCATAACCACGCCAGGATGAATGTTCACTGAGTAAACCGCCGCGGTCATGGGGCTTGAGAGAACAACGGACGAGGCAGGCCAGCGCGGCCTTCGGGACACTCCAAGGCGGCCCGATCCCATTGGGCAAGCTCGGCCGCGGCGACGTAGGTGCTGCGAAGGAATTCCAGAAGCATGCCTTCCGGATCGTCTGCCCGGCGAACGACCTGATAGGGCAATAGAAATTCACCGAGGGAGTCTTCGAAAAAAGCGGCTTCGGGCGCGATGTCGGACCCGCTGAAGCCGTCCGGTGCCGGATAAGCGTAAGCATAAAAGCAGGGTTCCAGGACGCCGCCGCCGCCCGGCCAGAAGCCGCCCGACGACACCTCGTGGCTATAAGCCTCCCTCACGATCTCGTCGGCCAGGTTAGGGATGCCGCCCGGATGAATGGGCGCCGGCCGCCCCGAAAACCGGGTCACCGCCAGATCGAAGCTCCCCCAGAAGAACTGCACGGGACTGCATTTCCCGATGAAACCGCTTCGGAAGCGCGCCAGGACCAAAGATATGGAAACGAGAGCGCGATGAAATCTTTCGACCGCCTCGCGATCATACGGCCGTGGAGAAACATCCTCGTCAAAGGGAATAATGTCTGCCAGTTCGTTCGGAAGGCGATCGAATTCCGGATTGCCCCCGAGTTTGCGAACCAGTTTGCAGAAGCGGTCGAGAAACTCGGCGGTGCTCATGCTCTCGAGTGGAAAGCCGGCTTGCTCTCCGGCCGCCGAACTTCCGATCAATTCGTGACGGCGAAAATCGAACCTGAACTCCAGGCCGCCGGCATCGTCGACCAGACCGGTCGCGAGCCCGGCGGTGTCCGTCCGGAATGTCACGTGCCAGCTATGGTTGAGCCACGGAACCCGGGCCACCTTGTACTTGCCGACCACCTGACACCAGAGATGGAGCGCCGAACAGGTTGGCGCCCATTCCGGATAGGGAATGTCCGGCCATCGCTGGTCCCTGTCCATCAGCCGTTCCTTTCCCGACAAAAAGGATCTGCCCGAAGTCTCGTCGTCAGCAAGGCCAGGGAGCTGCCCAGGTAGCGGACGCGCGATCGATCCTGTACTCGGCTCATCTTATGGCACCCAATTCGTCCTCGCCCAAGGAATGGGACGTCCGCGACAATCCGCAGGAACATCGCTTCGAGATCGATCTCGGCGACGCTTTGGCGATCGCGGAATATACTCTGCCCAAGGGCATCATCATGTTCACCCACACCGAGGTTCCGTCGAAGCACGAGGGCCAGGGTGTCGGAACGGCGCTGATCCGCGCCGGGCTTGCCGCCGCGCGGAAGCGCGGGCTCAAGGTGATCCCGATCTGCCCGTTCTTCGCCGCCTACATGAAGGCACATCCGCAAGAGCATGATCTTCTCGACACCGCCTGGCGGAGGCGGCTCGGAGTCGACTGACCGAGCCTTCATTCGACCGGGTTATTCTCTCGCTGTGCGTGTCGGAATACCGCAAGTTGCGCCGCGAAGGCCCGCTCGTAGGCAGGCCGGGCCTCGCCGCGGCCGACATAGTCGGACAGACTCGGGAATTCGTCGAGCAGGGCCGAAGACTTCAACCGCATCAGCACCGAGATCATCAGCAAGTCGCCGGCGCTGAATTCCCCTTCGAGCCAGTCGGCGTCACCTAGTCGGCGGGAAAGCTGACCGAGCCGATCGCGGATCCGACCCTCGGCTTTTGCCAGGCGCTGATCGAACCAGGGTTCGTCGCGCTCCAGAAGCACGATGTTCTGGCGATCGAGGATTGGCGGTTCGACGGTGTTCAATGCGGCGAACATCCATGTGATGGCGCGCGCTCTTCCGTTCGCGTCGACCGGCAGCAGGACTGGATGGCGCTCCGCGATATGGAGAATGATCGCGCCGGTTTCGAACAAGACGAGATCGCCTTCCTCATAGGTCGGGATCTGCCCGAACGGCTGAAGCGCGAGATGCGCTGGCTCCTTCATGGCGGCGAAGGAAAGCAAGCGGACGTCGTAAGGCTGGCCCGCTTCCTCGAGCGCCCAGCGAACGCGCATGTCGCGGGCCAGGCCGCGGCCGCGGTCGGGCGAGCTTTCGAAGGCGGTGATGACGGGTTTCATCGCGATCCTCCGGGCCGTCCATTGCGTCTATGCCGGCAGGCGGCACGAGAAACAGTCACGTCTCAACCGGTCGCCACCGGATAACCGACGAAGATTTTCGACTTGCTCAGCAGGACGTGGGTGTTGATCCGGTCGGCGCCGACTTCCGGCGCCGTCAAACGTTCGCCGATGCGGCTCCATTCGGCGAGGTCGGCGACGACCACCTTGAGCAGATAATCGTAGTCGCCGCTGACGTGGGAGGCTTCGACGATCTGGGGGATCTGTGCGATCGCCTCGTCGAACTTCGTCAGATCCGCGGCGCCGTGCGCCTTCAGCCGGATCTCGGCGAACAGGACCAGGCCGGCATTGAGCCTGAATGGGTCCAGGCGCGCATGATAACCCTGGATCACCCCGGCCTGCTCGAGCCGCCTCACCCGGACCAGACAAGCGCTGGGCGAGAGCGCGACCCGTTCGGCGAGCGCCTGGTTGGTCAGCCGGCCGTCGGCCTGGAGATTCGCGAGAATCTTCCGGTCGATCCGGTCGAGAGAATATCCTGCGCCCACGTGGCCATTGAACCGCAGAATCTGCGGTCCGGGTCAAGACCTTCAACGGCACCTGCGGCCCCTTGTCGGCTAGAACGGATGCAAGGTCCTGCTCGTCACGTGCAGGGCCGGAACGACAGACAGATGGAGCAAGGACATGACACTGAAAGACAAGATCGAAGGCTGGGTCTTCGCAGCCATCATCGTCATGGGCCTGCCGGCCCTCATCTTCGCGAGCCAACAGATTCCCGGCTAATTGGTGTGTCTTTCGGACGAACAAGGCGATCGAAGGGGGTCGGGCCCAATTCTTGCCCGACTCCCTGACCGTCAATATCCGTCCGAGGCAGGCCGCCCTTCGAGCCGTTCGGAACCAAGCGTCTCCTGCTTTGTTGAAGGCTCTGCGGGCTGCGTCCTGTTTGCCCGCTATTTTCAGCAGTTTAACAGATCAGGGGGCTCGGCTCGATGAGTGGTTCGGTATCACACGGCGTTAAGCTGCTGATCGCAGCGGAAGCCGATCCGAGCCGCTGGTCGCTGCAGGTCTCTCTCGCCCGGGCCCTTTCCGAGCTCGATATCCGGACCTTCCTGATTCCGACGCGCTTCGGTCTCGACGATCGGCAGCGCGAGGAAGCCGCCGCCGTCCCCGATCTCGTCCTGATCGAACCCGGTCTCGGCCTGGATCCGGGCGAAGCCGACCCGGCCCGGCTGATGGATGCCCGTCTCCGCCTGGCCGACCTGGCGCGGGCGCTCGACATCGATCTTGTCCAGGTCGATCAGCCCGCGCTCGCCGACGCCCGATTTCCCTGTCCCGTCGTGGCGCTGCATCTCGGTTGCCCGGTGACCCGGTGGGAGGCGGTCCATGACGGCCCGCTGCCCGATCCCTTCGCGTGGCGGTCGGAGCTCATCCGGGCGGGGCTGGACGCGGCCGACGTCGTCATCTGCCCCAGCCTGGCCCATGCGCAGCGGGTGAAGACGCGCTTCGCGCTTCGCGATTTGCCCTTCGTGGTCCATCCGGGACGGGCGCCGCTTGCAGTGCGCGGCTCGGCGCAGCACGATTATGTCCTCACCGCCGGTCCCCTGTGGGACGAAAGCCGCAACCTGGCGGTCCTCGACGCCGCGGCCGGCCGAATCGGAGTCCCTGTGCGTGCCGCCGGACCGGTTCGAAGCCCCAAAGGCGACGAGGTGATATTCGACAATCTGCATTGCCTGGGCAATCTGGGCGAGGAGGAGATTTCGCGGTGGCTTTCGGCGCGCCCGGTTTTCGTCTCCACCGCGCTTTACGATCCCCTCGG
>DASTDX010000061.1:0-2771 GCA_035710145.1 Allosphingosinicella sp.
TGCACGGCGATCCTGTTCCAGAACCCCGACGACCGGGACCATTTCCGCGCGCTCGGTCTGCTGCCCCGCAATCGCCCAGTCACGGTCGTCAACGGCTCGGGAATCGATCTCGCGCGTTTCGCGCCGGCTCCGCTTCCGGACGGGCCCATATTCCTGATGATCTCGAGGCTGCTCGGCGACAAGGGCGTGAGGGAGTATGGCGAAGCCGCCATCCGGCTCAAGCGAGCCTACCCCGAAGCCACCTTCCGTCTCGTCGGTTATTTCGATCAGTCCCCGGATGCCCTTTCTCAGGCCGAACTGGACCGGATGGTCGAGGGCGGGGTCGAGTTCGTCGGCAGGCTGGACGATGTTCGCCCGGCGATCGCCGCCTGCTCCATCTATGTCCTTCCATCCTATCGCGAAGGGACCCCGCGATCGGTGCTCGAGGCAATGGCGATGGGCCGACCGATCGTCACCACCGATGCGCCGGGGTGCCGGGAGACGGTGGAGACCGGAATCAACGGTTTCCTCGTTCCCCCTCGACAAGTCGGTCCACTGGCGCAGGCCATGGAGCGTTTCATCACGCAGCCGGACCTTATCGCGCGCATGGGTTCGGAATCCCGGGCGCTGGCGGAGCGCAAATATGAAGTGAACGCCGTCAGTCGATCGATCATCGAGGCGGCCGGATTGTGATACTCAAGCGGCTCATCGATCTGTTCGCAAGCGCTCTCGGCCTCCTGGTGTTGCTCCCGGTGATGGGCGTGGTGGCGGTCCTCGTCCGAGTTAACCTGGGGTCACCGATCTTCTTCAGGCAATTGCGGCCGGGCCTCCACGGCAGGCCTTTCCAGCTGATCAAGTTTCGGACCATGCGCATCGATGACGGAGCTGGAAGCGACGTCGGATCCGATGCCCGGCGGTTGACCCGGCTCGGCCGCTTCCTCCGCTCCACCAGCCTCGACGAGCTTCCCGAACTCTGGAACGTCCTTCGCGGCGACATGAGCCTGGTCGGACCGCGACCTTTGCTGATGCAGTATCTCGACCGGTACACGCCGGAGCAGGCACGCCGGAACCTGGTCAAGCCAGGACTCACGGGCTGGGCTCAGGTCAACGGCCGGAACGCCCTCAGCTGGGAGGAGAAGTTCGCGCTCGACAATTATTACGTCGACCATCAGTCGCTCTGGCTCGACCTGAAAATCCTCGTCATCACTCTGGTCCATCTCGTCAGGCCGAGCGGCATCAGCGCCGAAGGATCGGCGACGATGCCCGAGTTCATGGGCTCCGCGGATCGCCCGCCCCCGACCTCAGACAAGCCTTGATCGGCTCGCTTTCCTAAACGGCTTCAGGAGGCTAGTGGGCGTCGGAGAGCAGAGAGCTGGAATGACGAACGCTACCAACAGGAATGACGCCACGACTGCCCTGCCCGCCGAAAGGCCGGGGCCGGACGAGGCCTGGCCGTTTTACGCCGAGGATGAAATCGAGGCGGCGGCCGCGGTGCTTCGCTCGGGACAGGTCAATCAGTGGACCGGGCCGCATGTTTTCGCCTTTCAGAAAGCCTGCACCGAACGGTTTGGCGGCGGCCACGGAATCGCCCTTGCCAACGGCTCGCTGGCGCTGGAACTGGCGCTTCGCGCGTTCGGCATCAGCCACGGCGACGAAGTCATCGTCACGCCCCGTTCCTTCGTCGCGTCCGCCTTTACAGCGATGCTGACCGGCGCCACGCCGGTCTTCGCCGATGTCGATCGTGACAGCGGCAATATCACCCCCGACACCATCGCCAGGGTCATCACCGACCGCACTCGGGCCATCGTCCCGGTCCATCTGGCCGGCTGGCCAGCCGACATGCCGGGGATCATGGGGCTGGCCGACAGACACGGCCTCAAGGTGATCGAGGATTGTGCCCAGGCGCAGGGCGCCGCCATCGATGGGCGAAGCGTCGGCAGCTTCGGCGATGCTGCTGCTTTCTCTTTCTGCCAGGACAAGATCATCTCGACCGGTGGCGAAGGCGGCTATTTGAGCCTCCGCGACGAGAGCGCCTGGAAATGGGCCTGGTCATTCAAGGACCATGGCAAGAACTGGGACAAGGTGAACATGCCGGCCGTCCATTCGGGCATGTTCCGCTGGCTCCACGACGATGTCGGCACCAATTGGCGGCTCACCGGTCCCCAGGCCGCGATCGGTCTTCGTCAGCTCGGCAAGCTCGAAGAATGGACCCGGCTTCGAACCCGCAACGCGTCGATCTGGGCTGCGGCCCTCGGTCGGGTGGACGGACTCCGCGTGCCGATGCCGACTTCCGGCGTCGCTCATGCTTATTACAAATTCTATTTCTATCTCGATCTGCCCAGGGAGCAGGCCGCATCGGCTCGAAGCGAGAGTCTGAGCAGAGCCTCCGAGGCCGGGCTTCGTCTTTTCTCAGGCTCCTGCTCCGAGATGTATCTCGAGGACGCCTTCCGCGATCTGCCCAGGCCCGATTGCCCGATTGCCCGGGAGATGACGGACACGAGCCTGATGGTGGAGGTTCATCCGACGCTCCGCCCTGAGCTGCTGGAGCAAAGGGCCGGGCGGCTGGCAGCGATCTGTGCGGAAGTGTTGAGGTAGGCCATGCTGGTGGATCTCATGAGGCGGCTTTCGATGCTCAGCCGCCCGCGCAAGCGGACCATTCTGGTGGCCTACGACCTCGTTGCAATGGGCGTGGCCCTGTGGGCGGCTTTTTCCACCCGTCTCGGACTTCTTTATTTTCCCGACAATCCCGTCGTCGTGGCGTCCGCCGTCATCTCGTTCATCGTCGGGATCTT
>DASTDX010000062.1:0-8911 GCA_035710145.1 Allosphingosinicella sp.
ATGAGCACGAACTTGCCGGTGGCGCTGTCCCTCACCTGCTCGGTGACCTGCGCGACGATGATACCGGGGACGTCCGAATTAATTCCGGTAATGAGGCTTGCGGGAATGATGGTGCCGGCGCTCAGCGCCGCTCGCTCCGGCCCCTCTCCCAAAGGCCGGTTTTCGGCTCCCGTTGGCGTTGGCGTTGGCATTGGCGGGGAAATGTTCGTCCTTTCGCTAAGGCGCACGAGCAATGACGAAGAGATCGCCTCTTCGCGCCGCGCATGTCCGGATCGAAGCTCCCCTGCTTGAGACGGCGCATCGCCAGGGCCGGTCGTTGCCATCCGGTGCCTCAGGATCGGCCGGCCAAGATCGCCGGGAAGCGGCGGACCAAGAAGGGGCACTTCATCGTAGCCGGCCGGGGCCCCTTCGAGCGCATCCGGAGAATGGCGTTTGACCGCAGGTCCATCGGCGCCGGCCGGAAGGGTGAGGCCGGGCGGGTCGAGCGCAATCCAGCACACCGCCGCGACCAGGCCTGCAAATGCGGCTGCAAGGCCAACGATCAGCACTTTTCGAAATCTCACCGCAGCTTTGGGCCGCGCGCGCAGCTCGAGTTTGCCAGGATCGGTCTTGGGGGCAAGCCCCGTCGTTCCGCTGCTACCGGACATGAGCCTGTTCCGCTGCTACCGGCACGGCCGCCCGGGCGATCGACACCTTCACCTGCTTCTTTTCGCCGAGCCGGAGCTCCGCGGCGGCAAAGAGCCGGTCGACGACATAATAGCGGCCCTTGAGGCGATAGTTGACGAGCTCAAGGCGATTTCCCGCGCTTTTCAGGAACAGCGGCGGCGCTTCGCCCTGGGCGAATCCTGCCGGGAATTCGATGTAGGTTTGCGAGCCGTCGTCAAATACCCGAACCGGGCGCCAGGGCGGCCTGTCGCCTTCTATTCGGTAGCCGAAATTCAATTGGGTGAGGTCGGGCAAGGTTCGGGCCGGGATTTCGGCTGGCGGCCTGAGCGCGACGAGGCCCGGAATGCCGTAGGTCCAGCGAAGCGTTGCGGGCGGTGCATGCAGCCGGCTTTCCAGCGCAAGCTCGTAAACCCGTCTATCGGTCGCGATCACCATGTTGGTCTTGAGCCCGGCAGCCACTGGCTTCACCATGACGAGGCTTCGAAGTGCCTCGTTCTTGCCGCTTGTCGTATCGCCGATGATCCATTGGGCGGTATCGCCGGCTGCGACCGAAATGAGCTTTTCGCCGGGCTCAAGCATGATCGAGCTGATTTGCCCGGGCGTCGCCACCAGTCTGTAGATGCCGCCGTCGACCCATTGGTGAACGGCGAGGCTCGAACCGGCTGCTGCGAGAAGCATGGAGTGAAGGAGCTGGATCATCATTGTCAGTCCTCGATGGAGTTGGAGAAAATTGTCGCCTCGGTCGTGGCGAGAGACGGTGGGGTGGAGGCGATGACTTTGGCTGGGACTGGCGGGGCTGGAACGGCCGCTTCGCTCGGATCGAGTTCCTTCGACCAGTCGATCGCCTCGACGTAGAGCCCCAGCGGGTTCTTGCGGAGCGCGTCGGCATTGGCCGGCGGCCTCATGTCCACCGCCAGGATCGCCGTCCAGCGGGACGTTCCAATCGAACTTCCCTGCTCATAATTGGTCTCGATCCATTTGATCTGGAAGGATCGGTCCGAGGCGCGGACGACGCTTGTCACCTGGACGGAGATGGTGCGCTTTCCCACCTGGGCGAACGGCGCCGCGGCCCTTGCAAATTCATCGAGGAAGCGGACGGCCGGCCCGGAAGCGAAATCATAGGCCGAAAGCCAGTTCTGCCGCATCAGGACGGGATCGAGCGAGATGGAGCGGACGTTGGCGATGAAGCGGGAAAGATGCCAGGCGACCTGCCCATCGGTCGGCCGAAAGTCCTGGACGGCGGGCGCAACGCTCCGTGCTTCGCCGAGGCGGTCCACTTCGACGACATAGGGGACGATCCGGCTCTGCGCCGATTGCCAGACCAGGCCGGCCGAGAGCATGGCTGACAGGAACAGTCCGCCAAAGGCCGCCAGCCGCCAATTGCGCGCCTGGACCCGAGCCGAACCGATCCGCTCGTCCCAGGCCTGGCCTGCCCTTTGGTAGGGAGTCTCGGGGACGGGCGTCTTCCCGTAACGCTGGAGCGAGCGCCTGAACTTCATCGTTTATGCCTCCTTTTCGCTGATGTCGGGATTGGCGGCTCCGCCGCCGCGGTCGCCGTCGCGCACGGCCTGGAGTGCGACATGGGCATGGTGCCGAGCCGTTTGCTGGGAGCGCATCCGGAGCGCCCAAGCCGGCGGAGCCTCCCTCGCCGCCGAAGCGGGAGCGGCCGGCCCCTGGGCGAGGAATGCCGCGCGTTCGCCGCGCTCGATGGCCTCATCAAGCCCGGTTGCCTCGCCCAAGCTGCGGCGGGCCGATGCTGCGGCAGTGCGGCCGATGCCACCAAGTCCGGCCCCGATGCTGTTTGAGCCGGAGGTCTCCTGGCCGAGCTTGTAGGAAGTGGAAGCCGCGGCCCCGACCGTTGCACCGGCTCGGGTGGCGGCGAGCGCGCCGGAAGCGACGGCCTTGGCCGCGCCCGCCGACGCGGCGGTGACAAGCGCCGCGCCCCCGAAGCCGGCAGCGGCAGTGCCAAAGGCTGCGCCTGCTCCAAGCTGCGGCGCGCCGGCGACCAGGCCGGATGCAATGGAAGGGCCGAACAGTCCGAGGCCCAGCAGGGACAGGCTTGCGAGCACCAGGCTCATCGCCCCGCCCACGTCGGTGTCGTCGGTTCCAAGCGCACCGGTGAAGTCGGAGAAGAAGCCCGAGCCGATGCCGACGATGACGGCCAGAACCATGACCTTGATGCCCGATGAGATGACGTTGCCGAGTACCCGCTCGGCGAGGAACCCGGTCCGGTTCCAGAGCGCGAAGGGAACCAGCACGAACCCGGCGAGCGTGGTCAGCTTGAACTCGATGATGGTGACGAACAGCTGGATCGAGAGGATGAAGAAGGCGGCAATGACGAACAGCCAGGCGATGAGCAGGATCGCGATCGTCAGGAAATTCTCGAAGAAGCTGGTGATTCCCAGATGTTCGCTCGCCTGGGTCAGCAGCGGCCAGGCGGCGTCGAACCCGGCGCTTGCGACGAAGCCGGGCCGAAACAGGTCCTGGGCGTCCATGGTCCCGCCGCCTGCCGTAATTCCAAGACCGGCGAAGGAGTGGAAGACGATGTCGGCGAGCGAGGAGAAATGGCCGAGGATGAGGGCGAACGCACCGACGTAGAGGATCTTCTTAAGAAGTCTCGCAATGACGTCGTCTTCGCCGCCTAGCGCCCAGAACAGGCCGGCGAGCGTGATATCGATTCCAACCAGGACGCTCGTCAGGAATGCGACATCGCCTGAGAGCAGTCCAAAGCCGCTATCGATATAGTGAATGAACGCCGCCATGAAGCGGTCGATGACGCCCAAATCGCCCATCGGCGGCCTTTCGAAGGTTGATGGAACAGGTGCCGCGGGGCTCCTCAGGGGCGGCGAAGCCCCGCGGCGGCGGGATCCGGGGGAGGAGGTCCCGCCGATCTCGTTGGATCAGCTGCCGGGCGAATAGGCCCGGCCGCTTCCGAGGAAGCGGCGGGTCGCCGCCTTCCCTTCTTCCTCGGCCTGCACCTTGCGCGCGCGGTCTACCGCTTGCCCACGATACTCGGCGGCCACCAGCTCCTGGAGCTGGAGCTGCTGCTTGATGCCAAGCGCCAGGAGCTGGTTGGCCGACTGCTGGGCCTGGAGGCTGCCGTTCGCTCCCTGGCTGCGCTGGATGAGGTCGGCGAGAAGTCCGCTGTCCTCGCGGACGTTCGCGGCAATTTCGGCCTGGAGTTTCATGCGGTGCTCGAAATCCTGCCGGGCCGCATCGAGCCTTGCCCGGGCGTCCGCGACGCGAGCGTCCCTCGAGAGCGCCAGGGCCGAGTCTCCGGGGAACAGCTTGCGGATCTTCTCGTCGAGCGTGTCCAGCTTGAAGCCGATGCCCCTGGCATCACCCATCAGCTCGTCGATGCGCGCCACCGCGGAGCGCAAGCGGTCAAGCTCGGGAAAGTCGATCTTCTCCAGGTTGCGTGCCATGTTCTGGAGCATTGCCGCTTCATTCTGAAGGGAGCGGACCTGGTTGCTGATCTGCTCGAGCGCGCGCGCCGCCTGGAGGATATTCTGGGCATAGTTGGTGGCATCGAACACCGGCATGGCATCGGCCCGCGCCGGTGCGAGTGCGAGGCTGGTTCCGACCGTCAATGCTGCGGTCGCACCGATCGACAGTGCAAGGGCAATTTTCTTCATGACATTATCCTCTTCGTTGGGGAGTGGAATTGGGGAACCGGCCGATGAGGTCGGAGGCCCAGGACAGGCCGCGCGCCTCGAGCAGGGCCGTAGCGAAGCCGATGCGGCCATGCTGGTGGAGCAAGCGAGTGATGAGCTGCTGCGAAGCGGGATCGGATGCCGCCGTGAATGCGAGGGCGATCTTGCCCAGCGTCAGGTTGAACAGGCGGTTGCCGAGCGCGGACTGGAGATAATAGTCCCGCTTCGGGGTGGCGGTGGCGATGAGCTCAAGCTGCCGTTCGTTAAGCCCGAAGCGGCGGTAGGCGGATGCCGACTGGGGCTCGAGCGCCCGGGCGTTGGGAAGGAAGATGCGCTGCGGGCAGCTTTCGATGACGGCCGGTGCGATGCTGCTTTCGGAAATATCGGCCAATGACTGGGTTGCGAAGATGACCGCCACATTCTTCTTGCGGAGAGTCTTCAGCCAGCTGCGGATTCTTGCCGAGAAGTCCGGGTGATCGAGGAACAGCCAGGCCTCGTCGAGAATGAGCAATGTCGGCTTCCCGTCGAAGCGCTCCTCGAGGCGGTGGAAGAGATAGGAGAGAACCGGGCGGATTGCGCCCGGCTGCGCCATCAGCTCCTCGGTTTCGAAGCAATGCACCGGCGCAAGCGACAGATTGTCCTCAGCTGCGTCGAGCAGCCGGCCGAAGGGCCCTTCCAGGGTGAAGGGCGCAAGCGCGGCTTTGAGCGCGTTGGACTGGAGCAGCATGACAAGGCCGGTGAGAGTCTGCTCCGCGGCAGGGGCAAGGGCGAGGCTTGCAAGCGCCGACCAGATCGCTTCGCGGGCGTCGGGCGTAACCTTGACCCCCTCCCCTTCAAGAAGGGATTCAATCCATTGGGATACCCAGGCCCTTTTGCCTTGCTCGCCGATTCCACGGAGCGGCTGGAATTGGAGATTGGGCTCGAGGCCATCGCTGGAGCCCAGCTCGTGATGGGTCCCGCCCATCGCCAGCACTGCGGCCCTGGCCGACCGGCCCTTGTCGAAGATGAAGACCTGCGCTCCCTCATAGCGCCGGAACTGCATGGCCAGGAGGGAGAGCAGGACCGATTTTCCAGCGCCGGTCGGCCCGACAATCAGCATGTGGCCGACATCGCCGACGTGCGCGGAAAGCCTGAACGGGGTGGCGCCGCCGGTTTCGGCGACCAGCAGCGGCGGACCGCCGAGATGGCGGTCTTCCTTCGGCCCCGCCCAGAGCGCGGACAGCGGAACGAGATGAGCGAGATTGAGCGTGTGGATGAGGGGCTGGCGGACATTGGCGTAGGCATGGCCGGGAAGGCTTGAAAGCCACGCCTCGACCGCGTTCAGGCGCTCGCGGATCAGGGTGAAGCCGAGCCCGTTCACAACACGTTCGACGGCCCGCAATTTTTCGCCAGCCCTGGCCGGATCGGTGTCGCTCACCGTGACGGTCGCCGTCAAATAGCCGAAGGCGATCTCGTCGTCTCCGAGGAGCTGAAGCGCGGCATCCGCATCGGCGACCTTGTTGTCGGCATCGCTATCGACGAGTTGGACCGGCTGGTTGGTGACGACTTCTCGAAGTAGCGCGGTTACCGACTTTCTTTTGTTGAACCAGTGCCGGCGGATCCTGGCGAGCGCCCGGGACGCGTCGGTCCGGTCGAGCGGGATGAAACGGGTGGTCCAGCGATAGGCAAAGCCCTGGGCGTTGAGGGCATCGAGCAGGCCGGGCTGGCTTTGCGAGGGAAGGCCGAGCAGAGTGACCGTCCTCAGGTGCAAGTCCCCGAGCATCGGTTCGAGCCCGCCGGTCAATGGCGTGTCGGCGAGGAGAGCGTCGAGATAGAAGGGGGTCGAGGGGACCCGGAGGCGATGGCTTCGCTCCGACACCGTGCCGTGAAGATAGGTCAGTGTCTCGGCATCGCCGAGGGCCCTGAACTCCGGCATGAAGGATGCAAAGAGGTCTTGGGCGCGGCTGGTCTCGGAAACGAAGCCTTGAAGGGCCTCGCGCCAGTCGCGTTGCTGTTGCCGGTCCCATCCCTCGATGAAGCGCCGGCCGACTTGGTCCTGTGCATCTGGCGGGGGCATCCACAGCAGGGTCAGGTAATAGTTGCTTTCAAAATGGTCTCGTTCTCCGTCGAACGCGGCCTTGCGCTCCTCATCGACGAGCCAGGAGGCGGGGTCGGGAAAATGGCTCTCCGGATAGCCGCCGGCTTCGATACGAGCCGCTTCGAAAAACAGCGCCCAGCCCGAGCCGAAGCGCTTCAGCGCATTATTGGCCCGCGCATGGACCGAGACGAGCTCGGCATTGGTCGCGCTGTCGAGGTCGGGCCCGCGATAGGTGAAGGTCCGCTGGAAGCTCCCATCCTTGTTGAGGATGATGCCGGGCGCGACCAGCGCGGCCCAGGGCAGGTGGTCGGCGAGCGTCTCGGCCCGGCGCCGGTATTCGCTCATGTTCAGCATGTGAAATGGCTCCGCTGCCTGAGGTGCCGGATGAGGACCGGAGCGAAGTCGGGATCGCGCCTTGCGACGAAGCAGGCGAGCGAGTGGCCGCAAAGCCAGAGGATCAGGCCTGCAATCCATTGCTGGAGGCCAAGGCCGATTGCGGCGGCCGCCGTCCCATTCAGGATTGCAATGGCGCGCGGCGCGCCGCCGAGCAGGATGGGCTCGGCCAGCGAGCGGTGGACGGGCACCTCGAAGCCCGGCGTCGGGTCGGCGTTCATCCGATCAGCGCTCCGCCGCCGAAGCTGAAGAAGGAGAGGAAGAAGGAGGATGCGGCGAAGGCGATCGAGAGCCCGAACACGATCTGGATAAGGCGCCTGAAGCCGCCCGCCGTTTCGCCGAACGCAAGAGTAAGGCCGGTCGTTATGATGATGATCACCGCGATGATCTTGGCGACCGGCCCCTGGACCGATTCCAAGACCTGCTGCAGGGGTTCTTCCCAGGGCATGCCCGAGCCCGCGGCGCGAGCCTCGAATGCCAGCAAGAGGGCGGTCGGGATGAGCGTGAACGCGACAAGCCGGCGCTTGGTGGAAGGGCATAAGGTCATGAGACGCTCCATGATGTGTGTTCGGATTGAAGGAGTGGGCGAAGTGCGTAGCCGCCGTCGGGATCGAGGCCTTCGAGCGCGGCGAGCGAGCCCACCCGCCGAAAGGCCCCCCGGCCTTCGATGAAGACGATGAGGTCGATCGCGTCGGCGATCAGCCGCCGGGGAATGACGGGCAGCACTTCCTGGATGAGTTGCTCCAGCCGGTAGAGCGCCTGGAGCGCTCCATTGGCATGAAGCGTGGCGAGACCGCCGGGATGCCCCGTGTTCCATGCCTTGAGCATGTCGAGCGCCTCGCCGCCCCTCACTTCGCCGATGACGATCCGGTCGGGCCGGAGGCGCAAGGTGGAGCGAACGAGGTCGGCCATGGTAACCGATCCGGCTCGGGTTCGAAGCAGAAGGGTATCGGGAGCGGCGCACTGAAGCTCGCGAGTGTCCTCGATGATGATCACCCGCTCGTCGAGCGGCGCCAATTCGGCGAGGAGGGCGTTGGCGAGCGTCGTCTTGCCCGAGCTGGTGCCGCCGGCGATGAGAATATTCCTGCGGGCCGAAACGGCCTCCCGGAGCGTTCGGGCAACCTCCTCGTTCATGATCCTGTCGCGGACATAATCGGCGAGCCCGTAGATCCGCGCGGCGGGCTTGCGGATCGAAAAGCAGGGGCCGGTCGAGACCGGCGGGAGCAGGCCTTCGAACCGCTCGCCGGAGAGCCCCTCGCCGGGTCCGGGAAGCTCGGCGCTGACGATCGGCGAAGCGGCGTGGATCTCGGTCCGGGCGTGGCTTGCGACCAGCCGGATGATGCGCTCGACCTGAGCGGGTTCGATCCGGTCGGCGGTCGTGCTTCGGCCCTGGCCAAGCCGGTCCAGCCGGACGATCCCATCAGGATTGACCATCACCTCGCTCACCAGTGGATCGAGCAGCGCTCCGACGATCGCCTCGCCCAGTGCCGAGCGGAGCATTGCCTGGCGGCGGACCAGCGATTCCTGGCCGATCATGGCATGGCCTCGTGCGCGAGGCCGCGCCCGCCGAGCGCGCCCGCATCGGAAAAACGGTCGCGAACCCTATCGCTTCGAGCCCTGGCACCCGTCCTTTTTCAGAAACTTGGAATGAGGTCTTGGGACGCAGGCTGGGCTTCGTTGAGCCCATGGGCTGCGATCACCGGTGAGGGCGTCTTTGGGCCAAGCTGCGTCGAGGCGATCGCGGCATCGCCATCCTCTTCACCCAGGCCAAGTAGGTCGAGCTGGCCGGTTTGGCGGCGCCTGGCGCGCGATCTTGAAGGAAGCGAGGGATGGCGGGTCTGCTGACGCGTTGCGCCGCCATCGGCGCCGACTGAGGACGCTGCGCCGACGGGCATTGACTCAAGGCAGTCCGAAGCTCGGCCAAGCCAATCGTCGGGCCGGGCCGGGGGCCGGTCGAGACCGGCGGAAGCAGGCCTTCGAACCGCTCGCCGGAGAGCCCCTCGCCGGGTCCGGGCAGCTCGGCGCTGACGATCGGCGAAGCGGCGTGGATCTCGGTCCGGGCGTGGCTTGCGACCAGGCGGATGATGCGCTCGACCTGAGCGGGTTCGATCCGGTCGGCGGT
>DASTDX010000063.1:0-58508 GCA_035710145.1 Allosphingosinicella sp.
GAGCGTCCGCTGGACAAGCCGTTCCTGATGCCGATCGAGGACGTGTTCTCGATCTCGGGCCGCGGCACCGTCGTCACCGGCCGCGTCGAGACCGGGGTCGTCAAGGTGGGCGAGGAAGTCGAGATCGTCGGCATTCGCGACACCCAGAAGACCGTCGTCACCGGCGTCGAGATGTTCCGCAAGCTGCTCGACCAGGGCCAGGCGGGTGACAATATCGGCGCACTCCTCCGCGGCGTCGGCCGTGAGGACGTCGAGCGCGGCCAGGTTCTCTGCAAGCCGGGCTCGATCAAGCCGCACACCGACTTCTCGGCCGAGGTCTATGTCCTGTCGAAGGACGAGGGCGGCCGTCACACGCCGTTCTTCGCCAATTACCGTCCGCAGTTCTACTTCCGCACGACCGACGTGACGGGCGAAGTGGTTCTTCCGGAAGGTACCGAGATGGTCATGCCCGGCGACAACGTCACGCTCGGCGTGAAGCTGATCGCTCCGATCGCCATGGACCAGGGTCTGCGCTTCGCCATTCGCGAAGGTGGACGGACCGTCGGTGCAGGGGTTGTCGGCGAGATCACGAAGTAATATAGGGCCTCAGCCGCCCGGGTCCTGGAGATTCGGGCGGCTCGCCTTTCGAGCGTAGTTTACTGGCCATTCCGGGGCCACGGTTCCGGGAAGGTACAATTTGGTTTGCCCTTCGGGGCTTGGCTCTTTCGCATCGGTAGTTGGAATGGAAACGCAGAACATAAGGATTCGCCTGAAGGCGTTCGATCATCGCGTGCTCGATCAGGCGACCGGCGACATCGCCGACACCGCCCGTCGGACCGGCGCGCTTATTCGCGGCCCCATTCCGCTGCCGACGCGTATCGAGAAGTTTACCGTGAACCGCTCGCCGCACGTCGACAAGAAGTCGCGTGAGCAGTTCGAGGTCCGGACGTACAAGCGGCTGCTCGATATCGTGCAGCCGACGCCGCAGACGGTCGACGCGCTGATGAAGCTCGATCTCGCCGCCGGCGTCGACGTCGAGATCAAGCTGGCCTGATCGGCCGGCGCGATACGGAGGATACCGCGCAGCTTTTGCTGCGGACTGCGTCCCCCGCCGCTTCGCACGCTGCGAAGCATGAGCCCAGGCGGGGCACGCATCGTTTTCGGGCTTGAACACGCCCCCCGGGATGGTCCCGTGGGGCCTCTGTCATAGGAGTATGATCATGCGCACTGGCGTGATCGCGAAGAAAGTCGGGATGACCCGCTTGTTCAAGGACGATGGTCGGCACGTGCCGGTGACCGTTCTCGAACTCGATAATGTTCAGGTGATCGGCCGCCGTGAAGCGGGCCGCGACGGCTACACCGCCGTCCAGCTCGGTGCCGGCTCGGCCAAGGCCAAGAATCTCAGCAAGCCGCAGCGCGGCCATTTCGGCAAGGCCGAGGTGGAGCCGAAGGCGAAGCTCGTCGAATTTCGTGTCGCCGAGGACGCTCTCCTCGACGTCGGTGCGGAGCTGTCGGCTGACCATTTCCTCGTCGGTCAGATGGTCGACGTTCAGGGCGTGACCCAGGGCAAGGGCTTCGCCGGCGCGATGAAGCGCTGGGGTTTCAAGGGATTGCGCGCCACTCACGGTGTGTCCGTGTCGCACCGGTCGCATGGTTCGACCGGCCAGCGGCAGGATCCTGGCAAGGTCTTCAAGAACAAGAAGATGGCCGGCCACATGGGCGCTCGCAATCGCACTCAGCAGAATCTGGAGATCGTCCGCACCGATGCGGATCGTGGTCTGATCTTCGTTCGCGGCTCCGTTCCGGGTCACAAGGGCAGCTGGCTCCTGATCCAGGACGCCGTGAAGACGCCGCGCCCGCAGGACCTGCCTTACCCGGCCGGCCTGAAGCAGTCGGCCAATGCCAATAATGAGGCGCCCGCGGAGACTCCGGCCGAGACCGAGGTCCCCGTGGAAGCCACCGAAGGCCAGGAAGGCTAAGCACATGAAGGTCAAGGTTCAGAGCCTGGACGCGAAAGCCAAGGGCGGCGACATCGAGCTTAACGACGACGTGTTCGCCGTCGAGCCGCGCGCCGACATCCTGCACCGCGTTGTCACCTGGCAGCTCGAGAAGCGCCGCGGCACCGCCCGCGCCGCCCGCGAGCGTTCCGAGGTTGCCCGCACCGGCAAGAAGTTCGGTCGCCAGAAAGGCGGCGGCACCGCCCGTCACGGCGATCGGCGTGCGCCGATCTTCGTCGGCGGCGGCAAGGCCCACGGCCCCCGTGTCCGCGATTTCAATCCGTCGCTGAACAAGAAGGTCCGAGCGCTGGGCCTGCGCATGGCGCTTTCCGCCAAGGCGCAGGGCGGCAATCTGGTCGTGCTCGACAGCCTCGACCTGAACGAAGCCAAGACGGCCGCGCTCAAGGAACAGCTCGGCAAGCTCGGCCTGGGCAAGACGGCCCTGGTGATCGACGGCGACGCCCTCAACGTCGGCTTCGCTCACGCGTCCGCCAATTTGCGCGAGGTCAACTTGCTGCCGGCGGTCGGGGCGAATGTCTACGACATACTCAATCACGAGACTTTGGTGCTGACCCGCGCCGCGGTCGAGAAGCTGGAGGCCCGGTTCAATGGCTAAGGCGAAGAAGCAAGCGGGCGGCGCGGTGGACATCAGCCACTATGACGTCGTCCTCGCCCCGCACATCACCGAGAAGTCGACCTTGCTCAGCGAGCATAACGCGGTCGTCTTCAAGGTCGCCGGCGGAGCCACCAAGCCGCAGATCAAGGCGGCGGTGGAGGCCCTGTTCGGAGTCAATGTGAAGGGCGTCAACACGATCACGAGCAAGGGCAAGACCAAGCGCTGGAAGGGTCGCCCCTACACGCGCTCGGACGTCAAGAAGGCGATCGTGACGCTGGCCGAAGGCCAGTCGATCGACGTCACCACCGGTATCTGAGGCGCGGATCATGGCACTCAAGCAATATAATCCGACCACCTCGTCGCAGCGCGGCCTGGTCCTGGTCGACAAGTCGGCGCTCTGGAAGGGCAAGCCGGTCAAGGCGCTTACCGAAGGCAAGCGCAAGACCGGCGGGCGGAACAACAAGGGCCACGTGACGTCGCGCGGCATCGCGGGCGGCCACAAGCAGCGTTACCGCTACATCGACTTCAAGCGTCGCAAATGGGACGTTCCGGCGACCGTCGAGCGGCTGGAATATGATCCCAATCGCACGGCGTTCATCGCCCTCGTCAAATATGAGGATGGTGAGCTGGCTTACGTGATCGCGCCGCAGCGGCTGGCGCCCGGCGATTCGATCATCGCCGGCCGCAAGGTCGACGTTAAGCCCGGCAACGCGATGGAGCTGGGGCAGATGCCGGTCGGCACGATCGTCCACAATGTCGAGATGAAGCCGGGCAAGGGCGCCCAGATCGCGCGTTCGGCCGGGACTTATGTCCAGGTCGTCGGCCGCGACCGCGGAATGGTCATCGTCAGGCTGAATTCAGGCGAGCAGCGTTATATCCGCTCGGATTGCATGGCGACGGTCGGCGCGGTTTCGAACCCCGACAACCAGAACCAGAATTTCGCCAAGGCTGGGCGGACCCGCTGGATGGGCAAGCGCCCGCTGACCCGCGGCGTTGCCAAGAACCCGGTCGACCACCCGCACGGCGGCGGCGAAGGCCGCACCTCGGGCGGCCGTCACCCGGTCACACCGTGGGGCAAGCCGACCAAGGGCGCCCGCACCCGTTCGAACAAGGCGACGGACAAGATGATCATCCGTTCGCGTCACGCGAAAAAGAAGAGGTAAGAGATGGCCCGCTCCGTCTGGAAAGGTCCGTTCGTCGAGTTGTCGCTGCTGAAGAAGGCAGAGGCGGCGCAGGAAGCCGGAGGCCGCGCGCCGATCAAGACCTGGTCGCGCCGTTCCACCATCCTCCCGCAGTTCGTCGGGCTGACTTTCAACGTCTATAACGGACGCAAGTTCGTGCCCGTATCGGTCAACGAGGACATGGTCGGAATGAAGCTCGGCGAATTTGCGCCGACCCGCTTCTTCCCCGGCCACGCCGCCGACAAGAAGGGCAAGAGGTAAGCCATGGGCAAGCAGAAGGCTCCCCGCCGGGTCGCCGACCACGAGGCGCTCGCCATCGGCGGACAGATCCGCGGTTCGGCGCAGAAGCTCAATCTCGTCGCTGGCCTGATCCGCGGCAAGAAGGCCGAAGAGGCGCTGTCGATCCTCACCTTCTCGCCGAAGGCGATGGCGCGCGACGTCCGCAAGGTGCTCGCTTCGGCGATCGCCAATGCCGAGAACAACCATAATCTCGACGTCGACAGTCTCGTCGTCGCCGAGGCGAGCGTCGGCAAGTCCCTCAGCATGAAGCGGTTCACGCCGCGTGCCCGGGGCCGCGCCAGCCGCATCGTCAAACCGTTCAGCCGCGTGCGCATCGTCGTCCGCGAGCAGCAGGAAGCGTAAGCAAATGGGTCAGAAGTCCTCACCGATCGGCCTCAGGCTGCAGATCAACCGGACCTGGGACAGCCGCTGGTTCGCCGAAGGCGACGATTACGGCCGGCTGCTGCTCGAGGATCTGAAGATCCGCAAGTTCATCATGGAGGCGCTGCCCCAGGCCGCCATCTCCAAGGTGGTGATCGAGCGTCCGGCGAAGCTCTGTCGGGTTTCGATTTATGCCGCCCGGCCAGGCGTGATCATCGGCAAGAAAGGCGCCGACATCGAGAAGCTGCGCAAGCAGCTCGGCGCAATGACTTCGTCCGACGTGTCCCTGAACATCGTCGAAATCCGCAAGCCGGAGATCGACAGCCGTCTGGTCGCCCAGGGCGTGGCCGACCAGCTCGAGCGCCGGATCGCGTTCCGTCGCGCGATGAAGCGGGCCGTTCAGTCGGCGCTTCGGCTTGGCGCGGAGGGGATCCGGATCACGTGTTCGGGCCGCCTCGGCGGTGCCGAGATCGCCCGCACCGAATGGTATCGTGAAGGCCGGGTGCCGCTGCACACGTTGCGCGCCAACGTCGATTATGCCGAGGCCACCGCGCACACGGCCTATGGCGTCTGCGGCGTCAAGGTCTGGATCTTCAAGGGCGAAATCCTCGGCCACGACCCGCTCTCGCAGGATCGGCTGATGATGGAGGCTCAGACCTCCGGCGTTCGTCCGGCCCGCTGAGCTCAGGAACTAGGAAAAGATCATGCTGCAACCGAAGCGCACCAAGTTCCGCAAGGCCCACAAGGGCCGTATCCACGGCGACGCCAAAGGCGGAACGGCGCTGAATTTCGGCGCCTTCGGTCTCAAGGCGATGGAGCCGGAGCGGATCACCGCGCGCCAGATCGAAGCGGCCCGCCGTGCGATCACGCGCCACATCAAGCGCCAGGGGCGTTTGTGGATCCGTATCTTCCCGGACGTTCCTGTCTCGTCCAAGCCGGCTGAAGTCCGGATGGGTTCGGGCAAGGGTGCTCCGGAATATTGGGTCGCCCGGGTGAAGCCGGGGCGGATCCTGTTCGAACTGGACGGCGTGCCGGGCCCGATCGCGAAGACTGCGTTCGAGCGGGCGGCCGAGAAATTGCCGATCAAGACCAAGGTGGTGGCCCGCCTCGGTGAATCGCTGCTTGAGGACGCATAAGATGAAGTTCGATGAACTGACGAAGCAGACGGACGACCAGCTGGTCGACCAGCTGGCGGAGCTGAAGCGCGAGCAGTTCAACCTGCGCTTCCAGGCCGCGACCAACCAGATCGAGAAGCCGTCGCGGGTCCGCGAGGTGCGTCGCACCATCGCCAAAATCCGGACGCTTCAAAACGAGCGCGCCCGCGCCACCCAAGCGCAGGCCTAAGGAGTTAGACGATGCCCAAGCGCGTCCTGACCGGAACGATCGTGTCCGACAAGACCGACAAGACCGTCGTGGTCCGTGTCGAACGGCGGGTGAAGCACCCGCTCTACGGCAAGATCATCAAGCGGTCGAAGAAGTACCATGCCCATGACGAGGGCAATGAGTTCAAGGAAGGCCAGGTCGTCCGGATCGAAGAGACCCGGCCGATCTCGAAGCTGAAGACCTGGCGGGTGCTCGGCGCCGGCAACGTCGATACGACGGCGGCCCAAAGCGACGAGAAGCCGGTGAGCAAGGCCAAGCCGAAGAAGAAATCGGAAAAGGCTGAAGCCGAAACGGCCGAAGCCTGATTTTGCACTGATCGCCGGAACGCTTCCGGTTGAAGTTTGAAGAGGAATTGGATCGATGATCCAGATGCAGTCCAATCTCGAGGTCGCCGACAATAGCGGCGCGAAGCGCGTCCAGTGCATCAAGGTGCTGGGCGGCTCCAAGCGCCGCTTCGCCGGCGTCGGCGACATCATCGTTGTTTCCGTCAAGGAAGCGGCGCCACGCGGCCGCGTGAAGAAGGGCGACGTCCACAAGGCCGTGATCGTTCGGACCGCCAAGGACATCAATCGTGCCGACGGATCGACGATCCGCTTCGATTCGAACGCGGCCGTGCTGATCAATAACAACCAGGAACCGATCGGCACCCGTATTTTCGGCCCGGTCGTTCGTGAACTGCGCGCGAAGAAGCACATGAAGATCATCAGCCTCGCGCCGGAGGTGCTGTAATGGCCTTGAAGATCAAGAAGGGCGACAAGGTCGTCGTCCTGTCCGGCAAGGACAAGGGACGTCACGGCGAAGTCGTGAAATCGATGCCGAAGGAAGGCAAGGTGATCGTCAGCGGAATCAATGTCGCTGCCCGTCACCGCAAGCCGACCCAGGCCAATCCGCAGGGCGGAATCGAGCGCCGCGAAGCGCCGCTTCACGTGTCGAAGGTCGCGCTCGAGGATCCGAAGACGGGCAAGCCCACTCGGGTTCGCTTCGAGGAGCGCGACGGAAAGAAGGTCCGGGTTGCTGTCCGGTCCGGGGAGTTGATCAATGGCTGATGCCAAATATACCGCGCGCCTGAGGCGCGATTATGACGAGCGGATCGTCCCTGCGATGATCGAGCGGTTCGGCTACAAGAACCGCCTCGAAGTGCCGCGGCTGGACAAGATCGTCCTCAACATGGGCGTCGGCGAGGCGACCCAGGACAAGAAGAAGGTCGAGACCGCCGCTCAGGAAATGGAACTAATCGCCGGCCAGAAGCCGGTGATCACGAAGGCCAAGAAGTCGATCGCCCAGTTCAAGCTGCGCGAAGGCATGCCGATCGGCGTGAAGGTCACTCTTCGCCGCGAGCGGATGTACGAGTTCCTTGACCGCCTGGTCACGATCGCGCTCCCGCGCGTTCGCGACTTCCGTGGCCTCAACCCGCGTTCGTTCGATGGCCGCGGCAATTACGCAATGGGTCTCAAGGAGCAAATCGTGTTCCCGGAGATCAACTATGACCGCATCGAGAAGGTGCGCGGCATGGACATCATCGTCACCACCACCGCGAAGACGGACGAGGAAGCGCGCGAGTTGCTGCGCCTCTTCAGCTTCCCCTTCCCGGCCGAGCAGGATCAGAAGCAGGCGGCCTGACGGCCCCCTGCCCAGGAAGGAAGAGAACTTAAGTCATGGCGAAACTGAGTTCCATCAACAAGAACGAGCGTCGCAAGAAGCTGGCGAAGAAGTATGCCGGTCAATATGCGAAGCTGAAGGCGATCGCGAACGACAAGTCCAAGGACGAGACGGAGCGCCTGATCGCGCGTTTGAAGATGGCTGAAATTCCTCGCAATGCGAACCCGACCCGGGTCCGCAACCGCTGCGAGCTGACCGGTCGTTCACGCGCTTATTATCGCAAATTCCGACTTTCGCGGATCATGCTGCGGGAAATGGGCAACAAGGGCCTGATCCCCGGTCTCACGAAGTCGAGCTGGTAGGGTATTGAGATGCCGATGACCGACCCCCTGGGTGACATGCTCACCCGCATTCGCAACGGCCAACAGGCCCGCAAGGACAGCGTGCTTTCGCCCGCTTCCAAGCTGCGCGCCCGAGTGCTCGATGTGCTCCAGCGTGAGGGCTATATCCGCGGTTACCGCGAGGAGGCGCTCGGCGCCCATCGCGGCCTTCGGATCGAGCTGAAATACTTCGAGGGCCAGCCGGCCATTCAGCACGTATCGCGCGTGTCGAAGCCCGGCCGCCGGGTCTATTCCGGCGCCCAGGAGCTGCCGCGGGTCCGCAATGGCCTCGGCATCACCATCGTGTCGACGCCGAAGGGCGTTTTGAGCGACGCCGAAGCGCGCACTCAGAACGTCGGCGGCGAAGTGCTCGCGGAGGTGTTCTGATGTCCCGCATTGGTAAGGTTCCTGTCGAACTTCCCAGCGGCGTCTCGGCAAGTGTCGAAGGCCAGACATTGTCCGTGAAGGGCCCGAAAGGCACGCTCAGCATGCCGATGCTGGAAGACATCAGCTACGGCATCGAGGACGGTCGGATCGTCGTCCGGCCGGCCAACGAGACGAAGCGGGCGCGCTCCTT
The DNA here is from genome assembly GCA_035710145.1 of Allosphingosinicella sp. Classification (GTDB taxonomy): domain Bacteria; phylum Pseudomonadota; class Alphaproteobacteria; order Sphingomonadales; family Sphingomonadaceae; genus Allosphingosinicella. The sequence goes on from DASTDX010000063.1 coordinate 8,373, forward strand.
CTGGGGCATGCACCGGACGCTGGTTCAGAACCTGGTGACGGGCGTTACCGACGGCTTCACCAAAGTCCTCGAGATCACCGGTGTCGGCTACCGTGCTGCAGCCCAGGGCAAGAACCTGCGACTTCAGCTCGGCTACAGCCACGACGTCAACATCGCGGTGCCGGAAGGCCTCGAGGTGAAGACGCCGGATGCAACCACGGTCGAGATCAGCGGCAATGACCGGCAGAAGGTCGGTCAGCTCGCTGCCGAGATCCGGCGCTGGCGCAAGCCTGAGCCCTACAAGGGCAAGGGCATCAAGTATCGCGGCGAGTATATCTTCCGCAAAGAAGGCAAGAAGAAGTAGCCATGGCCAGATTCAACCCCTTCGAGAAGCGCGCTCAGCGCGTCCGCACTTCGATCCGCAAGCGCGGCGGCGATCGCCCGCGTCTGTCGGTTCACCGTTCGGGCCGCCACATTTACGCGCAGATCATCATTGACGCGGAAGGGCGCACCGTCGCCGCCGCTTCCACGCTGGAGAAGGAAGCCCGGGCCAAGACCGGCGCAACCGTCGCTTCCGCGCAGGAAGTGGGCCGCAAGATCGCCGAGCGTGCTAAGGCCGCTGGCGTCAGCCGGGTCGTCTTCGACCGCGGCGGTTTCCTGTTCCACGGCCGCGTGAAGGCTCTTGCCGACGCCGCGCGCGAGGGCGGATTGGAGTTTTAAGAATGGCTGACGATACGAACCAGACCCCGGAAGCGGCCGAGCCGACGACCGTGCCGGCCGAAGCCGCCGAGGCCACCCAGGCGCCGCGGCGTGACCGCGGGCCGCGTGGCGGCCGTGGCCGTGGCGGCGGCGATCGTGGCGGTCGCGGGCGGCGCGACGACCGACGTGGCGGCCCCGGTCGCGACGACGATGGCGGCGAGGAGCTGATCGAGAAGCTCGTCCACATCAACCGAGTCTCCAAGACCGTGAAGGGCGGTAAACGCTTTGGCTTCGCGGCTCTGGTCGTCGTAGGAGACGGCAAGGGCCGTGCTGGCTTCGGTCACGGCAAGGCGCGCGAAGTGCCTGAGGCAATTTCCAAGGCGACCGCCGCTGCCAAGAAGGCGATGGTGCGGGTCCCTCTTCGCGAGGGCAGGACTCTCCACCATGACGGCCTCGGCCATTTCGGCGCCGGCCGGGTGTTCGTACGCTCGGCCCCCGCCGGGACCGGAATTATCGCCGGCGGCCCGATGCGCGCCGTGTTCGAGAGCCTTGGGGTTGCCGACGTGGTGACCAAGTCGATCGGCACGTCCAACCCCTACAACATGATCCGCGCGACGTTCGAGGCGCTCGGCGAGCAGACTTCGCCGAAGGCGGTCGCTCAGCGTCGTGGTCGCAAGATCGCCGACCTGATGGCTCGCCGCGACGGCCTTTCCGGCGCTGAGGCCTCGGCCGAAGCCGAAGCCGTGACGGAGTAAGACAGATGGCCAAGCTGAAGATCACCCAGACCGGATCGCCGATCCGGCGGACGCCGGACCAGCGCAAGACCTTGATCGGCCTGGGCCTCAACAAGATGCACAAGACGGTCGAGCTCGACGACACCCCCGAGGTGCGTGGCATGATCCGCAAGGTGCAGCATATGGTGTCGGTCGCGGACTGAGCCGTTTCCGACCGCGCGACAAAAGCGAAAGCGAGTGCAAGACATGAAACTGAACGAAATCCGCGACAACAAGGGCGCCCGCAAGTCCCGGGTTCGGGTTGGACGTGGCATCGGCTCCGGCCTCGGCAAGACCGCCGGACGTGGCCAAAAGGGCCAGACCAGCCGTTCCGGCGTCTCCATCTTCGGCTTCGAGGGCGGCCAGATGCCGCTCCACATGCGGATCCCGAAGCGTGGCTTCAACAATATCTTCGCCAAGGATTATGCCGAAGTGAATGTCGGCGCGATCCAGAAGGCGATCGACTCCGGCAAGCTCGACGGCAAGGGCACGATCGACCATGATTCGCTCAAGACGGCTGGCCTCGCCCGCGGCGGCAAGGACGGCGTCCGACTGCTCGGCAAGGGCGAATTGAAGGCGAAGCTCGCGGTTCGGGTGGCTGGCATCTCGGCCGGCGCGCGCAAGGCGATCGAAGGCGCTGGCGGCTCTGTCGAGCTGATCGAGGTCGTCCCCGCTGCCGACAAGGCCGCTGCCAAGAAAGGCAGTGCCAAGGCGCGGGCGAAGGCCGACGCCTGACCTCCTCGCAAGGCAGAAGGCTGACAAGCCGGAACCTATCACTATATGAGGCGGCGGGGGCCATCCGGTCATCCGCCGCTTTCATTTTCCGAAGGTCGTAAAGTTTATGGCATCCGCAGCCGATCAGATGGCAGCCAATATCAGCCTGGCGAACTTCGCCAAGGCGACGGACCTCAAGAAAAGGCTGTGGTTCACGCTCGGCGCGTTGGTCATCTTCCGCTTGCTTTCCTTCGTGCCGTTGCCGGGCATCGATCCGACGACTCTGAGCTCGCTGTTCGAACAGACCCGCGGCGGCGTGCTCGATTTCTTCAACATGTTCTCGGGCGGCAGCCTCGAGAGGATGAGCCTGATCGCCCTGGGGGTCATGCCCTACATCACCGCGTCGATCGTCATGCAGCTGGCAACGTCGATGTCGCCGCAGCTCGCGGCGCTGAAGAAGGAAGGCGAGAGCGGCCGCAAGAAGATCAACCAGTACACACGCTACGGCACCGTCCTGCTGTGCGCGATCCAGGGCTATTTCATGGCGGTGGCGCTGGAGAGCTGGGGCTCGACCACGGGCCAGTCCGCGGTGGTCGATCCCGGCATGCTGTTCCGGATCACCGTCGTCGTCAGTCTCGTCGGCGGCACCATGTTCCTCATGTGGCTCGGTGAGCAGATCACCACCCGCGGCATCGGCAACGGCATATCGCTCATCATCATGGCCGGCATCGTCGCGCAGCTGCCGACGGCGCTCGCGCAATTGTTCGAGGGTGGCCGGACCGGCAGCCTGGATCCGTTCATCATCCTCGTCGTGGTCGCCCTGGCGATCGTCCTCATTCTGTTCATTTGCTTCATGGAGCGGGCTCAGCGGAGGATCCTGATCCAGTATCCGAAGCGCCAGACGGCGCGCGGCCAGATCCAGCAGGAGCGCTCGCACCTGCCGCTCAAGGTCAACACGGCCAACGTCATTCCGCCGATCTTCGCGTCGTCGCTGCTGCTGATGCCGCTGACGATTGCCCAGTTCGCGGGGAACCGGACGGCGGGGGAGAGCGCCTGGGGGGACTTCGTGATCACCGTCACGACGGCGCTCCAGCACGGCGCGCCGCTCTACATGTTCCTTTACGGTGCGGGCATCGTCTTCTTCTGCTTCTTCTACACCTCGGTCGTATTCAATCCCGAGGAGACAGCGGAGAATCTCAAGAAATATGGCGGCTTCATCCCCGGCATCCGTCCCGGCAAGCGCACCGAGGAATATCTCGATTACGTGCTCACTCGGGTAACCGTTGTCGGCGCCGCTTATCTGACCCTGACCTGCCTGATCCCGGAGTGGCTGATCGCTCGGGCCGGAATCCCCTTCTATCTGGGCGGCACCAGCCTGATCATCGTCGTCAACGTCACGATGGACACGGTTACCCAGATCCAGAGCCATCTGCTCGCCCACCAATATGGTGACCTGATCAAAAAGGCGAAGCTCAAGGGGGGCGGCCTGCGGCGCTGACCGCAGTGCGCCAGGGGACAAGGCGATGAACATCATACTCCTCGGACCGCCGGGCGCGGGCAAGGGTACCCAGGCCGCACGGCTCGTACAGGAACGCGGCATGGTTCAGGTCTCGACCGGCGATATGCTTCGCGCCGCAGTCAAGGCCGGCACCGAGATCGGTCGGATGGCGGACGAGATCATGAAGGCGGGCAAGCTCTTCCCGGACGACCTGATGTCGCAGATCCTGGGCGCCCGTCTCGACGAACCGGATACCGAAAAAGGGGTCATCTTCGACGGCTATCCACGGACTCAGGCGCAGGCTGACGCCCTCGACAAGTTGCTCGGCGATCGTGGCCGCGCCCTGGATCATGTGATCGAACTCGAAGTCGACGAGGATGCCCTGGTCGATCGCATCACCGGCCGCTTCAGCTGCGCCAAATGCGGCGAAGGCTATCACGATCGGTACAAGCTCCCGAAGGTCCCGAACCTGTGCGACGTCTGCGGCGCCGAGGATTCCTTCAAGCGCCGCGCCGACGACAATGAGGAAGCGGTGCGGACTCGGATGGCCGAGTATCGCGCCAAGACCGCTCCGATCCTCCCGATTTATGAAGCGCGGGGTCTCGTTCGCCGGGTCGACGGGATGGCGCCGATCGGCGAGGTCAACGACGCGATCGAGTCGATCCTCGACGGAGCCGCGCCTTCGAATTGACGCTGTCGCCCGGTTGCTGCAATTTCAGGCAACAGAACCGGGGGAATCGTCCCATGCGCATCGCCTTTGCTTCGGCCGTCGCCCTGTTCCTTGCAACGCCGGCCTTTGGCCAGCCGACTCATGACCCCGGGGCACTCCAGGCCGCTCAACGGGACGCGATGGAGCGTCTCTCGAACCTCGACGGCGTCTGGCGGGGTCCTGCCTGGGCGCTCCAGCCGTCGGGCCGTCGCGATTATGTCCAGACCGAGCGGGTCGGGCCATTTCTCGGCGGCACCGTTCGAGTGGTGGAAGGGCGGGCCTATGAGGCCGACGGAGCCGTGGGGTTCAATGCGCTCGGGATCATATCCTTCGATCCGGCGGAGTCGCGTTACAGCCTGAGATCCTGGGCACAGGGCCGGTCGGGCAGCTTTCCGCTGCGAATCACCGATGACGGCGCCATCATCTGGGAAATGCCGGCAGGGCCGGCCGCGATCATTCGCCACACCGCCCGCATCGGAGATGGCCGCTGGCACGAAGTCAGTGAGCTGATCAGGGAAGGGGCGCCGCCCAGGCGGGTGGGGGAACTCGATCTCAGAAGGATTAGCGACACGGATTGGCCCGCAGGCGGCACTGTCCCGATGGCGTCGGACAGCCACTGAACCGGCGAATATCGCGCTGTGCGGCATGGGCTTGGAATCCCTGAAAAAGTGATATGATCCCTTCAACGCGACTCCGGCGGGGCTGCGAGAAACAACAGGGAGATGGCGTCATGAACAGGGGAGAAGGGACCGGACCAACGGTCGAGGCAGTGCTTACCGGAGAGCCGATGAACGCCGAATCCGAGCATGTGGATCTCGCCGGTTTCATGGAGGGGGTGAAGCGCCGCAACCCTGGCCAGAACGAATTCATTCAGGCGGTCCAGGAAGTGGCCGAGGACATCTTCGAGTTCATCGGTGACAAAGAGGATTATCATCGCTGGCAGATTCTTCGGCGGATCGCCGAGCCCGACCGGGTCGTCTCGTTCCGAGTCTGCTGGGAAGACGACAATCACAACATCCGAGTCCAGCGCGGCTATCGGGTCCAGAACAACAACGCGATCGGCCCCTACAAGGGCGGGATTCGATTCCACCCGTCGGTCAACGAAAGCATTCTCAAGTTCCTCGCCTTCGAGCAGACCTTCAAGAATGCGCTCACCGGCCTGCCGATGGGCGGCGGCAAGGGCGGCGCGAACTTCAATCCCAAGGGCAAGAGCGACGGCGAGATCATGCGCTTCTGCCAGAGTTTCATGACCGAGCTTTACCGCCACATCGGAGCCGACATCGACGTTCCGGCCGGGGACATCGGCGTCGGCGGCCGCGAGATCGGCTACATGTTCGGTCAGTACAAGCGTATCACCAACAGCTTCGAGGGCGTCCTCACCGGCAAGGGCCTGGAATATGGCGGCTCGCTGATCCGCACCGAGGCGACCGGTTATGGCGCCGTCTATTTCCTCGAGAACATGCTCAAATCGGGCGGCAAGGACCTGGTCGGCAAAAGGGCTGTCATCTCCGGCTCCGGTAACGTCGCCACCCATGCGGCCGAGAAGATCGTCCAGCTCGGTGGCAAGGTCCTCACTTTGTCCGACAGCGAAGGCTTCATCTACGATCCGGACGGGATCAGCCAGGAAAAGATCGACTGGGTGAAAACCCACAAGACCCGCCGGCGCGGGCGAATCTCGCAATATGCCGATGCCTTCAGCGGAGCGACGTTCCATGCCGGCAAGCGCCCGTGGGGGGTCGAATGCGACGTCGCCTTGCCGTGCGCGACCCAAAACGAGCTGAACGGCGACGAGGCCAGGACCCTGGTCGCCAACGGTTGTATCGCCGTCTCCGAAGGCGCCAACATGCCGACCAATCTGGAAGGGGTGCACGTCTTCCGGGCAGCGAAGCTGCTTTACGCTCCGGGAAAGGCAAGCAATGCCGGCGGCGTTGCCGTTTCTGGCCTGGAGATGAGCCAGAATTCCGCCAGGATCAGCTGGAAGGAAGCCGAGCTGCAACAATTGCTGCGCGACATCATGGACGGCATCCACACGAGGTGCCTTGAATATGGCGACCGCGGCAATGGCTATGTCGACTATGTGAAGGGTGCCAACATCGCCGGCTTCAAGAAAGTCGCCGACGCCATGCTGGCCTTCGGCGTCGTCTGACCCAACGGAGGGATTGACCAAAGCGGTCGTCCTTATCCCCGGCTCCGTCGGGGGGCGATGGCTGATGCCCGCGTCCGCTGCGGACGCCGCGATTGGCGAGTCGGGGACGGCCCTGTCGGGTCCCGATGGTCCGCTTGGGCCGCGACGGCGCGCGACATTCTGAGACAATCGCCGAGTGCCCCCGACATAGTTGCGACACACCGCGCCCCCATATGCCCGTCACCGGTGTTCAGCACAGTGTAGGGGCGAATTGGCCCTGAAGCCGGCAATCATTGGGGTTGTGAAGCGTGAAGACGAGATTTCTGTTCGGTATCGCCGCCTGCGCGGTTGCAGCACCTGGCCTCGCCCAGGACGTAGCCCCTCCCGACGATGACCCGGCCGCCAAGGAGGCGATCGCCGCCGCTGTCCAGACCGAGGACGAAGAAGCAGACTATCTCGACTCTGAAGGCGATGAGGAGGCCATCGTCATCACCGGCACGCGCGAACCGGGCGCGGTGCTCGGCGACATCGAACCTGAGGTTCAACTCGATCGCCGCGAGATCCGCGCGCTCGGCGCCGGCAGCGTGGGCGAATTGCTTGAATATCTCTCGCCCCAGACTCGAAGCGGGCGGGGCCGCGGCGGCGAGCGGCCGGTCGTGCTCCTGAATGGACGCCGGATCTCGGGCTTCCGCGAAATCCGCGACCTTCCGCCCGAGGCCATCATCCGGGTCGACGTTCTCCCGGAAGAGGCGGCTCTGCAATATGGCTACCGGCCTGACCAAAGGGTCGTGAATTTCGTCCTTCGCCCGCGCTTCCGCGCCGTCACGACCGAGGTGGATGGCGGGCTCGCCACCGCCGGCGGCCGCGCCAGCTATGGCGCCAAGGTCAATGTGCTGGGCCTCAACCGTTCGGGTCGATCGAGCCTGGACGTCCAGTTCCGCCACGCCGATCCCTTGTTCGAGAGCGATCGTGACATCCTCCAGGTCGATCCGATCGCGACCGACCTTGGCGAATTCCGGTCCCTGCTTACCGAGACCGACCAATTCTCATTGGGCGGCACTCTGAATCGCAATGTCTTCGGCGACGTCTCCGCCACCTTCAACACGACGTTCGACGCCAGTTCGAACCGAAGCTTTCTTGGCCTTCGTGAGGGCAGTGTCGATGACGGCCTCGTACGCGAATCCGACACGCTGGCGGGTCATCTGGGATTCGTTCTCAACGGCGATGTAGCGCCCTGGCGCTGGTCGGCGATCGGCAATTACGATCTCAGTGAGATCGAAACCCGCACGGATCGCAACGGCATGGGTGATCGTGCCGACACCGTGTCCGAAGTCGCTTCAATGGAAGGGACTGCGAGCGGGCCGATCGTCGACCTGCCGGGCGGGCGTGCCGCAGCGAGCCTTCGGGCCGGCTTCGACACGCGAAGCCTGGACAGCGAAACGCTCCGCGGCGGGCTTCCGCAGAGCCGGGAGCTCTCCCGCCAGCGGGGTCACGTTCAGGCCAGTCTCGACATCCCGATCGCCAGCCGGCGGCGCGCGGTGCTGGAGGCGATCGGCGACCTTTCTCTGAACTTCAACGCGGAGCTCGAGCAGCTTTCTGACTTCGGCACCTTGCGTACGCTTGGCGCCGGCCTGAACTGGGAGCCGATCCCGCAGCTCGACTTCAACTTCTCCTACACCGACGAAGACGGAGCCCCTTCGATGCAGCAGCTGGGTGATCCTGTCCTGCTCACGCCTTCGGTCCGGGTGTTCGACTTCCTTCAGGGCGAGACCGTGGAAATCGCCAGGCTCGAAGGTGGTAATCCGAATCTGACTGCGGACAATCGGCGAGTGTTGAAGCTGGGCCTGACGGCGAAGCCGCTCGACGAAACCGATCTTTCGATCGTCGCCAATTACACGCGCAACCGCATCGACAATGTGATCGCGTCCTTTCCGACCGCGACCCCTGAAATCGAGGCCGCGTTTCCGGAACGGTTTACGCGCGATTCCGGCGGCCGCCTGACACAGATCGACAGCCGACCGGTCAATTTCGAACGCTCGGCCCGGGATGAATTCCGCTGGGGCGTCAATTTCTCGAAGCGGCTTGGACCGCCGCCCCCACAGCGCCCTGAGGGCGGTTGGCGCCGGCGCGGGCGGGACAATATGGGCGCCCCTCCGGGTGGCCCGGGCGCCAGCGCCGAGTCCGGGAGCGAGCAGAGGCCGAGAGAAGCCGGGCAAGGCCGATCGGGCGGCGGCAGGGGTGGATTTGGCGGCCGTCGCGGCGGCGGATTCGGTGGCGGACGCGTCGGCCGGCTTCAATTGGGATTATACCACAACTGGGTGCTTCATGACGAAATCCTGATTCGGGATGGCCTTGCCCCCCTGGACCTTCTGAATGGCTCGGCCGTCGGCAGTCGAGGCGGCAGGCCGGAGCACGAGATCGAGTTCCAGGCCAATGTCAGCAAGAACGGCTTCGGCGCGCGTCTTTCGGGCACGTGGCACAGCGGCACTTTCGTCCGCGGTGGCCCGGATGGCAGCGGCGGCGAGCGTTCCGACCTCTTCTTTTCGGACCAGGCGACCTTGAATCTTCGGCTGTTCGCGGATCTTGGCGCGCAACGGTCGCTGGTTCGAGACCATCGCTGGCTCCGGGGAACCCGGGTCAGCCTGTCGATCGACAATCTGTTCGATAGCCGACCGCAGGTTCGCGATTCTTCCGGAGCCACGCCGTTGAGCTATCAGCCGGCCTATCTCGACCCGCTTGGACGTTCAGTCCGTCTGACCCTGCGCAAGCTGTTCTTCTGACGCGGATTTGCGAGTTGCGGCGGTTGACAGCGCCCGCGGCGGCTCCTATCTGCATCTGATCCCGTTAACCGGTCACCCGGCGGCGCACGCGTGCGCGCGTCGGCTATCGCTATTTCGGGACACCAAAGCGCTGAGATGGAGCGGTCAGCCAGCCGCCCCGTGGAGCAGGAGAAAGAAAAGAATGGCACGTATTGCGGGCGTCAACATCCCGACGAACAAGCGCGTCGAAATCGCGCTGACCTACATCCACGGCATCGGTCGCACGAAGGCCAAGGAAATCGCCGCCAAGCTTGGCATCCCCGCCGAGCGCCGGGTCCAGGACCTCACCGACCAGGAAGTGCTTCACCTCCGCGAGGCGATCGACGCCGATCACACGGTCGAAGGTGATCTCCGCCGCGAGACGGCGATGAACATCAAGCGTCTGATGGATCTGGCCTGCTATCGCGGCCTTCGTCACCGCAAGGGCCTGCCGGTTCGCGGCCAGCGCACGCACACCAATGCGCGCACCCGCAAGGGCAAGGCCAAGCCGATCGCCGGCAAGAAGAAATAAGCGCGGGCGCTTATTTCTCCGCCGGAGGCTCGCGAAGTCCCGGCGTCACGAAACGGATTTAGGGATTGAATCGATATGGCACGTGAACCGCAGCGCCTCCGCCGACGCGAGCGCAAGAACATCACCGCCGGCGTCGCGCATGTGAACGCCAGCTTCAACAACACGATGATCACCATCACCGACGCTCAGGGCAATGCGATCGCCTGGAGCTCGGCCGGGATGATGGGCTTCAAGGGCTCGCGCAAGTCGACCCCTTATGCCGCCCAGGTTGCCGCCGAGGATGCCGGCAAGAAGGCTGCCGAACATGGCGTTCGCACCCTCGAAGTCGAGGTGAAGGGCCCTGGATCGGGCCGCGAGAGCGCGCTTCGGGCGCTTCAGGCCGTTGGCTTCACGATCACCTCGATCCGCGACGTGACTCCGATCCCGCACAATGGCGTTCGCCCGTCCAAGCGTCGCCGCGTCTGATCGCGCCGGCGGCCACGGCCGCTGCGCAGAAGAAGATTTGAAGTGACAATCGGGAGAGCAATCTCCCCAACCGCCAGAGGAACAACATGGCCGTCAACGCAAAGAACTGGCAGGAAATGAAGAAGCCCAACGCGCTCGAGAAGAAAGCGACCGGAGGCGACAGCCGCCGTCGCGCCACCTTCGTCGCCGAGCCGCTGGAGCGCGGCTTCGGCCTGACGCTCGGCAACTCGCTTCGCCGGGTGCTGCTGTCGTCTCTTCAGGGCGCCGCCGTCACCTCGATCAAGATCGAGGGGGTGCTTCACGAGTTCAGCAGCCTGGCCGGGGTCCGCGAGGATGTCACGGACATCGTCCTGAACGTCAAGCAGGTCGCGCTTCGCATGGAAGGCGAGGGGCCGAAGCGGCTTCAGCTGTCCGCTACTGGACCGGGCGAAGTTACCGCCGGCCAGATCGCCACCACGGGCGACATCGAAGTGATGAACCCGAACCTGGTGATCTGCCACCTCGATGAGGGCGCGACGCTCAACATGGAGCTGACCGCGGAGACCGGAAAGGGTTATGTCGCCGCTGCCTCCAACCGTCCTGTCGACGCGCCGATCGGCCTGATCCCGGTCGACGCGCTCTACAGCCCGGTCAAGCAGGTGAGCTACAAGGTCGAGAACACCCGCGTCGGCCAGGAGCTTGACTATGACAAGCTGACCCTGACGGTCGACACGGACGGGACGATCACCCCCGACGATGCGATCGCTTATGCGGCGCGGATCCTCCAGGACCAGCTGCAGCTGTTCGTGCATTTCGACGAGGGCATGGTCAGCGTCCCGACGATGGCGGGGATCGCGGTACCGAGCGCAGCGGAGACCGAGGCCGATGCCAATCAGCTCAACCGTTATCTGCTGAAGAAGGTGGACGAGCTGGAGCTTTCGGTGCGCAGCGCCAACTGCCTCAAGAACGACAACATCATCTATATTGGCGATCTGGTTCAGAAGACCGAGGCCGAGATGCTCCGGACTCCGAATTTCGGCCGGAAGTCGTTGAACGAGATCAAGGAAGTGCTTGCGAGCATGGGTCTTCGGCTCGGCATGGATATTCCGGGCTGGCCGCCGGAGAACATCGAAGAGATGGCCAAGAAGCTCGAGCAGGAGCTGCTCGGATAAAAGCTCGCTCGGGCTTGTGGTTTATATTTCGGGAAGGGCCGCCGCGAGGCGGCCCTTTTTTTGCGCGACCAGGTGGGCGACAAGCGGCAGCGCGCGCCAAGCCATGCTATGCAGCGAAGTGATTGAAGCCGGGTATCGAAGATGGGGGAATTGAGATGGGTGAGCGATTCGAGCGGCACCGGCAGCCCTGGACCAGCGACGAGATCCAAAAACTCCACACGCTGGCGAAGAAAGGGGTGGCTTTAAAGGCGCTTTCGAGGGCCTTGACCCGAAGCGAGGAATCAATCCGCGACCGGGCCAAAGCGGATGGCCTGAAGATCGCAAAGCTTAGATAGGCAATCTGCCCTGGAGCTTCACCCGAAATCCCGGGCGAACGCACGGGAGGGGACTGCGTCTAAAGTGGAGAGCACGCGGGCGCGAGAGGAACAAAATCCATTATTATTCGGCGGCGGCGACCGCTTCGGCAGCCATCGCCTCGGCGGCTTTCTTGGCTTCGGTCTCGGCACGCATGCGTTCCGTGCGGGCGACTCGGTTTGCCATGTCGTCCCAGGCGGCGGCAGCGCGCAGGCAACGATCGCGGACATTGGACAAAGTGGCCGCATCGGCATCGCGGCGAGCGTCGGCGGCGCGATCGAGATAGAATTGGTGGTGGGTGGACATTCTTTCCCTTTTCTTCCGCTGGAGAGGGAAGGGGAGCCGCTTGCAGGCCGCCCCCCATCCTCCGTATTCCCCGCTCTGAGGGGGAGAAAGCTTCAGGCGCTCTGAATATTGACGGCGCTGGTCTTGCCGCGATTGTCGGTCTCGAGTTCGTACGACACCCTCTGGTCCCGGTCGAGCGTATGAAGGCCGGCGGCCTGAACGGCGGTGATATGGACGAAGGCATCGCTTCCGCCATCTTCCGGCTGGATGAAGCCGTAGCCCTTGTCGGTATTGAAGAATTTGACTGTGCCGATCGGCATTATGGAGTTCCTTCGTGGGTTCGTGCGCGCCGAACGCCGGCGTGCCGGTGCCCGGAAGCGTGAGAAGGAATAGGAGCCGCAAAGCGCCGAAGACCGTCTGTTGCGACCGAAGCGAAGGTCTGCATAAAGGCTGACCCGCAATATGGCAAATTGGCGGCCTGCCGCGCGGCTTCAGCAGGTTCCGGACTCAGCCTTCGGCGGCCTTGCTCTGCAACTGGATGTAATTCTGCAGGCCCATCTGTTCGATCATGTCGAACTGCTTTTCCAGCATGTCGACATGCTCTTCCTCATTATCGAGGATTTCAGCGAACAGGTCCCGGCTGACATAATCGCGCACCGACTCGCAATGGGCGATCGCGCCCTTGAGCTGCTCGACCGCCTCTCGCTCAAGCTCCAGATCCGCCTTCAGGATCTCTTCGACATTCTCCCCGACCCGAAGTCGGCCGAGCATCTGGAAATTGGGCAGTCCTTCGAGGAACAGGATTCGCTCGGCCAGCCGGTCGGCATGCTTCATCTCGTCGATCGATTCGTGCCGCTCGAATTCGGCGAGCTTCGCGACCCCCCAATTGTCGAGCATTCGATAGTGAAGCCAATATTGGTTGACCGCTGTGAGCTCGTTCTTGAGCGTCTCGTTGAGGTGCTGGATGACCTGGTCGTCGCCCTTCATGTGCGCTCTCCTTCGCTGTTGCGTCTATAACGCTGCGAAGTCTCCAAGTGCACCCGTTAAATGGCGGAATTCCGCGAAAAAATCGCCGCTATTGCTAAGCGGTCGCATGCTCCGCCGCGATCACTTCGCGCGCGAATGAGAAGCATTGTCCGCACCGCGGTTTGCGGCCGAAGACCCGGTAGGCCGTGGTTGGACAGGAGGCGCCATCGCGCGCGGCCTTGCGCACATCGGCTTCCCTGAGGGCATTGCAGACACAAACGACCATGACCGCCACATAACGCTAATGCGAATGTGTCGCAATAGCTTTGTTGACGACGCTCGATCAGGCCAAAGCGGCGTCACGCCCCATCAGCTTGGGAAAGAAACCTTCATGGGCCTGGCGCAGATCCGCGAGGGTGATGCTGTGATCGCTGTCGGGGAGCTCGAAGATGAGCCGGCTGCCGGCGGTGCGGCCGATCGCTTCCACTTCGACCCCCGCCGCGTGGGCGCGGGCAAGGAAAGTCAGCAGGCAATTGTCGCAGATCGTGGCCAGATAGACGCCCTGGTCCTCGCCGAACAGACCGGCAGGACCACCCGGGATCGGCTTGTTGACGATCGCTCCGACATTTCCAGCGAGCGCCATTTCAGCAAGCGCCACGGCTAATCCACCGTCGGAAACGTCGTGGCAGGCCGTGATCGCTCCGCCGGCAATGGCGGCGCGAACGAATTCCGCGGCCACCCTTTCTTCGTGAAGGTCGACCGGTGGCGGCGGGCCCGCCTCACGGCCCTCGAGTCCATGGATCTCGCGAAGCCAGAGCGACTGGCCGAGATAACCACGCCAGTTGCCGATCGCGACGATGACGTCCCCGGCGCCCTTGAAGGCAATCCCCACGGCTTTCGTCCAGTCCTCGATCAGACCGACTCCGCCGATCGCGGGTGTCGGCAATATGGCGCTGCCGCTGCCGTCGTCGTTCTTCGTCTCGTTGTAGAGAGAGACGTTGCCACTGACGATCGGGAAGTCGAGCGCTCGGCAGGCTTCGGCCATGCCTTCGATGCAGCCCACGAACTGACCCATGATTTCCGGCCGCTGCGGGTTGCCGAAATTCATGCAGTCGGTCGTCGCCAGCGGCCGCGCCCCGACAGCGCTGAGGTTCCGATAGGCTTCGGCGATCGCTTGTCGGCCGCCTTCGCGGGGATCGGCATGGCAATAACGTGGGGTGACGTCGGTGGTGATGGCCAGCGCCTTGCTGGTGCCATGGATCCGAACGACCGCGGAATCGCCGCCCGGGGGCTGGATCGTGTCGGCGCCGACCTTGTGATCATATTGCTCCCAGATCCAGCGGCGGCTGGCGAGATCCGGCGACCCCATCAGCTTCAGAAGGTCGGAGGCTATGTCATCGCACCGAGGCACGTTCGCGAGCGGCGGCGGCGGCTCGGTTGGGACCCATGGCCGATCGTAGCAGGGGGCATCGTCCGCCAGCGGCGCCAGGGGAATGTCGGCCGCCGTCTGGTTGTTCCACTTCAAAACCAGCCGGCCGGTATCCGTGACCCTTCCGATGACCGCGAAATCGAGTTCCCATTTGCGGAATATGGCTTCGGCCTCGGCCTCGCGCCCGGGCTTCAGGACCATCAGCATCCGTTCCTGGGATTCCGACAGCATCATTTCGTAAGGCGTCATGCCATCCTCGCGACAGGGCACGGCGTTCATGTCGAGCTCGAGCCCGACACCGCCCTTGGAAGCCATCTCGACGGACGAGGAGGTGAGGCCGGCGGCGCCCATGTCCTGAATGGCGACGATGGCATCCGAAGCCATCAACTCGAGGCATGCCTCGATGAGCAGTTTCTCGGTGAAGGGATCGCCGACCTGGACGGTCGGACGTTTTTCCTCGCTGTCCTGGGAAAAGTCCGCCGAGGCCATGGTGGCGCCATGGATACCGTCCCGCCCCGTCTTGGAGCCGACATAGACGACCGGATTGCCGATCCCGGCGGCGGCCGAATAGAAGATCTTGTCTTGCTCGGCGATCCCGACCGTCATCGCGTTGACGAGGATATTGCCGTCATAGGCGCGGTGGAAATTGACCTCGCCGCCGACGGTCGGCACGCCGACGCAATTCCCGTAGCCGCCGATGCCGTGGACGACGCCGGCAATGAGGTGACGCATCTTCGGGTGATCGGGGCGGCCGAAGCGCAAAGCGTTGAGATTGGCGATCGGCCGGGCCCCCATCGTGAAGACGTCGCGGAGGATTCCACCGACCCCGGTCGCCGCACCCTGATAAGGTTCGATGTAAGACGGATGGTTATGGCTCTCCATCTTGAAGATGGCGGCGAGCCTGGTCCCGTCCGGACGTTCCCCGATATCGATCACCCCGGCATTTTCGCCCGGTCCCTGAATGACCCACGGCGCCTCGGTGGGCAGTTTCTTCAGGTGGAGGCGCGAACTCTTGTAGGAGCAATGTTCCGACCACATCACCGAAAAGATGCCGAGCTCGGTGAGGTTGGGTTCACGGCCGAGCGCGCGCAGGACGCGCTCATATTCCTCATCTGTGAAGCCGTGTTCGGCGACGATTTGGGGAGTGATCGTGGATTCGGTCATGGCGCGGCGCATAGCTTGGCCTTGGCCTCGCGCCTAGGGCCTGGTCCTTTGGCGCCGAACCCCGCTGCCGGCCACATAATCATGAGCGGGCTCGATTCGAAGAGCTCGGCTCCCGGGACCTTCGCCCGGCTCGAAAAAGGGCCGGCGCTTGGCCGGCCCTCGGATTTTTCGGTATCTGGCAGCTCAGGTATGGCAGCTCAGATTGTTCTTGCCGGGCGCCGTGATCCTGACGTCTTCGCCATTCCCGCTGACGGAATGGCCTTCGGCGACATAAGGCGGGTTACCACCTTCGGCCGTCAGGTTCACCGCCTCGCCGCCCCGCACGGTGCGCAGGCGCGCCGTGTCGTTCGTGTAGAAATCGACATAGAAGAGGCTGTTGTCACTGCAGCGGTAAGTGCGGCTGCTGGCGATCGCTGGCGGCAGTTCGGTGACCGGTGGGGCCTTCTTCAGCTGCTCCGCCATGGGATCATAATCGTTGATGGTCTCGGGCTCGCTGTTGCATGCCGCGAGGAAGACTGTTGCCGCAATCGCGCCTGCGGCGAGGAATCGATGGTTCTGCATGGCGCCCCCCTTCGCGAGTGCAGCATATCCCGTCAAGCCGGACTTTGTCGCAAACTTTCGCCGAGTTCGCCAGGTTTTCGACCAATTCGAAGGGGCGTTCGATCAAACGGATCCGTCGGCGGGACGGGATTCGGCCGTCGCGAACGGGCACGTGCTCTCCGCCTGGGGCATTGCGGGCCGGGGGACGACACCTTAGTCTTCGAAAGATGCAGCAAGCGGAGAAGAGACTGTCGATGCAGCGGGTACGGATTGGGTTGACGGGTCTGGCATTCGTTTTCCTGGTCGTGCTGCTGGCGGCGGTCTTCACCGGCCAGAGCGCTGATGAGGCGCCGATTACGCCCGACCTGATCGAGCAGCAGCGTTCCGGCGCGGCCGCAGTTCCCGACGGCGAACCGGTCGCGGCCGAGCCGACCGAGCCACTTGCCGAGTTGGGCGTGGCCCCAGGCAAGGCCGAGAGCAACGTCAGCACGCCCGAGCCCGAAACTGCGCCCAGCTCCCCCGACGTCCCGTAGTGCGCGTCCTGCATCGGTCACCTGATCCCGGCCGCGGATGGCGAGCCGGCCTCGCTCCGATTCTGTTCGGCGCCGGGGCCCTCGCGACGGCGGAGATTGCGGCCGGGATCGTGATCGGTCGCTTTTTCGACTGGGGAAGGGCCGAGGCGCTCTTGTTCTTCGCCTTTCGCCCCTGGCTGGTGCTGGTCGGAGCGATGATGATTGCCGGGGCCAGCTGGCCCCGCCGTTATGCACTGTACGCGCTTTTCCTGCTGGTGGCGGGTCTCGGCGAAGCCTCGCTGCTGGTGCCGATGGGGGCGGCCGATCCCTGGCCCGAAATGCTTCGTGGCTGGGCCGCCGGAGCATTGATGGCGGTCTTGTTCGATCTCTTCATTCAAACCGGTGGCAGGTTTGGAAAGCGTCGCGGCAAGTTCGCGGCCACACTCGTGCTTGCTTTCGCTCTGCTTATTCCGGGTACGCTCCGGCCCTATGAGGCGATCATTCTCGAGCAGCCACGGCAGGGCGTGTCGTCGAATGCGCTGCCTGTGGTAACGGTCTTGACCTCGCTGCCGATCGTCTGGGGTGAAGCGGGCCCGTTTGAACCGGGTGCGGGTCCCGCCCAATCCTGGCGCGAACTCCAGCGAGAGTTCACTCTGCGGCCGATCGACTATATCGACTCGGAAAGTCTGCGCTCGACGCGGCTTATCTTACTCGCTCAGCCGCGCCAGCTGTCACCGCAGGAACTGGTAGCACTGGACGAATGGGTCCGCGGCGGAGGCCGGATTCTCATCCTCGCTGACCCGGTGCTTCTCTGGCCGAGCCCCTTGCCGCCCGGTGACGTCCGGCGGCCGATATCGACCAACATGCTGACGCCGTTGCTTTCGCACTGGGGAATCGCTGTCCGGCCCGGGGACGATGTTGTCCGGATCCACCGGTTGGACGATCGCCAGTTGCGGATGGCCGGAACCGGCACGCTGAGCAGCGAGAACCGGAATTGCCGGCAGGAAGCGAGCTTCGTCCTCGATTGCGGGATCGGGCGGGGCCGGGCGATTGTCGTCGCGGACGCCGACCTGCTGCACGATTCCACCTTTGTCGCGCAAGGTTCGCCCTCGCCGCGGCGACACGACCGGCTGTCCGACAACATGTTGGCCGTCGCCGATTGGCTCGACCGGTTGCATGGGACTGCGCGCGAGCGCTTAGCCGGAAAGGTCGAATGGGCGAAGGCCGGCTTCGAGCGCAAGCAGGCTGTCCTGACGGCCAGTCTGCCAATCGCCGTCACATTCGTTCTGGCCCTCCTTGCGGGTCTATGGCGGGCCCGGAATTCACCGACTTATCCACAAGGACGTCACCAAGTATCAGACCCTGAATTAACCGCGAAAAGGCACTAAATTGCCCTCTTGTGGCATGAAATCCCCACTATAGGCATCAAAACCCCTTCCAATCCCACCGACTCCCTGTTATCCACTGGCCCTTAGTCAGGGGCATTTCCTGTTTAGCCGCGATGCGACCGCGGACGTGCTGAAACGCATGTCCGCGAACGGGAAGCCTATGTGTGCGGGGATGGGCCTGGGTGGAGATCGAGCACTTCTTCAGCGGAAGCGCGCTCAACGCGGTGGACGCCAAGGGGCGTCTCTCCGTTCCAGCCGGTGTCCGCTCAGTGATCGAGCGGCGCTCGGAGGCCAAGGTCATCGTGCTGGGCATGCACGAGGTCGATCCCTGCCTGGTTGCCTATGATCGCAATTACGGCCGCTTCCTTCACCGCGAAAATGAGAGGCTGAGGCTTGCCGAGGAGGCTGCAGATCCGCGCGCTCGATATTCCCGTGACCGCCGCACGTTCGGCATCGTTGAGGAAGTGCCTTACGATCCGAGCGGCCGGATCATCCTGCCCCGGATGATGCGGAGCAAGGGGGGGATCGAGGATCTCGCCTTGTTCGTCGGCACGGGCGCAACGGTCGAAATCTGGAACCCACGGCTCGCGCTGAAGAGCGGCGACGAGGGGCTGCGCGAATTGGCCGCTTATCACCTCGACGAAAAGGGGCTGAAGCTGTGAGCCCCGCAGTCACAGGCCCGCACGTCCCGGTCCTCCTGAACGAGGTTCTCGACGCGCTCGCCGTTGTCCCCGGCGAGACCCATGTCGACGGCACCTTCGGCGCCGGCGGCTATACCAAGGCCATTCTCGATAAGGGAGCTGCCCGAGTCATCGCCTTCGATCGCGATCCCGACGCGATTCGCAAGGGCGAGGCTCTGGCGGCTTCGAACGGGGGGCGCCTGACGCTTGTTCCGGAGCGTTTTTCCCGGATGCGTCAGGCGCTTACCCTGCAAGGCATCGATAAGGTCGATGGCGTGACGCTGGACATCGGGGTCTCCTCGATGCAGCTGGATCAGGCGGAACGGGGCTTCTCCTTTCAGGGCGATGGTCCGCTCGACATGCGCATGTCGATGGAAGGTCAGAGCGCCGCGGACTTCGTCAATCAGGCCGACGAAAGCGAGATCGCGGACGTCATCTTCCTTTATGGCGAGGAGCGGCAGTCGCGACGGATCGCTCGGGCGATCGTCGCCGCCCGCCCGATCGAACGCACGGCGCAGCTGGCGGAGGTCGTCCGCAAGGCAGCCGGTTACCGGCCGGGCATGAAGAAGGATCCGGCGACCCGGACTTTCCAGGCGATCCGGATCCATATCAACGAAGAACTCAGCGAGCTCGAGGGCGGGCTGGCGGCCGCCGAACAGGTGCTTGCACCCGGCGGCCGCCTTGCCGTCGTCACCTTCCACAGCCTCGAGGACCGAATCGTGAAAAGGTTCCTCAAGACCCGAAGCGGCGATCGGCCGGCGGGATCGCGTCATCTTCCGGTGGCCAACGAGACCGGACCGGAGCCGACTTTTGAAGCTGTAGCGAAGCCGGTGAAAGCCGGTGATGCCGAAACCCGGTCCAATCCGCGCGCGCGTTCCGCCACCCTTCGCGCGGCGCGCCGCACACCCGCACCCGCATGGGCCGTCAATGAGGAAGGATCGCCGAGATGATCGCAAGGGGGTTCAAGCCCGTTGCATGGGTTGCCGCCATAGGTTCGGCGGCCTTGGGCTGCTACATGCTCTCGCTTCAGGTCGCCGCCGAGCGGGCAGAACTGGCGAGCCTTGATCGGGAGATCATCAGCACGCGGCAGGACATCCGGTCTCTCCAGACGGAGCTCGGCACCCGCGGTCGGCTTCAGCAGCTCGAGCAATGGAATGCGGAGGTACTCGCATTGTCGGCGCCCGTCGCCGGCCAGTTTCTCGAGAGCGGTCTGACGCTGGCCCGATTCGATACCCGCGAGATCCCGGGCCAGGTCCATGAGCAAGTTCGTCTGGCCTCCGCCGAAACGGCGCCAACGGCCGCCGCCGCATCCGCAGTCCGTCCGGCCGTTGCCCAGACGCAGGTGGCACCCGCCACACCGAACGTACGCGAACAGCCCCTGGTGCGCCGGGCCAGCCTGGAGATCACGCCTTCGGCCAAACCGGCCCGGGTCGTCGCGAGCGTCGCCGCTTCCCCGCGGCCGGCGGAAACTACTTCTCTGCTCGACGAGCGAACGCTGAGGGAGATCAGCGCGCAGGCCCAAAGCGAAGGCGAGCAAGGCGCAAACTGATGGCGACTCTCGCCGCCCAACTTCAAAGGCCGGCGTCCACCGGTGAGCAGAAGCAGGAGCTGACGCTCACCTATCAACGGTTAATGCTCGTGATGCTGCTCTTCGCCGGCGTCACCGCTCTGATCGTGCTCCGGCTTGCTTATCTCCAGGTCTTCACCGACCGGTCCGGCGCTGCGCAACTCGTCAATCCGCTGATCCCGCCACGCGCCGACATCGTCGATCGCAACGGAATAGCGTTGGCACGGACGATCGATGCATGGACGATCGGCGTTCATCCGGAAAGGATCATCGGCGATCGCCGGGAGCTCGCCGTAAAGTTGAACCAATTGATGCCTGAGCGCAGGGTGGCCGATTATCTCCGCCTGCTCAGCTCCAACAGCAACTACCTCTATCTGGCGCGACGCGCCGTGCCGGAGCTGGTGGCGGCCGTGAACGCGCTCGGTGAACCGGGGATCGTCTTCAACCGCGAGCCCGAGCGTCTCTATCCCCAAACCGCATTGGCAGGGCACATTCTGGGCTGGACCGATTTCGACGGTCACGGTGTCGCTGGAATGGAACGTGTGCTGGAGGAGCGGCTGACGGCTGAAGGGCTTCGCGGTGAGCCGGTCTCACTGTCGATCGACAGCCGGGTCCAGTCGACGATGGAATCGGAGCTGGGTAACGCCGTAACGTCGCTTCAGGCGGAAGGCGGCACTGGGATCGTGCTCGACGTCCATACGGGCGAGATCGTCGCGATGGCCTCGGCGCCGACATTCAATCCGAACGCGGCCGGTCGTTCGGATGCGAGCGCGCTCTACAACCGGGCGACCATGGGGGTGTACGAGCTCGGCTCTACCTTCAAGCCGATCACGGTCGCCGCTGCGATCGAGGCTGGTGTCGTGACGTCGATGGCACAGCGCTGGGACGCAAGCTCACCGGTTCCGATCGGCCGATTCCGGATCAGCGACGATCACGCCCAGGGCCGTCCGCTGACAATTCCTGAGATCCTTGTCCATTCATCCAACATCGCGAGCGCCCGAATTGCCGACCAGATGGGGGCGGAGCGTATGCAGGCGGCCTTCCGGGCCGTCGGGTTCGACGAACCGGCCCATATCGAACTCGTCGAGCGCAGCCGGACGCTCTGGCCGCGCGATTGGGGTCGGGCGACGGTGTTGACCTCCGGCTTCGGCCACGGCGTCGCCGTTACTCCACTCCACCTCGCAAGCGCCTATGCCGCTTTGGTGAACGGCGGAATCTGGCGGCCCGCCACCCTGTTGCGGGTCAGGCCAGGCCAGGCGGCGCAGGGCAGACGTGTTTATTCTGCCCAGACCAGTCACCGCATGCGCCAGCTGCTTCGAATGATCGTCACGCACGGCACCGGCCGGCGGGGCGAGGCGGCAGGGTTCCGAGTTGGCGGCAAGACCGGCACTGCAGAAAAAGTTGCGACCGGCGGCGGTTATTCGCGACGAGTGAACGTTTCCACCTTCGCGGCGGCTTTCCCTATGGATGAACCACGTTATGTGGTGCTCGTCATGATGGACGCTCCAAGAGGCAATGCCGAGACCCACTTCCTGACCACCGCGGCCTGGACCGCGGCGCCTGTGGTCTCGCGGGTCATCGCCAGGACCGGGCCGCTGCTGGGAATCATCCCCGACGAAGGCCGGGACATCGACACTTCCGACTTGGTGCCGCTGGTCGCCGATTCGAGGCGCTGATGCGTTTGGGCGCGCTGACCGGCAGCGACGACACTACTCCCGTCACCGGTTTCGCGATCGATCATCGCAAGGTCGCCCCCGGCACCGTATTCGGGGCGTTCCGGGGCAGTCGGTTCAATGGCGAGGATTATATCGATGATGCGGTGTCGGCGGGCGCGGTCGCGGTCGTGTCGAGGCCGGAGGCGCCGGTTGCGGGCGCTTTGCACATCGCCGCCGACGAGCCGCGCCGGGAATTTGCCCGTCTGGCGGCCAGGTTCTTCGCGCCGTTTCCGCGCACGACCGTCGCCGTTACCGGTACCAACGGCAAGACCTCGAGCGTCGAGCTTTGCCGGCAATTGTGGCGAATGGCGGGTCATCCGTCGGCCAGCATCGGTACCCTCGGCGTGACCACCGCCGACGAGCAGGTCGTGACCGGCCTGACGACTCCGGACATCGTCACGTTTCTGTCCAACATGGCCGGTCTCGAGCGCATGGGGATCACCCATGCCGCGTTCGAGGCGTCCAGCCACGGCCTTTCCCAGTTTCGAACCGAGGGCCTGCCGGTGCACGCGGCGGCCTTCACCAATTTCAGCCGCGACCACCTCGATTATCACGAGACGATGGAGGCCTATTTCGAAGCGAAGATGCGATTGTTCTCCGAAGTGGTCGAGACTGACGGAACCGCAGTCGTCTGGGCCGACGACGCCAAATCGGAAGAGGTGATCCACCGCTGCACAAGCCGCGGGCTGAAAGTCCTCACGGTCGGCCGCAAGGGCGACACCCTCAGACTGGTTTCGCGCGAGACGACGCCGATGGGGCAGAAGCTCACGGTCGAAGCCGAGGGCCGGAGCCACGCCATCTCCCTGTCGCTGATCGGCGCCTACCAGGCAGCCAATGCGCTCACCGCCGCGGGGCTGGTGATCGCGACCGGTGGGGAGGTAGCGAACACCCTGGCAAATCTCGCCCGGGTCCACCCGGTTCGCGGACGCCTGGAGCGCGCCGTCATCACTCGGGCCGGAACGCCGATCTACGTCGATTACGCCCACACGCCGGACGCCATCGAATCCGCGATCGAAGCGCTTCGGCCCCATACCAGCGACCGGATGATCATCGTGTTCGGCGCCGGCGGCGATCGTGACGCCGGCAAGCGCTCGGAAATGGGCGCCGTCGCGACGCGACTGGCAGACCTCGTTATCGTCACGGACGACAACCCACGAAGCGAGGATCCGGCCGCGATCCGTCGTGACGTGATGGCTGGCGCACCGGGGGCGCGCGAAGTCGGCGGCCGACGGGCCGCGATCCGGGCGGCGATAGAGGTGGCAGGACCGGGCGACATCATCCTCCTCGCCGGCAAGGGCCACGAGCAGGGCCAGATCATTGGCGACGATGTGCTACCGTTCGACGACGTTTCGGTCGCTCGCGAGTGCGCTGCATGACCCCGCTCTGGACCGCCGCCGAAATTGCCCGGGCAACGGGCGGCCGGGCTTCCGCGGAATTCACGGCGAAAGGGGTCGCGTTTGATTCCCGTGAGATCGGCCCGGGCGATCTCTTCGTGGCGATGAAAGGCGAAGCAACCGACGGGCATCGTTTCCTTGATCAGGCCTTCGAGTCCGGCGCTTCGGGCGCCGTCGTCTCGGCGGAGACCGGCCATCCCCATGTCCGGGTGGCGGATACCGCCAGAGCGCTCGACGCGCTCGGGGTCGAGGCCAGGGCGCGGAGCAAGGCCAAAGTGATCGGCGTGACCGGATCGGTCGGCAAGACCAGTACGAAGGAAGCCTTGTTTGCCGCCCTCGACCGGGGCAGCCCGGGGCATTGCCACCGATCGGTCAAGAGCTACAACAACCATACCGGAGTTCCCTTGTCGCTGGCGCGAATGCCGCGGGAGTCGAAATTCGGCGTGTTCGAGATGGGCATGAATCATGCCGGTGAACTGGCTGCGCTGACCCGGCTGGTCCGCCCGCACATCGCATTGGTCACCGCTATCGCTCCGGCCCATCGCGAATTCTTCGCCAGCGAGGAGGAGATAGCGGACGCCAAAGGCGAGATCTTCCAGGGTCTCGAGCCGGGGGGAACGGCGATCATCCCGTTCGACAGCCCACATCGGGACCGGCTGATCGCCGCGGCCCGTCCGCACGCCGGCAGGGTCCTCACGTTCGGCATGGGCGATGGCGCCGATGTTCGCGCGACCTACGTCATCAGAGCCACCAAGGGCGGGACCATGATGACCGCGACCTTGCCCTCGGCACAGCTCAGTCTGACGATCGGACAGCCTGGAGAGCATTGGGTGTCCAATGCTCTGGCTGTGCTCGGCGCGGTCGAGGCGGCCGGTGGCGATCTGGCTGCTGCCGCGCTTGCTCTTGCAGACCTCGGCGGGCTCAAGGGACGTGGCGAGCGCCATCTCGTGACGGTCGCCGGCGGCGGCGAGGCCCTGTTGATCGATGAAGGCTATAACGCCAACCCGGCGTCCATGGCGGCGACCCTGGCCATGCTGGGGGAAGAAAAAGTGACCGGCCGGCGGATCGCGGTTCTCGGCGCGATGCGCGAACTGGGCGACGATAGCGACGATTTCCACATAAAGCTGGCGGAGCCGATCCAAGCGGCCAAGGTCGACTTCGCGATCCTTGTCGGGCCAGAGATGAAGGTGCTCGCAAAAGCGCTTGGCGGGCAGGTCAAATTGGAGCATGTGCCCGACGCGGCTTCGGCCATCGACATCGCCCGCAAGGCGATCGGGCCCGGTGACGCGGTGCTCGTGAAGGGATCAAACTCCATCGGACTCGCCGCCCTCGTCGAGGCGCTGTCGGTGGGCTCTTCGGGTCTGGTGCGGCCCGAGGGACAGTCGCAATCGGCCGCCGAAGGCCTCGGGACGGATAACGACTGATGTTTCTCTGGCTAGCCGAACAACTGGGTTTCCCGGGCGGACTGAACCTCTTCCGCTACATCACGTTCCGCGCCGGCGCGGCCACCGCGACCGCCCTGATCATTGGCCTGCTGATCGGTCCCAAGTTCATCGGCTGGCTTCGAATCCGGCAGGGCAAGGGCCAGCCGATCCGCGACGACGGCCCCCAATCGCATTTGTCCAAGCGGGGCACCCCGACCATGGGCGGGCTGATGATCCTCACATCGCTGACGGTGGCGATGCTGCTGTGGATGGACTTTTCCAACCGCTATTTGTGGGCCTGTCTGTTCATCACCGTCGGCTTCGGCCTGATCGGCTTCCTCGACGATTACGACAAGGTGAAGAAGAGCAGCCACAAGGGGGTTTCCGGGCGAACCCGTCTGCTCGCCGAATTCCTCATTGCCGGCATCGGCTGCTGGATCATCGCCTGGGAAGCGGGCACCGAGCTCTATATTCCTTTTTATAACGGTCCGGTGATCGATCTCGGGCCTTTCTACATCGTCTTTGCCGCGTTCGTGGTCGTGGCCTTCGGCAACGCGGTGAACCTCACCGACGGCCTCGACGGGCTTGCGACGATGCCGGTAATCATCGCCAGCCTCGCTTTTCTGGTCATCTCCTATCTGGCCGGTAATGCCGTCTTCTCCGGCTACCTGGGAATTCCCCATATCCTCGGGGTGGGCGATCTCACCGTGCTTTGCTCGGCGATCATAGGTGCCGGTCTTGCCTTCCTCTGGTTCAATGCGCCGCCGGCGGCAGTCTTCATGGGCGACACCGGCAGCCTCGCGCTCGGCGGGGCGCTCGGCGCGATCGCGGTGGCGACCCAGCACGAGATCGTCCTCGGGATCATCGGCGGATTGTTCGTGGTCGAGGCGATGAGCGTCATCATCCAGGTGGTGGTCTACAAGCGCACGGGCAAGCGCGTGTTCAAGATGGCGCCGATCCATCACCATTTCGAACAGATGGGCTGGTCGGAGCCTACCGTCGTCATTCGTTTCTGGATCATCAGCTTCGTCCTCGCGCTCGCGGGACTTTCGACCTTGAAGCTGCGGTGATCACGAGCCCCGCTTTCGCCGGGAAAAATTATGCGGTGCTGGGTCTTGCCCGTTCGGGCCTCGCCACGGTCGAGGCGCTGGTTGCGAGCGGGGCGGAGGTGCTGGCCTGGGACAATCGCGACGAAGCGCGCGAAGCCGTCGCCGGCAAGGCGGAAATCGGCGATCTGCTGACCGCAGACCTCGCGGGTTTTGCCGGGATCGTCGTTTCCCCCGGGGTTCCGCTCAACCGCCATCCCATCGCTGAGAAGGCGCGCGCATGTGCCGTGCCGATCATCGGCGACATCGAGCTGTTCGCTCAGGCGCGCCAGTCGTTGCCGCCGCACAAAGTCATTGGGGTCACCGGGACCAACGGCAAATCGACCACCACCGCGCTCATTTGCCATATCGTCCGAACGGCCGGCCTGCCGGCGACGATGGCCGGCAATATCGGTTACCCCATTTTGAGCCAGGACCCGCTTGGGGAGGATGGGGTCTATGTGCTCGAGCTGTCCTCCTATCAGATCGATCTCACCCATAGCCTGGACTGCGAAGTCGCCGTCCTGCTCAACGTCACTCCCGATCACCTCGATCGATATGCTGGCGTCGAGGCCTATGCCGAGTCCAAGGGCCGCCTGTTCGCCATGCAGGCTCCGGATCATGTGGCCGTCATTGCGACCGACGACGATTTCACGCGGCAGGCTGCCGATCGCGTTGAAGGCCGGCTGTGCCGGGTTTCCGCGGCCGACGTGAAGAACCAGACGCGCTGGCCGGCCTTGCAGGGCCCTCACAATGCGCAGAACGTCGCGGCGGCGAAGGCGGCGGCTTCGGCGATCGGAATCGACGATGAGACGATCGAACGCGCGCTGCAAACCTACCGGTCGCTGCCTCACCGGATGGAGCTCGTCGCTGAAAGACATGGGGTGCTGTTCGTGAATGACAGCAAGGCCACCAACCCGGACTCCGCGGCGCCGGCGCTGGCGGCCTTTCCGGCCGTTCACTGGATTCTCGGTGGACTGCCGAAAAGCGAGGATCTGGGGCCTTGCGAAGATCAGCTCGGGCATGTTCGCGCCGCTTATACGATCGGCGAGGCAGGGCCGATGTTTGCCCGCTTGCTCGAGGGGAAAGTCCCTGTAAGGCAATGTGAATTGCTGATCGAGGCGGTACAGTGCGCGTCCAAGGCGGCGGTGGCCGGGGAGGTCGTTCTGCTATCGCCCGCCTGTGCGTCGTTCGATCAGTTCAGGGATTATGAAGCGCGCGGCGACGCGTTTCGAGCCGCCGTGGAGGCGCTGGCATGAAAGTGGGGGCTTGAGCATGGCGAGCAGTGGGGCAGCGCAAGGCGACGGCAGGAATCTGGCGGGACGGCTCGGCCGCTCCGACATGAGCGCGCTCGGCCGCTGGTTCTGGGAGATCGACAAACTGCTCCTTATCCTGGTGGCAGTGCTGATCTCGATCGGTCTGATCGCGGTCGCCGCGGCCTCGCCGGCTGCTTCGCAGCGTTATTCGGGCGGCGGGATCAACTTTGATTCGCTGCATTACTTCTATCGCCAGCTGATGTGGATCGTCGTCGCCTTGCCAGTGATGATACTCGTGTCCATGCTTCCAAAGGCGAACGCACGGCGCCTGTCGCTCCTCGGTGCGGTGATCTTCACCGCCTTGTTGTTCCTGGTGCCGATCATCGGCCAGGAAGTGAATGGCGCCCGCCGCTGGCTCGGCGTGGGCTTTACCCAGTTCCAGCCATCCGAGTTTCTCAAGCCTCTCTATATCGTCAGCATCGCCTGGCTGCTGTCGCTGAAGGAGAAGGACGCCTCACTGCCGATGGTGCCACTGACCGCGGTCATAACCGGGATCATCGCCTTGCTGTTGATGCAGCAGCCGAATTTTGGCGAGACGATCATCTTCGTGTCGGCCTGGGTGATGCTGCTCGCTTTGTCCGGGGCCTCGCTCCGGATGCTGGGGATTCTCGGCGTCGCCGGCCTGGTAGCGGTGGTGCTCGCTTATTTCTTCTATGATGTCGCGACGCAGCGGATCAACGGCTTCCTCTTTTCTGAAGGCGACAATTACCAGGTGGAATCGGCACTCCGGACTCTGACGGCTGGTGGGATGTTCGGCGTCGGCCCGGGCGCCGGCACGCGGAAATTCTCGCTCCCCGAGCCACACACCGATTACATCTTTTCGGTGATCGGAGAGGAGTTCGGGATCATCGCCTGCCTGGCGATCGCCATCCTCTACATGACGATCGTCGCGCGCGTTTTGATCCGCTTGCTTCACGAGGAGGACAAGTTTCTGGTTCTCGCGACGGCTGGGCTCGTCACCCAGTTCGGCCTTCAGGCCCTGATCAACATGGCCGTCAACGTCCACATCGCTCCGTCCAAGGGCATGACCCTCCCGTTTATTTCCTATGGTGGATCCTCGATGGTGGCCTTGTCGCTGGGTTTCGGACTGTTGCTCGCCTTCAGCCGGCGGAACCCGTTTCTCCATCGCTCGCCTTATGTCGTGAAATGGAGCGGGCTTCGCTGATGGTGATGTCGCGCCATTACGTGCTCGCTGCCGGCGGCACCGGAGGCCATATGATCCCGGCTCATGCTTTGGCCGAGGAACTGATGGTCCGTGGCCATCGGGTCGCGTTGATCACGGACGAGCGGGGCGCTCGCATCCCGGGCCTGTTCGACAAGGTCCAGGTCCATATCCTACCGGCCGGGCGGCTGAGTGGCGGCCCGATCGGTTGGCTCAAGGCGGCGCGAAGCATCCTTACCGGCAGGACCATGGCGCGTCGCCTGTTTGAGACATTCCGGCCCTCCGCAGTGATCGGCTTCGGCGGCTACCCGGCCTTGCCAGCCTTGCTTGCCGCCCGTGCCGATCGCATCCCCACCCTGATCCACGAACAGAATGCGGTGCTCGGCCGGGTCAACCGGTTCGTCGCCAGCCGTGTCGACGCGATCGCTACCGCTTATGCCGAAGTCGAGCGGTTGCCCGGCAATGCCGGCAACAAGACCCACCTCGTCGGCAATCCGGTCCGGGAGGAAGTGCTGGCGCTTCGCGATCAGCCTTTCCCCGCGCTCAACGAGGAGGGGATCTTTCGTCTGCTCGTGACCGGCGGCAGCCAGGGCGCCTCGATCCTCTCGGAGGTCGTACCCGAAGGCCTCGGACTTCTTCCGGAGCATTTCCGCCGCCGACTTCAGGTCACCCAGCAATGCCGGGCAGAGGATATTGATCAGGTTCGCGATCGCTATGCCCAGCTCGGCATTCCGGCCGATCTCGCCACCTACTTGCCGGACCTGCCGGATCGCCTTGGCTGGTCTCATCTCGTCATTGCCCGGGCCGGCGCTTCGACGATCGCCGAGCTGACGGCGGCCGGGCGACCGGCCATCCTGATTCCGCTTCCGAGCGCGACCGACGATCATCAGACCGCCAATGCCCGCGAAATGGCCAAGGCGGGGGGTGCCCGGGCGATCGCGCAGAGCCGGTTCACCCCGATCGAGCTCGCCAAGCAGATGCAGAAGCTCGGCCTCGATCCCGAATCTCTCGCCAACGCAGCGTCCCGAGCCCGAGGCGTAGGCCGCCCCAACGCGGCGCGCGATCTTGCGGACCTCGTCGAACGAACGGGCCGCAACCCCGGCGTTGACCCGCAGTTCGTCCGCGCGAACGTGCTTCGCCCGATGCCGAATGGAGTGCCCGCATGAGGGGTGTGGGCACCGACATCGGCACGATTCATTTTGTCGGCATTGGCGGCATCGGCATGTCCGGGATCGCCGAGGTGATGCATATCCTCGGCTATCGCGTCCAGGGCTCCGACATTGCGGACAATTACGTCGTCGAAGGACTGAGGAAGCTCGGCATATCGATCAGCATCGGCCACAGCGCCGACAATCTCGGCGACGCGGCCGTGGTCGTCACATCGACCGCGATCAGGAAGGACAATCCCGAGGTCGAAGCGGCCTATACGCGCAGGATCCCGGTGGTCCGGCGGGCCGAGATGCTGGCAGAGCTCATGCGACTGAAATCGACGGTCGCCGTCGCGGGCACCCACGGCAAGACCACGACCACTTCGATGATCGCCGCGCTTCTCGATGCCGGCGGGATCGATCCCACGGTGATCAACGGCGGCATCATCAACGCCTACGGTTCCAACGCGCGTCTGGGCAGCTCAGACTGGATGGTCGTTGAAGCGGACGAAAGCGACGGCAGCTTCCTTCGTCTCGACGGCACGATCGCCGTGGTCACCAACATCGATCCCGAGCATCTCGATCATTATGGCGCTTTCGACAAGGTGAAGGACGCTTTCGTCGAGTTCGTCGAGAACGTGCCTTTTTATGGCGCAGCCTTGCTTTGCGTCGATCACCCGGAGGTTCAGTCGATCATCCCGCGGCTTCGCGACCGGCGGGTCGTGACCTATGGGTTCGCGGCCCTGGCAGACGTTCGCGGCGAGAACGTCGTGCCGGTCCCCGGCGGCAACCGTTTCGATGTTTCGATCCGCGACCGCGCCGGTGAGGTGCGGGTGATCACCGGAATCGAGTTGCCGATGCCCGGCCGCCACAATGTCCAGAACGCCTTGGCCGCGATCGGCGTCGCCGCGGAACTAGGCATTCCAGACGAGCGCATCGCACGAGGGTTCGAGAAATTCACCGGAGTGAAGCGCCGCTTCACGAAGGTCGGCGAGGTCGAAGGCGTGACCATCATCGACGATTACGGACATCATCCGGTCGAGATCAAAGCGGTGTTGTCGGCGGCCCGGGAAGGGGCGGAGGGCCGCGTCATCGCAATCGTTCAGCCGCACCGTTTCACCCGCTTGCGCGACCTGATGGAGGAGTTTCAGGGCGCCTTCAACGACGCCGACATCGTCATGGTGGCGCCGGTCTATTCGGCGGGGGAGGAGCCTATCGAAGGCGTCGACAACGCGGCGCTGGTGGAAGGACTCAAGCAACGCGGCCATCGCGCCGTCTGCACCGTCTCCGACGCCGCCGACACGGCGCGTCGGCTGCGCGACATCGCTGCGCGCGGCGACATGGTCATCTGCCTTGGGGCCGGCGACATCACCAAGTGGGCAGCCGGTCTCGCAGACGGCATCCGCAAGGCGAGGCTGGCGCGGTGAGCGGAGCGGTTCGCACCCGAGCGGAGATTCCGAGCCTGGCCGGAAAGGCAGAACATGGCGGAAGCCTCTCCGATTTCATCTGGTTCAGGACGGGTGGCCCGGCCGAATGGCTGGTTCGGCCTGAAAGCGTCGAGGACCTGGCCAATTTCATGCGCGGGCTCGATCCCGACGTGCCGGTCCTTCCGGTCGGGGTCGGGTCCAATCTGATCGTCCGCGACGGCGGCGTTCCAGGCGTCGTTGTCCGGCTGCCGAAGAGCATGGCGTCGGTTCGCGTCGAGGCCGACCACAAGATCCGGGCCGGGGGTGGTGCAATGGGCATTACCGTCGCCAGCAAGGCGCGGGACTCCGGGATCGCGGGGCTGGAATTCCTTCGCGGGATCCCCGGCACCGTGGGCGGCGCCGTCCGGATGAATGGCGGTGCCTACGGACGAGAGACCGAGGATATTCTTGTCGAAGCGACCCTTGTGCTCAGGAACGGATCGGTCGAAACCTGGCCGGTGGATCGGCTGGGTTACACCTATCGTCACAGCGAAATCCCGGAAGGTGCCGTCATCGTGGAAGCCTTGTTTCAGGGGGAACCCGGCGCCGCGGCGGCAATCGGCGCCGAAATGGACCGGATCGCAGCCGAACGCGAAGCCAGCCAGCCCCTTCGATCCCGCACCGGTGGGTCAACCTTCAAGAATCCGCCGGGCGCCAAGGCCTGGGAATTGATCGATGCGGCGGGCTGCCGTGGGCTTCGGATCGGTGACGCCCAGGTGTCCGAAAAGCACTGCAACTTCCTCCTCAACCTCGGCCATGCGACGAGCGCCGACATCGAGGCGTTGGGCGAGGAAGTTCGGCGTCGGGTATTAGACCATTCCGGTATCCAGCTCGAATGGGAAATTCAGCGCGTAGGGGTGTCCGGGTAATGGAGAAGCTTCATGTCGCCGTTCTGATGGGCGGGTGGTCCTCCGAGCGGGAAGTGTCTCTGGTAACCGGCAAGGGTGTCGC
This sequence comes from Allosphingosinicella sp., assembly GCA_035710145.1. Lineage (GTDB taxonomy): Bacteria > Pseudomonadota > Alphaproteobacteria > Sphingomonadales > Sphingomonadaceae > Allosphingosinicella. The sequence goes on from DASTDX010000063.1 coordinate 40,362, forward strand.
CGAGGCGCTCGAGAGCCGCGGCCATCGCGTGACGCTGATCGACATGGATCGCGACGTTGCCCAGCGTCTCGTCGAGGTCAAACCGGACGTCGTCTTTAATGCCCTTCATGGAACGCCCGGCGAAGATGGTACCGTCCAGGGGATGATGGACCTGATGGGTCTCAAATATACGCATAGCGGTGTCGAGACCTCGGTGATTGCGATCGACAAGGAACTGACCAAGCTGGTTCTCGTCCCGCACGGCATTCGGATGCCGGAGGGAAGAATCGTGACGAGCGAAAGTCTCCACGAGAGCGATCCGATGCCTCGGCCCTATGTTCTGAAGCCCGTCAACGAGGGTTCGTCTGTCGGGGTCGCCATCGTCACGAATGAAGGCAATTACGGCAATCCGATCGGACGGGACGTCGAAGGGCCATGGAAGCAGTTCGACCGGCTCCTGGCCGAACCCTTCGTTCGCGGCCACGAACTCACCGTCGCGGTGCTCGAGGACGAGGCATTGGCCGTCACCGAGCTCAAGCCGACCCAGGGCTTTTACGATTACGACGCGAAATATACGGACGGTCTGACCCAGCATGTCTGCCCGGCGCAGATCCCGGCCGATATCGCCAAGCAGGCGATGGACATGGCGCTCAGAGCGCATCGCCTCCTGGGCTGCCGTGGAGCCTCGCGATCCGACTTCCGCTGGGACGACGAGCGAGGCGTCGACGGATTGTTTCTGCTGGAAGTGAATACACAGCCCGGGATGACCCCGTTGAGCCTGGTGCCTGAGCAGGCGCGAATGCGGGGCATCGATTATGCCGAGCTGGTCGAGCGGATTGTGAGGGCGGCATTATGACGGCAAGGATCGCCCGGGGGGGCGCGAAGAAGGGCCAGGCCAGGTCACGTTCGGCGCCGAGAAGCGTCAGCACGCGACGGCAAAAGCCGCAAAGCCTGCTTCAGTCCGCTGGCTTTTCGCCGGGCACGGGCAAGAGGGTCGGCGGCTGGGTTTTCGCGGGAATGGCAGCGGCGATCGCCATCGCCATGATTTTGGCGTTCCGGTTGCCCGCAATCGCGGGAACCGCGGTCGCCGAGACGATCGGCCAGGCCGGATTCACGATGAAGCGCGTCGAGATCAAAGGGGCGCAACGGGTCTCGCGTCTCGACATCTACAATGTCGCCTTCGACCAGCCTTCGATGGCACTTCCCCTGGTCGATCTCGAAGGGACGCGCGAACGGTTGTTGCAGTTCGGCTGGGTCAAAGAGGCGCGAATCTCGCGGCGCTGGCCGGACACGCTTGTCGTGGATGTCGTCGAGCGGCAGCCGATGGCGATCTGGCAGAACAATCAGCAGCTAAGCCTGATCGACGGGGAAGGCGTGGTGCTTGAGCCCGTCAGGCTGGAATCCATGCCGGATCTGCCGCTTGTCATCGGACCGGCGGCCAATCGTCAGGTTACTGCCCTATCAGCCTTGCTCGAGGCGGCGCCCCACCTTCGCCCGCAGATCGCCGGCGCCACCTGGGTCGGCGGTCGACGCTGGGACATAAGGTTCCAGACCGGCGAATTGCTGACCTTGCCCGAAGGAGAGGAAGCGGGGCGGGCGATCCTTCGCTTCGCTCGGATGGACCAGCAGACCCAGTTGCTCGGACGCGGCTTTGTCCGTTTCGACATGCGCGACCCGCGCCGGATGATCGTCAGGGTGTCGCGTGAACCGGGCACAAGCGTGCCCGAACTCACGCCGGACCCCGGTCCGGTGCCGGAAGATCTTGCGAGGACCATATGAGATTCCGGCCTTCCACCGCCAATAGTGAGCCCGGGGTCTGATGCGGCGAACACAGCCGGTCCCGGCGCGCAAGCTGGTCGCGGCACTCGACGTCGGATCGTCCAAGGTTTCGGCGCTTATCGCCGAACCGGACGAAGACGGGCGCCTCAGGATATTGGGGACCGGCCAGCGCGAGAGCCGAGGAGTCAAACGCGGCTACATCGCCGACATGGAAAAGAGCGAACTGGCCATCCGAGAGGCGGTCGAGCAGGCCGAACGCATCGCTGGCACCAACATCGATCAGGTGTTCGTCGGCTTTTCGGCCGGCGGTCTTGTCAGTACCGTCGCCAGCGTCGAGGTCTCGATCGGCGGCCGCCGCATTTCCGGCGAGGATATCGATGCCCTGCTCAATGCCGGCCAGGAGTCGATCGACCCCGAGGGGCGGATGATCCTGCACGCCCTTCCCGCGCTCTACACGATCGACGGAATGACCGGGGTGAAGCAGCCTCGCGGCCTTCATGCCGATCGGCTGGCGGTGGATATCCATGTCGTCGCTGCCGACCCGGCGCCCGTCAAAAATCTGGATTTGTGCGTCCGGTCAGCCCATCTTGGGGTGGAAGCGATCGTCGCCTCGCCGGTGGCCGCGGGGAAGGCCTGCCTCAGCGACGAAGAGCGTGAACTTGGGGTCGCTCTGGTCGAGCTCGGCGCCGGCGTCACCAACGTCTCCTTGTTCGCCGGGGGAATGCTGGTGGGGCTGAAGACCATCCCGTTCGGCGGCAGTGACATCACCGACGACATCGCCGCTGCCTTCGGAACGCGCCGCAACGAGGCCGAACGGATAAAATGCTTTTACGGGTCGGCCATGACGAGTCCCCGCGACAATCATGACATGATCGAGCTGGCGCCGATCGCCGGCGGCCAGGAAGGCATGGAATCCGCCCGGGTCACCCGAGCCCAATTGGTGGCAGTGATCCGCCAGCGGCTCGAGCATCTCACGGCCGAGATAGAAGCCGCGCTCAAGACTTTGGGCTTTCAGGGGCCGTTCGGTCGACAGGTGGTTCTGACCGGCGGCGGCGCCGAGCTGAAGGGGATCGCCGATTATGCCCAGGGCGTGCTTGGCCGCGCGGTTCGTGTCGGGCGGCCCAACATGCCGGGGCTGCCGGACGCGCATAGCGGTCCTGCATTCTCTACCCTTGCCGGCCTGGCCCAGTTCGCGGCCTCGGGCGAGACCGACTTGAGGGCGGGATTTCCGACTGTCGGGACCCAGGACAAGGCCGGGGGCAACATCGTTCAGCGGCTGATTTCCGTCTTCAAGAGTCAATATTGAGAAGAAAATGAGTCAGCCGTTAACTTTTCGCTCGCACCCGAGAATCGCATAGTGCAAAAGGGCTTAGAGGGAGCGCGTTACAGGGCGCAAGGGCACAGGGGAGACCAGATATGAGCATCGATTTCATCCGCCCGGAAGTGGAAGAGCTTCGGCCCCGCATCAGCGTGATCGGCGTCGGCGGGGCCGGCGGGAATGCGATCGCCAACATGATCCAGTCGGATGTTCAGGGGGTCGATTTCATCGTCGCCAACACCGATGCCCAGGCGCTCAATCACAGCCTCGCGGACCGCAAGATCCAGCTCGGCCCGAAGATAACCCAGGGCCTCGGAGCGGGTTCGCGCCCCGAAATCGGCAAGGCGGCCGCTGAAGAAGCGATCATGGAGATCGAGCAGGCGCTCGAAGGTGCGCACATGTGCTTCATTGCCGCTGGCATGGGCGGGGGCACCGGCACCGGCGCCGCGCCCGTCATTGCCAAGGCGGCGCGCGACCGTGGGATCCTCACCGTCGGCGTCGTCACCAAGCCGTTCAGCTTCGAAGGAGCCCGCCGGGGCCGTTCCGCCGAAGCGGGGATCAACGAACTGCAGCAGCATGTCGATACCCTGATCGTCATTCCGAACCAGAACCTCTTCCGGATCGCCAATCCGAACACGACCTTCAAGGAAGCGTTCATGATGGCGGACGAGGTGCTCCAGCAAGGCGTGCGCGGAATTACCGACCTGATGGTCATGCCCGGCCTGATCAATCTCGATTTCGCCGACGTTCGCTCGGTCATGAGCGAGATGGGCAAGGCGATGATGGGCACGGGCGAGGCGATTGGCGACAATCGCGCGATCGAGGCGGCAGAGCAGGCGATCGCGAACCCGCTCCTCGACGGCGTCTCGATGAAGGGCGCCAAAGGCGTCATCATCTCGATCACCGGCGGCGAGGACATGCGCCTGATGGAGGTCGACGAGGCCGCCAATCACATCCGGGAATTGGTCGACGAGGACGCCAACATCATCTGGGGCTCCGCGTTCAATAACGATCTTGATGGCAAGATTCGGGTATCCGTCGTCGCGACGGGTATCGACGTGCAGGAAGGCGTGCAGGCGCCGGCGCAGCCGGCCAAAGTCTTCACCTTCCCGACGACGCGGGCGGCCGAGCCGATCAGGATGGCACCCGCTGCTCCGGCACCGGAACCGATCACCCTTACCCCGCCGGAATCGGTTGCCGACGATGAACCCGAAGCCGAACTGGAGACTCACGCGGAGGCAGCAGAAGTTGCCGACGAGCTGGAGCTCGATGAACGCGTGGAAGAGGAGGGCGAGGAGGAATTGCTGCTCGGTGGCATGGACATGCTCGAGTCCGATGAAGACGCGGCGGTCGAGCCTGAAACAGAGGAGATCGAGGCGCCCATGCCGAACGGCGGCCGTCGCACCTGGCTGAGCCGAGAGGAAGAGCCTGCGGCCGAAGTCGAGCCTGCTGCCGCTCCGTCCGGTGGGACCCTCTTCGAGCGGATGTCCAACATCGCCAGAGGCGCCGCGAAGGCCCAGGTCGAAGATGAGGGTTCGGAAGCCCAGTCTCCGAAAATGCGAACCGGACGAGATCCGCTCGACATTCCGCGCTTTCTCAACCGGCAGAACAATCAGTAGGTGAAGCGATCCTAGCCGGTTGCCGTTCATCGTCCGGTCGCCCCGGCTGAGCGCAACTCCTGCGAGCCGGTCATTGCCGGTAAAGGTTAAGCCGGGTCTATCGGCGCGATGAGCGTATCGATGCGGGGGGTCCGCCACAGCCTGTTGCTTGCGGCGGGCACTATCATTGCCACGGGCGCTGAGGCGCAGTCGAACCGTCCCGGCGTCTTGCCGGCGGGCGCGGTCGTTCAGTCGCTCGTTCCCGACGGCGGCGCCGAACTGCGCCGTCACCTCACAACCCTGGCCGACGATCCCCGCAGCCTCGAGGCACTGATCGGTGCCGGCCGGGCAGCGCTGCAAGGGGGCGACACGCAGGCCGCGCTCACCTTTTTCTCACGCGCCGGTGAAGTCGCACCCCGTGATCCGCGGGTCAAGGCAGGGATGGCATCCGTGCTGGTGCGTATGGAAAGGGGCCAGCCCGCGCTCAACCTCTTTGCCGAAGCGGTAGCCCTCGGCGCACCGGCCTGGGAGATCGCCGGGGACCGAGGTCTTGCCCACGACATGGTCGGCGATCCGCGACGAGCCCAGCAGGATTATGCCCTGGTCCTTCAGCGGCGCGAGGATCCCGAAGTCAGGCGGCGGCTTGCCCTTTCGCTGGCGATCAGCGGTGAGCGCGACGCCGCCTTGCGAGTGATCGACGGCCAACTGCGCCGCAACGAGCGGGCGGCGTGGCGGGCTCAGGCCTTCATCCTCGCTCTCACCGGCGATTGGGCGGGCGCCAATCGCACCGCCCACGGGATGATGACTCCAGCCGCGGCGGAGGCAATCACGCCTTTCCTTGCCCGGTTGCCGAACCTGACTCCGTCGCAGAAGGCGATGGCGGCCCATTTCGGTCGTTTTCCGAACAATGGTGGAGCGGCGGCCGCCAATGTCCGCGATACACGCGCCGATCCGGGAGCCCTGGCGCTCGCCACCGGCACCCCGGGCCTTCGACCGCGAAGCCCCTCCGTCGATCCGGCCGCCGGTGCGGCGCGGCGCCGACCCGGGCCGACTCAGGAGGCGGCCCAACCGCGAAACCAGAGGCCCGCCCAATCTGCTCGGACGCCGCAAACCCTCACATCGCAAGCTGCGCGAGACTCCGGCCTCAGCCCCGTCCAGGCGGCTCGGATGGGTTCGAGAGCAGCGCGGGTGCCACCACCTGGGGCCCAGACTCCGCGCGCCGAGCAGCGCAGCCAGGTGACGACCACCAATGTGCCGGCTCAATCGCGGTCGACTCTGTCTCCGGCTCGGGGTTCCGCCGAACCGCAAACGACCAGTATCTCGTCCATCCGGCAGCCGTTTCAACTTTCCGCGGCGAATGACCTGTCTCGCGCGCCCGCGCCTCGACAGGGATCGACCCCTGGTTCGTCGAATATCGTTCTCATTCCAACCGGAACAGTGGCTCCAGGTACGCAGCCTGCCCGCCAGCAGCTGGCTTCAGCTGAAACGGCGTCGCCTGCTCCGGCGAGTTCATCTGTGAGCCAGTCAGCTTCTCGACCCACTGGAAGCCTGTCCGACATCGCCGCCGTCGTCGCGGAATTGCCGGACGACGAAGCCCGGGCTGATCGACCTCCAGCGTCGACGCAGCCGGCAACAGGAAGGGCGCCCGCGGTGGCCGGCGGCCGCGCCACGCAGTCGTCCACCCGCGCCGCGGCCACTCCGGCTTCGCCAGCGCATCCCAGCCGCCACTGGGTCCAGATTGCCGGTGGCGCGAATGCAGCAGCCTTGCCGCGTGAGCTTGCCCGCCTCCGCAGCCAGGCCCCGGAACTCGCGAACCGCAACGCATGGGTTGCCCCAGTCAATGCGACCCACCGGTTGCTGGTCGGCCCGTTTGCGAGCGCCGCTGAAGCACGGGCGTTCGTCAACACTCTCGCCCGCCGCAGCGTGACGTCCTTCGCGTGGACAAGCTCGGCGGGTCAGGAGATTGCACGGCTCCAATCGGGGAGGTAGGCCGCCGGGGCGATGAACCTGGCCCCTTACGCTTCCGACCCCGCTCGCTCGCGTGGACGCCGCTTTCCGGATGGCGAACGATCGAATCGGGGTCCTCGCGATGACTTCCAGCGTGATCGCGACCGGGTCATCCACTCGATTCCGTTTCGCCGTCTGAGACACAAGACCCAGGTCTTCGTCGCTCCGGACGGCGACCATTTCAGGGTCCGGCTGACACACAGCCTTGAAGTCGCGCAGATCGGCCGGACTCTGGCGCGAGCGCTCGGTCTGAACGAGGACCTGACCGAAGCCTTGTGCCTTGCGCATGACATTGGTCATCCGCCGTTCGGCCATTCGGGCGAAGAGGCGCTGCAAGAGGCGATGGCCGAGGGCGGCGGCTTCGATCACAATGCCCACACGATCCGGACGCTCACCCGGCTGGAATCGCCTTATCCTTCGTTCGATGGGCTGAACCTGACCTGGGAGACATTGGAGGGCCTTGCCAAGCATAATGGCCCGGTGCTGGAACCGTCCTGGGCTCTGTCGGAAGCGGATTCGGAGTTTGCGCTGGAACTGGGTACATGGCCCAGCCTCGAAGCGCAGATTGCGGCGATCGCCGACGACATCGCCTATGACAATCACGACATCGACGATGGCCTTCGCGCCGGATTGTTCACGATAGAGGAATTATGCTCGGTGCCGTTGGTCGCGCGCACCTGGAAGCTGGTTTCGGATCGTTACGGAGATGCCCCTGAGGATCGCCTCGCCCGGGAGCTGGTTCGGGACCAGATCGGCCGCATGGTCAATGACGTCCTCGACGAAACGCGGCGGCGGGTCGCCGCCGCCGGTGTCGGGTCAGTCGGCGCGGTGCGGGCGCTGGACCATCCGCTTGCCGCCTTTTCCGAGCCAATGGCCGCCGAGGAACGTGAGCTGAAGCGCTTCCTGTGGCAGCACATGTATGATGCGGCGCCGGTTCGGGCGGTGAAGGCTCAGGCGCAAAAGGTCGTCACCGGCCTGTTCGCTGCTTATCTGAGCGATCCGCAGCTTTTGCCGCTCGAATGGCGGCCGGCGGATCCAAGCCCGGTCCAGACCCTTCGGTCGATCGGCGACTTCATGGCCGGAATGACCGACCGCTATGCGATCAGCCGTTACGAGGAGCTGGTTGGTCCGACGGCGCTGCCGAAAGGCTTCTGACGCTGGACCTTCGCGCCCGCGATCCGCTAAAGCGCCGCCTTTCCCGCTGGACTGGATCATCACGTGACGCTTTACGCCCGCTTCGCCGCGCATATCGATTCAGCACTCGACGCTCTCGAAGCCGATGGGCAGCTCGCGGCCGGCCTCGACCGATCTGCGGTGGCAGTGGAGCCACCCCGGGATAGCGCTCATGGCGATATTGCCACCAATGCGGCGATGGTGCTCGCCAAACGGACCGGGACTCAACCCCGTGCTCTGGCCGAACTGATCGTCCCGCGACTGACCGCGCTTCCTGAAGTTCAAGGGGCCGAAGTCGCCGGGCCCGGCTTCATCAACATCCGGCTCGACCGCTCGGTCTGGGAGGAAGAACTTCAGGCGATCCTTCTCGAGAGCGGCGATTATGGCCGATCAAGCATTGGGGCGGGGCAGACGGTGAACGTCGAATATGTCTCGGCCAATCCCACTGGTCCCATGCACATGGGCCATTGCCGCGGCGCCGTGGTCGGCGACGCGCTTGCGACCTTGCTCGAATATGCCGGCTACCAGGTGATCCGGGAATATTATGTCAACGATGCCGGCGGGCAGGTCGATGTACTCGCCCGCTCCGCCCATCTTCGTTACCGCGAGGCGCTGGGCGAGGAGATCGGCGAAATTCCCGGCGGCCTCTATCCGGGTGATTATCTCAAGCCGGTCGGGGAGCGGCTCGCGGGCGAGCATGGAGACCGCTTCGCAACCGCGCCGGAGACGGAATGGCTCGCCTTGTTCCGCAGGGCCGCGGTGGCCGCGATGATGGAGCAGATACGGTCCGACCTGGCCTTGCTCGGGATTCATCATGACGTTTTTGCCTCTGAAGCGGAGGTCCACGAGAAGGGACTGGCCGATCAGGCGCTTGAGACCCTTCGAGCGCGGGGGCTCGTCTATGAAGGGGTCCTGGAGCGGCCGAAGAGCCTCGACGAGCATGACGAATGGGAGCCGGTAGAACTCGTCCTGTTCCGGTCGACCGAGTTCGGAGACGATCAGGATCGGCCATTGAAGAAGTCGGACGGTAGCTGGACCTATTTCGGGGGCGACCTCGCTTATCATTTCCAGAAAGCCCAGAAGGCAGATCAGCTGATCGATATCTGGGGCGCGGACCACGCGGGTACCGTCAAGAGGATCCGTGCGGCCGTCGCCGCTCTGACGGAAGGCAAGAAGCCATTCGACGTCAAGCTCGTCCAGATGGTTCGGCTGCTTCGCGCGGGCGAGCCGGTGAAGATGTCGAAAAGGTCCGGCAACTTCGTCACCCTGGCCGACGTCGTCGGCGAGGTCGGCAAGGATGTCGTCCGTTTCACGATGCTGACCCGCAAGGCGGACGCGCAGATGGACTTCGACTTCGCGAAGGTGGTCGAAGCCTCGAAGGACAACCCGGTCTTCTACGTCCAATATGCCCACGCGCGAATCTGTTCGCTTCAGCGGCGGACTGCGGAGGCAGGACTCGATCTACCGGCCGACGCGGATCTTGCCCTACTCGACGACGAGGAACTGGCGCTGATCAAGATCGGGTCGCAGTTCCCGCGAATCGTCGAGGCCGCGGCGACCACCCACGAGCCCCATCGCATCGCCTTTTATCTCACCGATGTGGCGGCCGCGTTCCACGCTTTGTGGACTCGGGGCAACGACGATCCCGAAAAGCGCTTTCTTGTCGCCGATCGTCCCGATCTCACCCGGGCGCGTCTGGAATTGGCGAAGGCAATCGGGCAGATTGTCCGCAACGGCCTCTCGGTCATGGGTGTCGAGGCGGTCGAGCAGATGCAGTGACGCCGCGCGCGGCGTGAGAAGGGGCAGTGGAGATGAGCGACGCGCGCACTGGCGACTATGGCAATGGCGACCGACTGCCTTGGCTGGAAGCGGTCGAGGAAGAAGAGCGCGAGGAAGGCCCATCCAGGTCAAAGATGATCGCTTGGATCATCATCAGCCTGCTCGCCATTGCGGTCATCGTCGGAGGACTGCTTTGGGCGAGGAACCAAAGCCAGCCCGGCGGCGGCAACGGCGAGCTGATCGCCGCACCCCAAGGCGATTACAAGATCAAGCCCGGTGACCCTGGAGGAATGGCCGTCGAGGGCGAGGGGGACACGGCTTTCGCCGCGAGCGAAGGAGAGGAGCCGAAGGGCCAGCTCGATACGGCCGCGGTACCCGAATCTCCGGTTACCGTTGAACCTTCAAGGCCGCGAACCCCCGTGAAGGCGGAGGCGCCGCGCCAGGTCCCAACGGAGCAGGCCCAGTCCGTTCCGGTTGCGCCCGCACCTGCGCAACCTCAGGGGCCGGTCGGGACCATCCAGCTCGGCGCCTTTTCGAGTCAGGCAGCGGCCACACGTGCCTGGACCGCGCTTTCGGGCCGCTTCCGCTATCTCGCGCCGCTTTCTCATTCGGTCGTCCCGGTGCAGTCCGAGGATCGAACCCTGTATCGCCTTCGAGCTTCGGGTGCCGGGGCCGCCGGTGTCTGCCGCCGCCTGCGTGTCGCGGGTGAGGATTGCTCCATCGTCGGCTGACGGCCGGCGCCGGCTGCTTTCAGCTTGCGTGCCGCAGGAAAAGCTGTGAACCTTCCGGAAGCACGACTCTTCGGGGAAGGGGAGGCGTTTCGCCAACCAGTTCAAAACGATGAGGCGTGATGCGCGGGGCCGCTGTCACAACAGAGTCACGGTCCCGACATAGCTGAGCGGCTTCGGCAGTTCGGGGGAGGGAGTTCGGTTCGTCGATGCGTCTGAGCAATCCGCTCGTCCGTTTGCCGCGGACAACGCCCCTGTCCGCCCTGGAGCTGATCCTTCTGGCTTTGGTTGCGGTGCAGGGCGCACGCCTGGTTTGGGCGCTCCTGACTCCGGTCGGCCCAGTCGGCGACTGGAAGGCGCCAGCCTCCTTTGCGGCGCCGACGGCCCTCGGCGCACTCGGCAGTTTCGACCCCTTCTTCAGGCTCGAAACCGGCGGCTCCGGAGTGGTCACGTCGCTCAATCTCAAACTCTATGGCGTTCGCGAGGACCGAGCGACCGGACGGGGATCTGCCATCATCGCTCTTCCGGATGGCCGGCAGATGAGCTTTGCGGTCGGCGACGAGATCATGCCCGGAGTGACTCTCGCGGAAGTCGGCTTCGACAGCGTCACCATCAATCATCAGGGCAGTCGCGAGCAGATTTTCCTCGATCAGTCGACGGTGGCCGAAACGGTGGGTGGCCCGGCCGGGGCCGGCAGCGAGGTGCCGCCATTGCCCCAGACAGCGCCCCCGTCGATGTCGCTCCCGGTCGCCAATCCTGCGCCACCCTCGCCGTTGCCGGGACAGCCCGTCCAGTTCCAGCCCCGCAACGTCAATGGTCGCGTGAACGGCGTCGTCGTCAGCCCGGGGGCGGACAGCCAGATTTTCCGTGCCGCCGGCTTCGCTCCAGGTGACGTCATCGTCGCGATCGACGGCCAGCCTGTTCGATCGGTCGAACAGGTACGGGCGCAGGTCGCCCAGAGCCGCGGTGAAGTGACGGTGATGGTCGACCGCGGCGGTCGCGCCATTCCAATGCGTGTGAGGTTGAGCCGGTGAAGCGTATCCTGATTGCCCTTGCCATTGTCTGCACACCATTATCGCCGGTCTGGTCGCAGCACGTCCTGAACCTTCGCGACGCGGACATCCGCGCCTTCATCCAGGATGCCGCGCGCGTTACGGGGCGAACCTTCATCATCGATCCGGGCGTCCAGGGCCGAGTCTCGGTCGTTACCGAGCGGCCCTTGTCGCGTTCCGAATATTTCGAACTGTTCCTCTCGACCCTGAGAGCGAACGGTTTCGTCGCGGTTCCTGCTTCGGGCGGAGCGCTTCGGGTCCAGCCTGTGGCTGGCGCTGCGGCCTCGGCTCCCATCGGCGGCCGCTCCAGTCCGAGCGGGTTCGTCACTGAGATCCTTAGAGTGCGCAATATCGAGGCTGCCTCCGCCGTCGAGACGCTCCGGCCACTGGTCAGCGCAAGCGGCTCGATCACCGCAAGTCGGAGCTCGATCGTGGTGTCGGACTTCGCGGATAACGTAGCCAGGGTTCGGCAGGTGCTCGCCCGGATCGACGTCGACACGGGGGTCACCAGGATCGTCGGTCTCGACAATGCCGGCGCGCGAGAGATCGCGGCGGCGCTCGGCGAGCTTGCGCCTGACGGGGTCTCGGTCGTCGCGGTCGACAGTTCAAACGCGATCGCATTGCGGGGGGACGGTGCCAGCGTATCGCAGCTCATAGCGATCGCCACCGAGCTCGATCGGCGCGCCGCGAGCGGAAGCGAAATTCGCGTCGTCTTCCTCGAACATGCCGACGCCGAGCAATTGCTTCCGGTCCTTCAGCAACTGCTCGGGCAGACACCGACCCAGCCGACGACGACGGTCCGGACCCGCCGGAGCAGCACCAGCCGCGAAGGGACGATCGAGGAAACGGCCGCTCCGACCGCGATCGTTGCCGCAGCGCCGGCCGGAACCCCGCCCCTCGCCGCGCGCAACGCAGTGGTCACCCGCTTCGAGGGCGCCAATGCGATCGTCATCTCGGCCACCCCAGACGTTCAGCGAATGCTCGGTGAGGTCGTCCGTCAGCTCGACATCCGACGCCAGCAGGTACTCGTCGAAGCGATCATCGTCGAAATTTCCGACACTGCTGCCCAGCAGCTCGGCGTGCAGCTCTTCCTTGCCGGCCTGCGCGGGTCAAACATCCCGTTCGCAGTCACCAATTACTCGAACATCACGCCCAATCTCGGGACCATCGCCGGTGCCATCGCCGCCCGCGAGCTTGGCGGCACGACGACCACCGTTACCACCGGAACGGGATCGACGACGACGACGACCAGCAATGGTGGTACTGACCTGATCGAGGCAGCGGCGCGTGAACTGGCCGGGATCAATGGCGGCGTGGCCGGCGCGGCGATCCGGACCGGCAACGCCATCTTCGGGGCGATCGTCAACGCGGTGCGCTCGGATAACCAGTCGAACATATTGTCAACGCCCTCGATCATGACCCTGGACAATCAGGAAGCGCGGATCCTGGTCGGACAGGAAATCCCGATTACCACCGGAGAGGCGCTGTCAGACAATTTCGACAACGCCTTCCGAACGGTTCAGCGCCAGAATGTCGGAATTACGTTGGAGGTTCGGCCGCAGATCAACGCCGGCGGGACGATCAAGCTCGATCTTCGGCAGGAGGTGAGCTCGATCGCCGGTCCGGTGTCAAACGACTTCCAGGACCTGATCCTCAACAAGCGTGAGCTGGAGACGACGATCACGGTCGACGACGGCGAAATCGTCGGCATTGGCGGCCTTCTGGACGATAATGAGCGGCGGACGCTCGAGCGGGTACCCGTGTTGGGCGACATCCCGATCATCGGCAATCTGTTCCGGTCGCGCGGGCGAGCCCGCGGTCGCACCAACCTTATGGTGTTCATCAGGCCGACCATCCTGCGCTCCGCTGACGATGCGCGCGAGATGAGCGCCCGTCGGTATGACTTCGTCCGCGAGCACCAGAGAACCGCCAACCCGCGGCGCGAGCCCACCATCGACGAGCTCGTCCGGGATTATCTCGGGACAGTGCCGCCGGCGGCACCCGTGCAGGCGCAGGCCCAGGACCAGGTAGTGACCCCGGTCGCGCTTCCGGCGAGCGAATCGCCGCCGCAATGAAAATCGCTCGCGGCGAGGGCGAAGCCATGACGGACGAGGCGAGACTTCCGTACAGCTTTGCTCGACGGCACGGTTTCGTCGCGACGACTGCGGCCGACGGCGCGCTCTCGGTGACGATGCGGGAGGGTGCTGATCCTCAAGGGTTGCTCGAGTTGCGCCGCTTCCTCGCCCGTCCCTTCGCGCTGGAGCGCATCGATCCTGCCGGGTTCGATCGGCTGCTGTCGGATCGCTACGGATCGGACGCCGAGTCGACGGCAAGCGCGGCGGACTCGCTGGGCTTCGGTGACGATCTCGGCCATCTCGCCGCAGCTTTGCCCAGTGCCGACGATCTGCTCGACACGTCGGACGACGCCCCCGCGATCCGGCTGATCAATGGAATCATCGCGGACGCCGCTCGCCAGGGCGTCAGCGACATCCATATCGAGCCCTATGAGACCGGACTGGTCGTTCGAATGCGGATGGACGGCGTGCTCCGCGAGACCCTTCGAATGCCGCCGCACGTCGCTCCGGTCGTGGTCAGCCGGATCAAGGTCATGGCGCGCCTCGACATTGCCGAGCGGCGGCTTCCGCAGGACGGCCGGATCGGTCTCACTTTGGGCGGCAAGCTGATCGACGTTCGCGTTTCCACCCTTCCGAGCCGCGCAGGGGAGCGGGTCGTGCTTCGGATCCTCGACAAGGAGAATGCCGGGATCGATCTAGACGGGCTCGGCATGAGCGAGTCCGTCAACCGCCTGTTCCGCGAAGCGCTCGCCGAGCCGAACGGAATCGTCCTCGTCACCGGTCCAACGGGCTCGGGAAAGACGACCAGCCTGTACGCCGGGCTTAAACGGCTCAATGACGGCAGCCGCAACATCCTCACCGTCGAGGACCCGGTCGAATATGCGGTCGACGGAGTCGGCCAGACTCAAATCAATCCGCAGGTCGGTCTCACCTTTGCCGCAGGGCTGCGGGCGATCCTTCGTCAGGATCCCGATGTCGTGATGGTCGGTGAGATTCGCGACCGTGAGACCGCCGACATCGCGGTGCAGGCGGCGTTGACGGGCCACCTGGTCCTGTCGACGGTCCATACCAACAACGCGATCGGTGCCATTACCCGGCTTCGGGACATGAAGGTGGAGCCGTTTCTGATCGCTTCGACAGTCCGTGCGGTCCTGGCTCAGCGGCTGGTCCGGCGGCTCTGTCCCGAGTGTCGCCAGCCGACGCAGGCGCTCGGTTCACGCGGCGCCGCTTTGGGTCTCGAGGACGACGCGATCGTCTTCGAACCCAAAGGCTGCCCGAGCTGCGGCAATAGCGGGTATAAGGGCCGCATCGGTCTGTTCGAGGCGGTGAAGGTGGACGAGACGGTGCGACGGCTGATCAACAGCGGCGGGGATGAGACGGCGATCGCGGAACATGCCTTTCGCGACTCGCCGACACTGGTCGATGCGGCTCGCGCCCTGGTGCTCGAAGGCGTGACTAGTCCTGAAGAAGCCGTCCGGGTCTCGCGTTTGGAAAAATCCGATGCCTGAATATGCTTATGTCGGGCTCGATACCGCAGGCCGTGAGCGGCGGGGCTCGCTGCGGGCCGACTCCACCGAGGCCGCACGCGCTCAGCTTACTTCCCGAAAGCTCTATGTAGTCAGGATCGAGCCGGCAACGGGATCGTCGGTACCGCCTTTGCTCTCGAGCGGCATATTGGTCCGCAAGAAGCTCAACGGCAAGCAACTGACCCTGTTCACCCGGCAGCTCGCGACCCTGGTCCAGGTCTCGCCGCTGGAGGAGGCCCTTCGCACCCTGTCACGTCAGTCGGAGAGGGAAGAGGTGAGGCGGATCATCGGCAATGTCCATGGCGGCGTTGTCGAGGGTCGAAGGCTTGCGGACGCGATGGGCCGCGAGCCCCGCAGCTTTCCTGCTCTTTATCGGGCCATGGTCTCGGCCGGCGAGAGCTCGGGTACTTTGCCGCTCATCCTCGAGCGCCTCGCCAATCTGCTTGAACGCCAAGCCCAGGTCAGGGGCAAGGTGCTCTCGACCCTCGCTTATCCGATCGTGCTCGCTCTGGTGGCGACCTTCGTCGTCTTCGCTCTGATGATCTTCGTCGTCCCTAAGGTCGTCGAACAGTTCCAGGATGTCGGCCAGCAACTGCCCTTGCTGACTCGCCTTGTGATCGGCCTTTCCGCATTTCTCAGCCACTATTGGTGGGCCTTGCTGATCCTTGCGGCGTTAGCGGCCATCCTCGCCAGCCAGGCGCTCAAGGAGGAAGGGCTCCGAATGAAGTTTGACGGGCTGCTGCTTCGACTGCCGTTGATCGGCAGGCTGATCCGCGATCTTCACGCGGCCCGGATGGCAAGGACCCTGGCGACGATGGTCGCCAGCCGGCTGCCTCTCCTCGACGGATTGCGCCTTACCACGGGCACCGTCCACAACCGGGTTCTTCGCGCCGCTTCGGCGGACATCGCCGAGACGATCCGGACGGGTGGAAGCTTGGCCGGAGCCCTGCGCAAGGCCAATGTCTTTCCGCCCTTGCTCGTCTATCTTGCTGCTTCGGGGGAGGCGTCCGGGCGCCTCGACCTGATGCTTGAACGAGCGGCGGATTATCTGGACCGGGAGTTCGACGCCTTCACCTCGACCGCCTTGTCCCTTCTGGAGCCGGCGATCATCATCGTCATGGGGGCGGTCGTCGCCCTCATCGTGCTTTCGATCCTGCTGCCCATCCTGCAACTCGATACCCTTGCCGGGGGAATGTGATGCCCAAGACCCGACGCCGCCTGATCCGTCGCCGCCGCAAGAATGACCAGCAGGGGTTCACCCTGGTCGAACTGATGGTGGTGATCGTCATCATCGGCCTGCTCGCGACCGTCGTGATCATCAACGTCATGCCGGCGACCAATCGCGCCGCGACGACGAAGGCGCGCGCGGACATCGCGACCCTGGAGCAAGCGATCGACATGTATCGCCTGGATCATCTCCGCTACCCGACCGAGGAAGAGGGCCTGCAGGCGCTGGTCGCGGGAAACTACATCCGGCGCCTCCCTAACGATCCGTGGCGCAATCCGTACAGCTACAGCGCCCCGGCGCCCGACGGCCGCGATTTCCGGATCGCTTCGCTTGGCGCCGACGGCCGCGAGGGCGGCTCGGGGGAAGATGAAGATATCAGTAACTGAGGCCGTCACGGCGGAGACGGCCCTGGTCTTCCTCGACGAGGACGGGGTCCCGGGCCACTGGCTGCTCTTCGACTCCGATGAGGTCATCCTTCGGGGCGAGTCCGGTGAGCCTTTCCCCACTCCGGCGGCATCCATCCTTGCAGTGCCGGGGGAAAAGGTCGCCGTGCATTGGCTGGAGCTGGCCGAGGGACTTGCGCCTGCCCAGGCGGCCGCCGCTGCGCGACTTCTCCTCGCGGACTTTAGTGCCGAGCCGATCGCCGACCTTCATGTCGCAGTAGGCCGTCCCGAGGATGGCCAGACTCCCGTCGCCATGTTGCCGTCGCGACTTATGGGGGAGTGGCTGGCCGCCGCAGCGTCGGCGGGACTCGACCCGGCCGTCATCGTGCCGACGCCGATGCTCTTGCGGCCGCCGCTCCAAGGCTTTGTTCGCCGTGATCGCGGCGCGGTCACCGACTACAGAGGCGAGGCTTCCGCCTTCAGCCTCGAGCCAGAGCTTGCAGAAGCCATCATTGGTGACCGTGAGAGTATCACGATTCCGCCGGAACGGTTCGAAGCCGAGCTTCCCGCAATCCTCGCCGATCCGCCTCTCAACCTTAGACAGGGGCCATTTGCCCGACGGCGCAATTGGCGCAAGGACAGCGGCCGGTTGCGGCGGATCCTTGCGCTCGGTCTTGCCTTCATCCTGCTGACGCTGGCGGTCCAGGTGACGATGATCCTTCGCTACACCTTCGCCGCCGACGCCTTGGAAGCGGAGGCTCGGACGCTCTCCAGCTCGAGCGGAGCGAGGCGAAGCGGAAATTTCAGTGGCACTGCCGCCGCCTTGTTCGGGGCCGTCAGAGGAACCCCGAACGTCGAACTGACGCGCCTGGAATTCCGCCCCGATGGAAGCCTGACGGCCACGCTCCAGGCGGACTCGCCTGCCAGCCTGGTTGCGCTGGAGCAGCGTGCAGAGGCCAGCGGCCTCGACGCGGACGTTGGCGTTCCCCGCACCGCGGGTGGCCGCCCTGTCGCCGATTTGACGGTCCGTCCATGATGGCCCGGCATTTGTCTCTCTGGTGGACCGGACGGAGTCAGCGCGAGCAGAGACTGCTTTCGGTCATGGCCGGCTTGCTGGCCCTGGTTCTTGGCTGGCTGCTCGTCGCCCAGCCCCTGATCGGGGCGCTCGAGGACGCCAAGCTCAGGCACGGAGAGGCCGTGATCGCGGCGGCCGAAGCGCGGGCCCAGGCTGATCGCTCCCGGCGCTCGGCTCAGCCGGCGGCGATGGCGCCCGCCCTGCCGATCGACGGGTTGATCAGCCGGACGGCGACTGAAGCCGGTTTTACCGGCGCCCGAATTATCGGCCGCAGTCCCGCACGCGCCAGCATCGCCGTCGATGCGGCGCGGGCAGAAGCCTATTTCGCCTGGATTGCCGGACTTGAAAGGCAAGGCGTCACCGTCGAGAGCCTCCGGGCGAGCGCCAACCCCGATCGCACCTTGAGGACCGAAGCGGTTTTCGCGGCACGGGGGCGTTGATGCGACT
>DASTDX010000064.1:0-29018 GCA_035710145.1 Allosphingosinicella sp.
GGCCAAATCTCGGCCGCTTGTGCCCAGGAAACCGCGTTGCGCCAGGCCCGTGCCTCGACCCTGCGTAGCCGAGTGGCGGCGCTGACGGCGGCGGTGGAGCAGCGGCGGCGCGATTTGGGCGAAGCCCAGGCCACTGTGCAGAGCCTTCGGGGTAGCCTTTCGCTCGCGCAGCGCAGCGTCGAAATGCTCGAGCCTCTCGCCACCCGCAATATCATTCCCGAAACCGAATTGCTTCAGGCCCGGCGGGAGCTCGTCGACATTCAGGGACGATTGGCCGCGGCCCAGGAAGCGGTCTCGCGCGCCAGTGCAGGCATCCGGGAGGCGCAGGCGCAGGTTGGAACCGCACAGCAGGAATTTCGTCAGGAAGCGCTCAATGAGCGAAGCCAGATCACCACGCGGATCGCCGTGAACGAACAATCGGCGCGTGGTGCTGCCGGCCGGCTCCAGCGGACCGAAATCCGCTCCCCAGCTGACGGGGTCGTCAATGATATACAGGTGACGACGCTCGGTGGGTTTCTCAATGCCGGCCAGAAGATCATGGAGGTGGTTCCTCTTGGCGGGGGGCTCCTTATCGAAACCCGGATTCGGCCGAGCGATATCGCCTTCATCCAGGTCGGGGATCGCGCACTCGTCAAAGTGACCGCTTATGATTTCGCCACCTATGGCGGTCTTGACGGCAGAGTCGTCCAGATCGGGGCCGACAGTACCTATGACGAGCAATCGAGGGAGGCGTTCTTCACCGTGATCGTGGAAACCGATCGTGCCTTTCTCCAGAGAGGTACCAATCGTCTGCCGATCACGCCCGGAATGATGACCGATGTGGAAGTGATTACCGGGCGCAAGTCTATCCTGAGCTACATTTTGAACCCGGTTCTGAGAGCCCGAAGCGAGGCGCTCCGGGAACGGTGAGTCTTTCCCCGTCTCAGCGCAAGCTGGCGAACGCGGTGGACGCGAGCTGCACCGGAGGGAGCGCCCTTTGGCGGGCGTAACCGTGAATCCACCGACCTTGCCCCGAGTAACTGAAGATGGGCCGATAGTCGCGCACCTGGCCGCTCTCCAGGATCTCGTCGGTCATGTTGTCGAGAACGAGAAAGCGATCTCCTGCCTCGACCACCAGGACGGCGTGGTCCGATTGCCTGACCAGATCGCGGACGATGACGAGATACATCTGCTCGTCCGCGAAACCCAGCGCGCTCAGGAGCTGCATTTTCGCGAGCGCGAAGTCTTCGCAGTCTCCGCTTCCCCGGCGAAGGGTTTCGGTTGCGCCAGACCAGCTGTCCGCCTGACCCGACCGCCGAAAATCATCGACAAACTGCACGCGGTCATTGACCCAGCGATTTACCCGGTCGAGCGTTTCCCGCTCATGACCCGTTCTCACACCCGGAAGGTCAGCGGACCACTGGCGCAGACCAGCCGATTGCGCTGAGGCCCTGAGCCATTGATACTCGAGTGGCGTGCGTGAAACACGAAGCGCCTGCGAGCCAAAGACATTCGGCGCGCCCGGGCTTGCGCGTTCGGCTGGCCCAGCCGGCGCCGATACGCCACCATGTGCAAGCGCGAGCCTTGAAGAGACGTGTGCATCTCCTCCGGCGGGGGTCGGAGGAGATCCGATCATCACCGCGTTCGAAATGACGGCCACGCCCTGCTGCGCGAGGATCTGCTCCATCCGACTGGCGCCACCGAGAAGCGCTCCACGGCGCGACATGTTGGGGGCCGGCAAATCCCAACGCGATGGCGACGGTGCGGGATCGGACGATGGCGCCGCGGCAAGGGGCGAGCCCAGCGCCAGAAGCAGCGGAACGAGCCGAACGCCAAGGTTCGGTCGTCGTGCTGGACTTGTCTTGGACAGGCGCATCGCATCGCTCCGAAACGGGAGCGTGCATCTTCGCCAACTGTGGTTGTCATCTGCTCAACAGGGAAAGCTAACCGGCCGGTAACCATGATCCACTGCAGGCAGCCTTCTCCCTCGCCTGCAGCTTTCCAGCATTTGCACTGTTGACTTTTGCTCGCTCGGAAGCCCCGATGCCGGCCAACCAGCAAGGGGCCCTCGTCAATGGAAAACACCGCCAAGCGGAGCATGCCGCTACACCTTAAAATGGCCATCGGCTTCGTCGTCGGCCTTGCCGGCGGACTCTTCGTCTACTCGACCCAGCCCGATGCGCCGTGGGTCGAAACGTTCATGACCTGGGTCACCGAGCCGATCGGGCAGGTGTTCCTGCGCTTGCTGTTCATGCTGGTGATTCCCCTGCTTTTTTCCGCCCTCGTCGTCGGAATCTCCGAAATGGGCGAGATTCGCTCCCTGAAGCGGGTGGGGCTTCGAACCCTGGCCTATACGGTGATCGTCTCTTCCATCGCGGTCGCCGTGAGCCTGATCGTGGTCAACCTGCTCCAGCCGGGCGCTGGCGTCGACCGCGCCGTCGCGGCTTCCCTGCTTGCGGAATCGTCCGGCCGGGCCGGCGAGATCGTCCAGACCAGTGCCGAGCAACCCACCGGCATTGACGCCTTCGTCAACATCATTCCG
Organism: Allosphingosinicella sp.; assembly: GCA_035710145.1. Classification (GTDB taxonomy): domain Bacteria; phylum Pseudomonadota; class Alphaproteobacteria; order Sphingomonadales; family Sphingomonadaceae; genus Allosphingosinicella. The sequence goes on from DASTDX010000064.1 coordinate 2,522, forward strand.
AACAATCTCGTCGACGTCATGGGCAGCAACAGCGCGATCCTGTCGGTGATGTTCTTCGCCTTGTTCTTCGGGATCGGCCTGCTGCTGACCGACACGCCGAATGCCCGCGCTCTCAAGCGCGGCTTCGAGGGCCTGTTCGAAGTGACGATGCGGCTGATCATGATCGTCATCAAGCTGGCCCCGCTGGCGGTCGCCTGTTTCATGTTCAATCTGGCAGCGGCCTTCGGCTGGGAGCTGCTCATCCGACTGTCCGCTTATGTCGGCGTCGTGCTGCTCGCTCTGGGGATCCAGATGTTCATCGTCTTTCCGATCCTGCTGGTTACCCTGGGACGAAAGAACCCGATCGCTTTTTTCCGCGAGACGCAGGAAGCGAGCCTGATGGCGTTTTCCACCGCCTCATCCAACGCGACCCTGCCCACGGCGCTTCGCGTGGCGGACGAGCGCCTGAAGCTGCCGCCGCGGATCGCGCGCTTCGTCCTCACCGTCGGCGCCACCGCCAACCAGAACGGCACCGCGATGTTCGAAGGCGTCACCGTTATCTTCCTCGCCCAGTTCTTCGGCCTCGAACTCACCTTGTGGCAGCAGCTGACGGTGATGCTCGTCTGCATCCTCGGTGGGATCGGCACGGCCGGGGTGCCCGCCGGCTCGCTACCCGTGGTCGCATTGATCCTGGCGATGGTCGGGATCCAGCCCGAGGCCATAGCCCTGGTGCTCGGCGTCGACCGCTTCCTCGACATGTGCCGGACGACGTTGAACGTCGTCGGCGATCTCGTCGCGGCCCAGGTCATCTCGGCCGCGGAGCCGACCGAAGATGCTGCTCCCATGGCGAGGGCAGGGGGAGCAGAAACCGCCGAAGCTCATCCCTCGTAAGCGGCACAGCCCCTGGAGGGCGAGAGCTAAGCCGGCTCCAGTTCCCGCTGGACCACCTTTTCGGCAAGGGTGCCGTTGAGCTCGGCGAGGTGATCGAACTCGGCCGTATAAGTGGCAAGGCCCTGACTCAGGGAACGGAGCTCGGCGTCGAAACCCTGCATCTCGGCTTCCGGGATCAATGCCTCGACCTGGTCCCAGCGCGACCAGCCTTCGCACGGGCCCATGCCGAGCATCTGTCCGCGGCGGCTGGCGATCGCGGAGGTGACCCTTGAAGTGGCCGAGCTCGGGGCAATCACGGTCACTTTCATCACCGGTTCCAGCAAGTGCGGCGAAGCCGCGGCGAGCGCCTCCGACATGCCGATGCGCCCTGCGGTGCGGAAGGCGATCTCGGAGCTGTCGACGCTGTGATAGGACCCGTCGATCAGGGTCACCAGGACGTCCACCACCGGGAAGCCGAGCGGCCCTTTTGCCATTGCGTCCCGGACTCCGGCCTCGACCGCGGGTATCCACTGCTTGGGCACGACCCCGCCCGTGATCCTGTCCTGGAACTTGAAGCCCTCGCCGCGCGGCAGCGGCTTCACTTCGATAACCGTGTCGCCGAACTGGCCATGGCCGCCCGACTGCTTCTTGTGACGGCCTCGCTGGGTGACGGTCCTGCGGATCGTTTCCTTGTAGCCGATCGCCGGCGGACGCGAATCCACCGCCACGCCGTAGCGACGCTTCAGCCGTTCGAGTGTGACCTTGAGGTGCTCGTCGTTGACGCCCTTGAGCCGGGTTTCATGAAGCGCCTCGTCCTGCTCCCACAGCAAGGCACGATCCTCCTCGATCAGGCGGTGCAACGCCGTAGACAGACGGACATCGTCCTTTCGGTCCTTGGTGGCGATGGCGAGCGCATAATTGCGCGCGGGCGGAGGGAGATCGGGAGACGGCGGCGCCTTGCCTGAGGCAAGCCACTGGCCGGCGCCAACTCCTTCCAGCTTCGCGATCGCGACCACATCGCCGTCTTTCGCCTCGGCCAGCTTCGTCGTCTTGTCGCCCTGAACCGCGAACAGGGTCCCGATACGGATGGAATCGCCGTCCGGACCCTTGAGCTCGGCGCCTTCCTTCAGGCCGCCGCCGAATATCCGTGCAAAAGTCAGCCTGCCCATTGCGCCACTGTTCGAGACCTTGAAGGCCAAGGCGCATCCTTTCGACGCGCCGAGCCGATCGGCCGTCGCCGACGGACCGGGTACCTCGTGACGGAGCGTCTTCAGCAACCGGCGGACGCCGAAATCCATCGTCGCGGAGCCGAAGAGGACCGGCACAATCTGGGCGGCACCCGTTTCCTTCGCCAGATCGTCGAAGACGGTTTGCCGATCTGGGACTTCGTCCATGAGCAATTGCTCGAGCAGGACATCGTCATGGTCAGCGAGCTGCTCGAGCATGTGGGCGCGCTCGAGCGCTTCGCGATCGGCGAGATCGCCCGGTATTTCCTTCTGCTCGGAAGGCTGGCCAGGACGGTAATAATAAGCTCGCTCGAGCGCGATATCGACGAAGCCGGTAACCTTCTCCCCATCGCGAATGGGGATCCAGCGGGCGATCAAAGGCGATGCGCTCATCGGCTGCAGCGATTCGAGCAGAGCCTGGATGGATCCGCGCGCATGATCGATCTTGTTGACGAAGATCATGTGAGGAATCCCCAGCGACTCGAGCTGCCGCAATGTGGGCTCCGCGAGCAGGGCCCGATCCGGTTCCGGATCGACGACGACGATCGCCAGGTCGGCCGCTGCTGCGCCGAGCGCGCCATCGGCAGCAAAGCCCACCGATCCCGGACCGTCGATCAGAGCGAAGTGGTCGTCCATATAATCGAGGTGAAACAGGTTGAGCTCCGTGGAGCCGCCGCGAGCGCGCGCCTCCGGGCTGGAATCGCCGACGCTGGTCCCTTCGGCGACCGAGCCCTGCCGGGCCGTCGCTCCGGCGGCAAAAAGAAGGGCCTCGGCAAGGCTGGTTTTACCCGCCCCGCCAGGCCCGACGAGCGCGATGGTTCTGGTGCCTGCAGCTCTACCGGGCATGAACGTCTCCTTCGTGTGCCGGCGGCACTCCGCGAAGACGACGCGGCGCCGCGTCTTGTGGGAAACATCCAGCCTTCACCCATATGCGGCGAAGTTCAAGGGGGTATGAAGGGCAGGGCTGCGGAGCGGGGCTCAGGGGCGGCGGCCCGAGCCAGTCGCCAGCCAGCCAATCAGGGCGTCGCGGTCCTCTTCGGCGGTCAGCCCGGGAAATCCCATCTCGGTACCGGGAGCGACCGCCTCCGGATCCTGAAGGAAACGATCCAGCAGTTCCGGACTCCATCGTGGCTGCTCTCCCGCCAGCCGTCGAAGCGCCGGCGAATAATCGAAGCCCTGCTCCGAAGCGATCCGCCGACCGACGATGCCGCTCAATGTCGGCCCCGCCGGCGTGTTGGCGTCCGGCTCCAGTGCGTGGCAGGCAAAGCATTGACGATAAAGGATTTCGCCCCGAGCCAGGTCGATCGGCGGCGGGGCGGCGCAGGCCGCTCCTGCGACGATCACCGCCGACAGCGCGAACCCCAGCCGCTTCATCCGCTGGTGTCGATCACCATGATCCGGTCGAGACCTGATTCAGGCAGATAGATCCTGCCCGGACTTCCGAGAATCTGCCTCACCTGAGCGTTGTCGCCGCTGCCGGGATAACGCGTCCAACTTTCGGTCGCGGGATCGAACGACAGGACCGCGTTGGCACCGAAATCGCTGACCCACACGATATCGCGCTCATCGACGTAGACGGCATAGACTCGCGGCCGCCCGCCCTCGGGACGCCAGCTCTTCCATTCGCCGGTCGCCGGATTGTAGCGACTGAGCTGGCCACCATTCCATTCGGATATCCACAGATGGCCGCGGCTGTCGGCCCAGACCCGCCGAGCGCCCTGCTGGGCCGTCGGGGGCTCGATGATGGTTGCCGATCCGGTCCGACGATCGATTCGCGCCAGATGGCTGCCGGCGAGCGAAACATAATAGACGTCGCCCGATGGCGTGGCAGCAATGCCGTAGGGCCCACGTCCCTCGGGGTCGCGCCACACCTCGATCCGATCGGTACGGGGGTCGACCCGGCCGTACACGCCGGTCTGGCCCGTGAACCACAACACGCCGTCGCCATCGAAGGCGGCCGTGTTGAGGTTGGAATCGGGAAATTCGGACGGAAGCGGCCAGGCTCTGACGGCGTCCGTGGCCGGATCATAGCGGACGATCGCATTCAGGCCGCTGTCGGTTATCCAGGCAGCGCCATCTGGCCCCTGGATTACGCCGTGCGGTGCCGAGCCTTCGCCCAGGGGAACCTCGCGGACCGCGCCGGTTGCCGGGTCGAGGATGCCGAGAACGCCCCGGCGCTGGCCGGTGTACCAGATCTTGCCGTCGGGAGCCGGAGCCACGTCGTGCGGCCGAGACCCGGGCGGCACATCGAAGGTTCTGACGGTGCCAGCGACTACTGCGGTTGAAGCGCCTGAGTCGGCCCCGCCGGAAGCCGGTGCCTGCTGGCCGCACGCGGGCGAGGCGGCAAAACCAACGATCAACGCAAACACTGTCAGATCGAGCTTCATGGGTTGAGCCTTTCCATGCGTTCGCCCTTTGTAACGGGGCTCGAGGCACTGAAACAGGGGGTGTCGGCTTGCTTGCCCGCAGGACGTTGCTCCCTTACATCGCCGGCATGACCTCCACCAACGACATCAGGCGCAGCTTTCTGGACTATTTCGGACGCGAGGGGCACGCGATCGTGCCTTCCGCGCCGCTCGTTCCGCAGAACGATCCGACCCTGATGTTCGTCAACGCCGGCATGGTCCCGTTCAAGAACGTTTTCACCGGTCAGGAAAGCCGGCCCTACCAGACCGCGACTTCGTCCCAGAAATGCGTTCGCGCCGGCGGTAAGCACAACGATCTCGACAACGTCGGTTACACCGCCCGGCACCATACCTTCTTCGAGATGCTCGGCAACTTCTCGTTCGGCGATTATTTCAAGGAACAGGCGATCGACCTGGCCTGGCGGCTGATTACCCAGGAGTGGGGGATCAGCCCCGACCGTCTGACGGCGACCGTCTACCATACCGACGACGAGGCCTTCGATCTGTGGCGGAAGATTTCGGGCCTCCCGGAAAGCCGTATCATCCGGATCCCGACCAAGGACAATTTCTGGGCGATGGGTGACAATGGGCCCTGCGGACCATGCTCGGAAATCTTCTACGATCATGGCGAGCATATTCCGGGCGGGCCGCCGGGATCCGCGAACGAGGATGGCGACCGCTTCACCGAGATCTGGAATCTCGTCTTCATGCAATATGAGCAGGAGGCCAACGAGATCGTCCGCGATCTGCCGCGCCCGTCCATCGACACCGGCATGGGTCTGGAGCGCATCTCGGCCGTCCTCCAGGGCGTGCACGACAATTACGATACCGACACCTTTGCTTCGCTGATCACCGCCTCGGCCGAACTCACCGGATCGACTCCGACCGGCGAGCGCAAAGCCAGCCACCGGGTCATCGCGGATCATCTCCGCGCGTCCGGTTTCCTGATCGCCGACGGCGTCCTGCCGGCCAATGAGGGCAGGGGCTACGTCCTTCGCCGGATCATGCGGCGGGCGATGCGTCACGCCCACATATTGGGCGCCGCTGATCCGCTCATGCACCGCCTCGTGCCGGCTCTGGTCGCAGAGATGGGTGCCTTCTATCCCGAACTGGTCCGGGCCCAGCCTTTGATCGAGGAAACGCTCAAGCTGGAGGAAACCCGTTTTCGTCAGACCCTTGAAAAGGGACTGAAGCTGCTGGACGAAGCGACGGCCGCGATGAGACCGGGCGAGACGCTCGCCGGGGAGACGGCGTTCAAGCTGTATGACACTTTTGGATTTCCCTACGATCTCACGGAGGACGCCCTTCGCGCGCAAGGGTTCGGAGTCGATCGATCGGGGTTCGATGCGGCGATGGCCGAGCAGAAGGCGGCGGCGCGCGCCGCCTGGAAAGGCTCAGGCGCCAAGGCTTCCGAAGATATCTGGTTCGACATTGCCGAGGCGTTCGGATCAACCGAATTCACCGGATATGCCGGCCATGAGGGGGAAGGCCAGGTGATCGCGATCGTCAAGGACGGCGTTCGGGTCGAACGTGCGGGAAGCGGCGACAGGGTCATCATCCTGACCAACCAGACGCCCTTCTACGGGGAAAGCGGTGGCCAGATCGGCGATTCCGGAAACATAAGCTCGGACAAGGGCCTGCAGGGCATCGTTGAGGATACGTCCAAACCGTTGGGACGGCTCCACGCGCACCACGCGGCGATCCGGTCTGGCGAGGTGTCGGTCGGCGACAGCGTCCATCTTTCGGTCGATGCGGATCGGCGGAACCGCGTCAGAGCCAATCATTCGGCCACCCACCTGCTCCATGCCGCCCTTCGCCATCGCCTGGGCGGGCACGTCACCCAGAAGGGAAGCCTGGTCGCGCCGGATTATTTCCGCTTCGATTTCTCGCATCCGAAGGGGCTCGACCGCGACGATATCGACGCGATCGAAGAAGAGGTGAATCGCCACATTCGTGAAAACCAGCCGGTGACGACCAAGCTGATGAGTCCCGACGAGGCGATCGCGGCCGGCGCGATGGCCCTGTTCGGGGAGAAATATGGCGACGAGGTAAGGGTCCTGTCGATGGGGCGGGGGACGGATTCCACTTATTCCATCGAGCTTTGCGGGGGCACCCACGTTTCTGCCCTCGGCGATATTCAGCTGTTCAAGATCATCGGCGAGAGCGCCGTCGCCTCGGGCGTTCGAAGGATCGAGGCACTGACCGGCGAAACTGCACGTCGCTGGCTGATCGACCGCGAAAGCCGGTTGAGAGAGGCCGCCACCGCGCTCAAATCGTCTCCTGAGGAAGTACCGGCGCGAGTCACCGCTCTGGTCGAGGATCGGCGTCGGCTCGAGCGCGAACTGGCCGAGGCCAGGAAGATGCTCGCGCTTGGCGGCGGGGCGAGAGCGGAAGAAGCGGGCCCGGAACAGGTCGGTGGGCACGGCTTCATCGGCCAGGTCCTCGCCGATCTCGATCCCAAAGCTCTGCGCGGGCTGGTCGACGAAGCGAAAAAGCGCATCGGCTCGGGCGTCGTTACCATAGTCGCCGTCAACGACGGTCGGGCCACGGTCGCCGTCGGCGTGACGGAAGAACTGGTTGGGACACGCAATGCGATCGAGCTTGTCCGCAAGGCGGTCGAAGCACTGGGCGGTCAGGGCGGAGGCGGACGCCCGGACCTCGCCCAGGGCGGCGGTCCCGACGGCAGCAAGGCCGCGGAGGCCATTCAGGCCGTGCGCGAAGCGCTCGAGGCTGTGCCGGCCTGAACCGGCGGCTCGGCGCCGAAGACGCTCATCCCCCCATATTCGTGTGATCGGCTGCGTTCTTCGGCGATGAAAGTCTCGACCGAGGGCCCGTCGACATAGGCCTCAAGCCGGCGCGCCTGCTCGTCGAGACGGCGGATGGCACCGATCTTCTCGTCATTGCCGAGCCTGGCTTGCTCGACCGCTGTCTTCAGGACGCCGATCGTCTTGTCATAGACCTTGAGGGGAACAGGGAAAGGATGGCGGTCCTTGCCGCCATGAGCGAGCGAGAAGCGGGCCGGATCGCTGAAACGACAGGGCGCGCCATGGATGGCTTCGGCCACCAAGGCGAGCGATTGGATCGTCCTTGCGCCGACCCCGGGAACCAGGAGAAGTTCCGGAAAATCTATGGGGCCAGCCTCGGCCGCAGCTGCAAGACTGCCGTGGAGCCGACGAAGCACGACGTCCCCGGAAGTGACGTCATGACGGCTCGGCAAGATCAAGTGGGGAAGGACCGGTGAGTCGGTATCGACAGTCGGCCGGAGGGCGGCCAGTTCCTGAACGACGCCGTCCGGTCCCAGGGAATCGAGGAGATCGAGCTGCGCGGAGCGTGATTGGGCGGCCCGACGATCGGCCAGATTGACGATCGCACCGACAGCTTTGCCCTCGATCGCGTTGTGGGGTGAATCGACGAAGCTCTTCATGCCTTCGGACAGCCAGTGGTAGCGGCGCGCCATCCTGCTGTCGCTATTCATCCCTTGCTGGACGACGGTCCAGTTACCGTCGTCGGTCACGAAGAAGCCGTGGAGATATAGGCCGAAACCGTCCTGGACGGCGGCGCTGTCGACCTTGGCAACCAGGCGACTGACCGTACCCAGGGCAATGCCGTCGAAGCCGGCTCCTTCTCCCGCGGACGCCAGCTCCGCAGGCGTTCGCCGGCTGTGCCGGCCGCGGCCGCCGCAGACGTGAACGCCAAGCTCGGCGGCGCGAGGATTGAGGCCGCGCTTGAGGGCGCCGACGACGCTGGTCGTGATGCCCGAGGAGTGCCAGTCCATCCCCATCACCGCGCCGAACGACTGAAACCAGAAGGGATGAGCGAGCCGGCGCAGCAGTTCGTCGCGCCCGTAATGAAGGATGATAGCCTCGGCGATGACCGTCCCGAGCCTGGTCATCCGCTCTCCCAGCCAGGCCGGGACCCGGCCGCCGTGCAGCGGCAGATCGGCGCTCCCCGATCGTCTGCCCATCTCTCACTCCAAGAACAAAGGCGGAACGATAACAGCAGCGGTGGCCTGAGACCAGTGGCTATTGCGGGTTGAGCGCGTCCCGGAGCCGACGTCCGCGCTGCGGCGGCTCCTTGGGAAGCATGCCAAGCTCCATGATCTGTTTGCGCAGTTCGCTTCGTTTCTCATGAATCGAGGCGATAACGGGACCCATGGCCATGCCAAGATCCACCAGCACGGCCTCGGACAGCTGGAGGGACGATTCGATGGTTTCAGGGACTGCGTCGGTTGCCCCGGCCCGGTATAGCTCGGCCGCGTGCGAAGGATCGCGGGCGCGCGCGACGATGGTAAGATTGGGCGAGCTGGCCCGTACCCGTTTGGTGAGGCGGACGGTCAGCACGGGATCGTCCATCGTCAGGACCAGAGCTTCGGCGTGACCCAGGTTGAGGCGATCGACCAGCTCCGGCCGGGAAACGTCGCCGAAGATGATCGGATCGCCCGCCTTGCGCGCAACCGCGACGGCGTCGACGTCGGAATCCACGGCCAGATAAATGCGACCATGGGCCTTGAGCATCTCGGCGACGAGTTGCCCGACCCGGCCATAACCGATGATGATCACGGGCGGCGACCCGTCACCCGGCGCTGGCAGGGCAACCTCATCCACCGAGGAGGTGTCCACTCCGCGGGCGGCCATCTGCCCAAGTTTGGCGAGCAAAGGCGTAATCGTCAGCCCGATCGCAGTAACGATCTGCCAGAAGGCCGCCGTTTCCCGGGTGATGAGTCCGGCCACCGAGGCAGCGGCGAGAACGATCAGGGTCGTCTCCGAAGGGGACGCCATCACGACCCCGGTCTCGGCCGCTACGGCGGGCGATGCGCCGGAAAGCCGAAGCAGGAATGCCGTCACCGCGGCCTTGATGGCCAGCACCCCGAGCACGGCCGCCAGCAGGGCCTGCCAATTCTCGATGATGACCCTGACATCCACACTCATTCCGACGGTGATGAGGAACACGCCCAGGGCAAGACCGCGGAACGGCGCCGTGATCACCTCGACCTCGTCCAGATAGTCGGTCTCGGCAATCAGGATTCCCGCGATGACCGCGCCGACGATCGGCGAAAGTCCCACCGCAGCTGTCGCCAGACTGGCGGCGATCACGACCAATAGGCTCGCGGCGAGAAAGAGCTCCGGGCTTTTCGTCCGGGCCGCCTGGGCGAAGAGGCGCGGCAGCAGCAGCCGCCCGAGAACGAGCATGGCGGCGACGACCGCGGCGCCCGCGAGCAGGACGTTGACCATGTTGGTAAAGCCGGCGAGGCCGACATGCGGGGAAAGGGCACCGAGTGCGAAGATGATCGGAACGATCGCCAGATCCTCGAACAGCAACATGGCCAAAGCGGATCGGCCGACCGGCGTGGCGGCGTTGGTCAGCGGCAGGACCAGGGCCGTCGAGGACAAAGCGAGCGCCAGGCCCAAAGCGATCGAAGCGGTCGCACTCGTCCCCAGCAAATAAAGCGCCAGGCCGATGAAGGCGCCGCCCAGTAGCAATTCCGCTGCTCCAACGCCGAAGACCAGCCGACGCATGCCCCACAGCCGCTTGAATGACAGTTCGAGCCCGATCGAGAACAACAACAGGATGATGCCGAATTCGGCGAACGGCTCGATCGCCTCGCGATTGGAAATGGTGACGTAGTTGAGCCAGGAATACTGGTCGGACAGGGATCCCAGGCCCGCGGGGCCGACCAGCAGGCCGATCAGGATGAAGCCGATGACCGGACTGATCTTGAATCGCGCGAAAGCCGGTATGACGATCCCCGCGGCGCCCAGGATGACGAGCGCATCACTGAGGCCGGACGTGCCGAAATCGGTGGGGGCCGGGTGCATAGGCTCTTTATGCAGCCCGACGTCCGTTTGTCAGCAATCTCCTGTGGGCGCGCCTCAGGCTGCCTGGCTTTCTTCAGCCATGGCCTTTTCGAGATTCGCCCGGATCGCCTCGAAAAACTGCTCGGTCGTCATCCAGCTCTGGTCGGGACCGATCAGGATGGCGAGATCCTTGGTCATCTGGCCTTGTTCGACCGTTTCCACACAGACGCGCTCGAGGGTTTCGGCGAAGCGGGTGACCTCCGGCGTGTCGTCGAACTTGCCGCGATATTTGAGGCCGCCGGTCCAGGCGAAGATCGAGGCGATCGGGTTGGTCGAAGTCGCCTTGCCCTGCTCGTGCATGCGATAGTGACGGGTCACCGTGCCGTGAGCGGCTTCCGCTTCGACCGTCTTGCCGTCGGGGCTCATCAGGATAGAGGTCATCAGTCCGAGCGAACCGAAACCTTGCGCGACCAGATCAGACTGAACGTCGCCGTCGTAATTCTTGCACGCCCACACGAACTTGCCGCTCCACTTGAGGGCGCTGGCGACCAGGTCATCGATCAAGCGATGCTGATATTCGATTCCAATCTCATCGAACTTTGCCTTGAAATCGCTCGTGAATACCTCCTCGAAGATATCCTTGAAGCGGCCGTCATAGGCCTTGAGGATTGTGTTCTTGGTGGACAGATAGACCGGCCATTGACGGTTGAGACCGTAGTTCAGGCAGGCGCGGGCGAAATCCCGGATCGAGTCATCGAGATTGTACATTCCCATCGCAACGCCCGCCGACGGGAAATCGAACACCTCGTGCTCGATCAACTCTCCATTCTCGCCCGTCCACTTGATGGTGAGCTTGCCGGGACCGGGCACCCGGAAGTCGGTCGCCTTGTACTGGTCGCCGAAGGCGTGACGCCCGATGACGATCGGGTCGGTCCAGCCTGGGATCAGTCGGGGCACGTTCTGGATGACGATCGGCTCCCGAAAGACCACGCCGCCGAGGATGTTGCGGATGGTGCCATTCGGGGATTTCCACATCTTCTTCAGGCCGAACTCCTCGACCCGGGCCTCGTCGGGCGTGATCGTGGCGCACTTGACGCCGACCCCGTGCTTCTTGATTGCCTCGGCCGCCTCGACGGTGATCCGATCCTCGGTTTCGTCCCGTTTCTCGATCCCGAGATCGAAATAAAGCAGTTCGACGTCGAGATAGGGCAGGATCAACCGCTCCCGGATCCACTGCCAAATGATGCGGGTCATCTCGTCGCCATCGAGCTCGACGACGGGGTTCTTCACCTTGATCTTGGCCATAAGGCGGTCGCGCTTTCCTGTTTCTTGCGTCTGCTTCGCGAGGCCGTGTAGGCGGAGCCGGCGCGCTGATCAACCGAACGCCGCGCTCGGTTGTTTCCCCTCCGCTCACCGCCTAAAGACGGCGCATGTCCTCGCTCGAAAAATCCGATCCGACTACTCCCACCGTCCGCTACCGGATGCCCAGCGTGCATCCGGAAGGGCGCAAGTTCGTCGTCATCGCGGCCGCGGTGGCCCTGTTGTTCTGGTGGGTCATCGATTGGGACTGGCTCGGCTGGCTGGCCATCGGCGTCACCGCCTGGATCGCCGCCTTCTTTCGTGACCCCATCCGCACCACGCCGACCGGGGAAGGGCTGATTATCGCGCCCGCGGACGGCATGGTGACGATGATCGCTACGGTGCCGCCGCCGCGCGAACTGATCGGTCCGGAAGGCCTTGCGGATGAGCCATTGATCCGGGTCTCCATCTTCATGAGCGTGTTCGACGTTCACATCAATCGGACCCCGATTCCCGGAACGGTCCGTCAGGTCGTCTACATCGCCGGCAAGTTCCTGAATGCCGATCTCGACAAGGCCAGCGAGGATAATGAGCGTCAGCATATCCTCGTCGAAGGAGAGAATGGGACGAAGGTGGCGTTCACCCAGATCGCGGGCCTCGTCGCTCGGCGAATCGTGCCCTGGATCAAGGTCGGCGACCGTCTGATTGCAGGCCAGCGTGTCGGCCTGATCCGGTTCGGCAGCCGGGTCGACGTCTATCTCCCCGCCGGGACTTCTTCGCAGGTGCTCCTTGGCCAGCGTACGGTCGCCGGTGAGACGATCATCGCCAAAGCGGGAATCTCGGAACTGATCGAGGGCGTGGCCCAGTGACACTCGTACCGCGCGAGCGGGATAGGCGGGGCATTCCACTTCGGGCCGTCGTGCCCAACGCGGTCACGGCCCTTGCCTTGTGCGTCGGTCTCACGGGCGTCCGTTTCGCGATCGCGGGCGAATGGGAAAATGCGATCTATGCGATCGTGGCTGCAGGGGTCCTCGACGGCATGGATGGCAGGATTGCCCGGGCGCTCAAGGGCCAGAGCCGTTTCGGCGCAGAGCTTGATTCGCTGTCCGACGTGATCGCCTTCGGCGCGTCGCCGGCCATCATTCTCCACTTGTGGGTGCTCCAGACCTGGCCGCGGATCGGCTGGATCTTCGCTTTGGCTTACGCCGCCTGCATGGCGTTGCGCCTGGCCCGCTTCAATGCCCGAATCGATGTCGAGGACCAGCCCCACAAATCGGCGGGCTTCAACACCGGGGTCCCGGCGCCAGCCGGAGCGGGACTGCTTCTTCTCCCGATAATCCTCTGGCTGGCGAGTGATCAGCAATGGGATTGGCTGCGCGACCGTTATCTGGTCGCCGGCTGGGCGGGATTGATCGCTTTCCTGGCCATATCCAGCATCGCGACCTTCTCTTGGGGTTCGCTGAAGCTGAGGCGAAAAATACGGCTGGAAGCGATCGTCATCATCGCGCTGATCGGAGCAGCCGTTTTTTCGGCGCCGTGGGAAACGTTGAGCGCCGTCGCCTTCCTCTATCTCGCGCTGATCCCCTTCAGCATCATGAGCTATGCCAGAATCAGGCGGCAGCGTGCCAATGCCGCAACGCAGGTTCCTTCGCCCGTGGCTGCCGCTCCATCAAGGCAACGCCGCGCAGGGCCGCGACAATCTCCGCCCGATACGCCCTTATCGTGAACTCGAGCGCCAGGCCGAGCGAGACGAGGAGACCGGAGAAGAACAGGATCGAAACGAGGTGAGCCATGGCTTTCCCCTTTTTTCCGAGGGTTGGAACGATGCGGTGGCGAAATGGCTCCACACCAGCTTGAACCACGGATTATGTTCCCGTTTTGTTCTATTGTCAAGCGCTGGCGTAACGATCTCGCGCATGGGAGCTAAAGCCTAATTCCGGCGTCGCCGACGATCGTCCAGGGGCACTGGATCGCGAGCAAGGCGGGCGTGGCTTCGACCATTTTCGAGTCCCTGCCGGCGTCAGGCATAGCGGGGGCGGGTTGATTTCCCGGCCGCGTCCCCGTAAGTGCGCGGCCATTCCACATGCGGATGCCATCATACCGGTGTCTCGGATCTGATCCGGGATCATTCGGCGCCGCAGAGGTAGAACCGGAAGGAGAACGATCATGGCGTCACCCGACGTCACCATGCAGCAATTGCTCGAGGCCGGAGCGCATTTCGGCCACCAGACCCACCGCTGGAATCCGAAGATGAAGCCGTATATTTTCGGCGAGCGGAACGGCGTCCACATCATCGACCTGTCGCAGACCGTGCCTTTGTTCGCACGGGCGATCGACTTCGTCCGCCAATCGGTTGCGGCCGGGGGCAAGGTGCTGTTCGTCGGCACCAAGCGCCAGGCTCAGGATCCGATCGCCGAAGCGGCACGCCGTTCGGGTCAGCATTTCGTCAACCACCGCTGGCTGGGCGGAATGCTCACCAACTGGAAGACGATTTCCAACTCGATCAAGCGCTTCAAGAGCCTCGAGGAGCAGCTTTCCGGCGACACCGCCGGGCTCACCAAGAAGGAAGTTCTTCAGCTGACCCGTGAGCGTGACAAACTGGAGCTGTCGCTGGGCGGTATCCGCGACATGGGTGGCCTTCCGGACGTCATCTTCATCATCGACGCCAACAAGGAAGAGCTGGCGGTCAAGGAAGCCAATGTCCTTGGCATCCCGGTAATCGCCGTTCTCGATACCAACGTCAGCCCGCAGGGAATCGCTTTCCCGGTCCCGGGCAATGACGATGCGAGCCGCGCCATTCGTCTTTATTGCGACGCGATCGCCGACGCGGTCCTGGCCGGAAAGCAGGGTGGCGCCTCCGCTCGCGGGGTCGACATCGGCGCGATGGACGAGCCGCCGGCCGAACAGGCGCTGGCCGAAGCCTGAGCGAAAGAGGAGAGGGGCCGTCCCCCTCTCCGCTCGGACCGGATCGGTCGAGGCTATTCCGTTTGATTGCGGGGTCGCCTCGATCAGGCTCAAGACGAACGCAATATCGTACGAACACAAGAGGATATGAAACATGGCTGAGATCACCGCCGCTGCCGTCAAGGAACTGCGCGAGCGCACTGGCGCCGGCATGATGGACTGCAAGAAGGCGCTGAACGAAACCCAGGGCGACATGGAGGCGGCGATCGACTGGCTGCGCACCAAGGGCCTTGCGGCTGCCGCCAAGAAAGCGGGCCGGACCGCGGCCGAGGGCCTGGTCGGGGTCGCCGTCGCCGGCAATCGCGGCGCCGTCGTCGAAGTCAATTCCGAGACGGATTTCGTTGCGAAGAACGAGCAGTTCCAGGAATTCGTTCGAACCGTTGCTGATCTTGCACTCCAGGGTAGCGGCAATGTCGAAAATCTGCTTGCGGCGAGCTGGCCCTCGGGCGGTACGGTGCAGGAGAAGCTCACCAGCAACGTCGCGACGATCGGCGAGAACCAGTCGCTTCGCCGCACCGGGGTGCTTCAGGTCAGCGACGGCGTGGTCGTATCTTACGTCCACAACAGCGTCGCTCCGGGTCTCGGCAAGATCGGCGTCCTGGTGGCCCTCGAAAGCAATGCCGACAAAGGCGCGCTCGAGACCCTTGGAAAGCAGCTGGCGATGCACATCGCCGCGGCCAATCCGCAGGCGCTGACCGGCGACGAGCTGGATTCGGCGACGATCGAGCGGGAACGGGCGATCGCTTCGGAAAAGGCGAAGGAATCGGGCAAGCCCGACAATATCGTCGAGAAGATGGTGGAAGGCGCGATCGCCAAGTTCCGCAAGGAGAATGCGCTCCTGTCGCAGCTCTTCGTGATGGACAACAAGACCAAGGTCGAGGATGTCGTCGCGGCGGCCGGCAAGCAGGCCGGGGCGCCGATCGCGATCAACGCTTTCGTTCGTTTCCAGCTCGGCGAGGGTATCGAGAAGAAGGAAAGCGATTTCGCCGCCGAAGTCGCTGCCGCTTCCGGTGTCGGCAGGGCCGAGCCTGTCGCCTGAAGGGGTGGCCCCACTCCAGATTCGGAGGGGGGAAGATGCTTGGCAGGGTGGCGCATGCTTACTAAGGTGCGCCACCTCATCCCGCAGACGCCGATCGGATCGACAAACCCCATGCCGCGCCCGCGTTTCAACCGAATCCTCCTGAAACTGTCCGGTGAAGCCCTGATGGGCGAAGGACAGTTCGGAATCGATCCCGACACGGTCGCCCGCCTGGCCGACGAGATCCGGGCCGCCCGCGAGGCCGGCCACGAACTTTGCCTCGTCGTCGGCGGCGGCAACATCTTCCGCGGTCTCGCGGGAGCCGCGAAGGGTTTCGACCGTGCTAGCGCCGATTACATGGGCATGCTGGCGACGGTGATGAATGCCTTGGCGCTGCAGAATGCGCTCGAGAAAATCGGCGTCGATACGAGGGTTCAGTCCGCGATCCCGATGGCGACCGTCTCCGAGCCTTATATTCGCCGTCGCGCCGTCCGGCACATGGAGAAGGGCAGGGTGGTGATTTTCGCCGCTGGCACCGGCAATCCGTTCTTTACGACCGATACGGCCGCCGCGCTGCGCGCGGCCGAAATGGGCTGCGACGCCTTGTTCAAGGGCACCAGTGTCGATGGGATCTACGATTCCGACCCGAAGAAGAATGCGGGCGCGAAAAGGTACGAACGCCTCACCTTCAATCGGGTGCTCGCGGACGATCTCAAGGTGATGGACGCCAGTGCCATCGCCTTGTGCCGCGATAACAATATTCCGATCGTGGTCTTCAATATCCGCGAGCAGGGCAATCTGGCCCGAGTGCTCGGCGGCGAAGGCACTGCAACGATCGTTCTCAATGAAGGAGACAGCCATGCCAGCCTATGACAAAGCCGATCTGCAGCGTCGAATGCACGGCGCGGTGGAGGCGCTGAAGCATGATCTCGGTGGGCTGAGGACCGGCCGGGCCACCACCACCTTGCTGGATCCGGTCCATGTTGAGGTCTATGGATCGAACATGCCGCTGAACCAGGTGGCGACCGTCTCGGCGCCGGAACCGCGGATGCTTTCGGTGCAGGTCTGGGACAAGAGCAATATCGGACCGGTCGAAAAGGCGATCCGGAACGCCGATCTCGGCATCAACCCGGTCGTCGACGGCCAGAACATTCGGCTGCCGATTCCCGACATGACCGAGGAACGGCGCAAGGAGCTTTCCAAGCTCGCCCACCAATATGCGGAGAAGGCCAAGATCGCCGTCCGCAACGTTCGTCGGGACGGCAATGACGCCCTCAAGCAGGACGAGAAGAAGCACGAGATCAGCGAAGACGAACGCAAGCGCCGCGAAACCGAGGTCCAGAAGTTGACCGACGAGACGATCGCCGAGATCGATCAGGTGCTCGTGACGAAGGATAGGGAAATCCTGCAACGGTGAGCCGGGGCCCTCAGTCGGCCGGCTCAGGGCCGGCCGCGATCGGGCCGGCGCCCGCTGTGCCTCGCCATGTCGCCATCATCATGGACGGTAATGGCCGCTGGGCGAAAGCACGCGGCCTGCCGAGGTCCGCGGGCCATCGGGCCGGGGCGGAGGCCGCTCGAAATGCGCTCCGTGCCGCAGGCGAGGCGGGGGTCGAATGCCTCACCCTCTACGCTTTCAGCTCCGAGAATTGGCGGCGCCCGAAAGCGGAGATAAGCGATCTTACCGGTCTTTTAAAATATTATATCAAGAAAGAGCTCGATACGCTTCACCAGGAAGGGATTCGTCTCCGAATTCTGGGTGATCACAAGGCCTTCGAAAGCGATGTCGCGGCCCTGGTCGACGGGGCCGTGGAAAAGACGGCCGGCAACGACCGGATGACCTTGGCGATCGCTTTGAATTATGGCGGGCGGACCGAGATTGTTCGCGCCGCCCGGAGCCTCGCCGCCGAGGTTCGCGCCGGCCGGCTGAGCCCCGAGCAGATCGACGAGGCGAGACTGGACTCCGCGCTGGATACGGCAGGTCTTCCGCCGCTGGATTTGCTGATCCGCACTTCTGGCGAATATCGCCTGTCCAATTTCCTCCTGTGGCAGGCCGCTTACGCAGAGCTCCTGTTCGTCGATGCCCTGTGGCCGGATTTCGATGGCGACGCCATGCGTTCGGCATTGGCTGAATATGCCCGGCGCGAGCGGCGATACGGAGGCTTATGAGCGACGGCCAGACCCGGGTCAGAAAGTCGGACTTGCCGATCCGCTTCGTCGCCAGTGTAGCGATGATCGCGGTGGCGACGGCTGCGGTTTATTTTGGCGGCTGGCTTTTCCGGGGGCTCACGGCGCTCGCGGCCATCGTGATGATCGTCGAGTGGGGCGACATGCACCGCGTGAAGCGGCTCTGGAGCGGAATCGGCGCCGTTCTCGTGGCCGCTTATTTGCTGGTCGGAACTGAGCTCCTCTACCCTGTCGTCGGGACGACGCTCGTCGCGAGAGGCGACGGAATTACGGCCGCGTTCCGTCCCGCGACCTTTGAGCCAGCCTGGTGGGGCTTCGGCGCTGCCGTCCTGATCGGAGTTCTGCTCGGCCTGGCGAGCCGAAGAGCAACCCTGGCCTGGGGCTTTGTCTACATCGCAGTGCCCGCCTTTGCGCTGCTCGTCCTGAGCTGGAACGGCGCGGCTTTGGTCTTCTGGGTACTGATCGTCACCTGGTCGACCGACATCTTCGCTTATTTCGCCGGCCGCTCGATCGGCGGACCCAAACTCGCACCGCGGATCAGTCCCAACAAAACCTGGGCCGGCCTGATTGGCGGAATGTTGGGTGCCGCAGTTTTGGGATGGTTCTTCGCCGACCTGCTCGGGCTCGGTTCACCCTTCCTCTGGCTGGGCGCGCCGATGGGGCTGATCGCCCAGGCCGGCGACCTCTATGAAAGCTGGGTGAAAAGGCGGTCGGGGGTGAAGGACAGCGGCCATATCCTGCCCGGCCACGGCGGCGTCCTCGACCGGCTCGATGGTCTTCTGGCCGTGGTCGCTGCGACGATGCTATTCTTGATGACAGGGCTTTGGACCGCATGAGAGAGCAACGCAGCGTCACCATTCTCGGTGCAACCGGCTCCGTCGGTCGATCGACCCTGGACCTGATCGGACGCGCTGGGGATCGATTCCGAGTGCTGGCACTGACCGCCGGCCGTGATGTGGCAGGCCTCGCCGAGCTGGCGCGACTTCACAAGCCAGCCGAAGCGGTCATTGCCGATCCTGCACTTCACGATGCGCTCAAGGAGGCTTTGGCCGGTTCCGGAGTCACCGTACGTTCGGGCATGGCGGCGGTCGAGGAAGCGGCCGGGGCAGGTGCGGACTGGACGATGGCGGCGATCGTCGGCACGGCGGGCCTGAAGCCGGTCATGCGCGCGCTCGAGGGTGGCGGCACCATCGCCTTCGCAAACAAGGAAGCCCTGGTTTCCGCCGGCGAGCTGATGATGAACACGGCCGCGGCGAGCAAGGCGACACTTCTGCCGGTCGATTCCGAGCATAATGCGATCTTTCAATGCTTCGACCGAAGCCATCCTGAGAGTGTCAGCCGGATCATCCTGACGGCGAGCGGCGGGCCCTTCCTCAACAAGTCGATTGCCGACATGAAGAAGGCGACCGCGGCCGAGGCTATCGCTCATCCCAACTGGTCGATGGGCGCCAAGATCTCGGTCGCTTGCGCAACCCTGATGAACAAGGGCCTGGAGCTGATCGAGGCCTATCATCTGTTCCCGGTGGAGGCTGACGCCCTCGATGTCGTCATCCATCCCCAGTCCGTGATCCACTCGCTGGTGGAATATGTCGATGGCTCGGTGCTCGCCCAGCTCGGCGCTCCAGACATGCGAATTCCGATCGCTTACACTTTGGCGTGGCCGGAGCGGATGGAAACGCCCTGCGAGCGGCTCGATCTCGTGCGGATCGGCTCGCTCGACTTCCAATCGCCCGATCTCGAACGGTTTCCCGCGCTGCGGCTTGCCCGCGAAGCGCTCGAAGAAGGCGGCGCGAAGCCGGCAATCCTTAATGCCGCCAACGAGATAGCGGTCGCGGCCTTCCTTGAAAGCCGGATCGGGTTTCTCGATATAGCGGCACTGGTCGGCGACGTGTTGGCCAGCTATGACCCTCCCGCGCCCTCGTCCCTGGATGAGGTGCTGGAGATCGACCGCGAGGCGCGCGAAGCGGCCGCGGCGATGGCAGGAAAGTTCCGCGATTGAGCAGTCCTAATTTCCTTTTCACGATACTCGCTTTCCTGCTCGTCATCGGGCCGCTCATCTTCGTCCATGAGCTGGGCCATTATTTCGTCGGCCGCTGGTTCGGCGTCAAAGCGGAGGCCTTTTCGATCGGGTTCGGCCGGGAGATTTTCGGCTGGACCGACAAAAGGGGCACCCGCTGGAAAGTGGGCTGGCTACCGCTGGGCGGTTACGTCCGGTTCAAGGGCGACATGAATCCGGCGAGCACGCCGTCCGACGAATGGCTGGCCCTGCCGCCGGCCGAGCGCGCCGAAACCTTTCAGGCGAAGAAATTGTGGCAGCGCTTCCTGATCGTCCTTGCGGGACCAGTCACCAATTTTCTCGTCGCGATCCTGGTCTACATCGCCTTGTTCGCCAGCTACGGCGAACCGCGGACCCCGCCGGTCATAGCGGCAGTCGAGGAAGGTTCGGCGGCTCAGGCCGCAGGCCTGCGCCCCGGCGACCGTATTCGATCCATCGACGGCCAGGCGATCGAGCGGTTCGAGGACATCGCTTCCTACGTCGCAATCAGGCCGGGGCAGCGGATGACGTTCGAATATGAGCGGCAGGGCGCTCTGCAATCATTGACCGTGGTTCCGCGCCCGCTTCAGCTCGAGGATCGCTTCGGCAACAAGGCGCGGATCGGACGGGTCGGCATCGGCCCTGGTGGAATCGAGGTGGCTCGCCTTCCGCCGCACCAGGTCGTCGGCGCGGCCTTACGCCAGACGGCTCACACGGTGAAGATGATGGTCGTGACTCTGGGCCAGGTGATCACCGGCACTCGATCGGTGAAGGAAATGGGCGGCCCTTTGAAGATCGCCCAATATTCCGGTCAGCAGGCGAGTCTCGGTTGGCTGGACTTCGTTCTCTTCATGAGCCTCATTTCAATTAATCTGGGATTCATCAACTTGTTGCCAATCCCGCTTCTGGATGGCGGGCACCTGCTGTTCTACGCGATCGAGGGAGTGAGGCGTAAGCCGCTGAAGCCGGCTGCCCAGGAATGGGCATTCAGAACCGGACTGGCGGTCTTGCTGGCGCTGATGATTTTCGTGACATTGAACGACCTGGCCTCTTTTGGTCTCTTCAGCAAGCTTGGCGGCTTGATCGGCTGAGCATGATCGGGCAGGGCTGGCGCGACAGGTATCATGGCCGGCCACAGGGCTGGCATTCAACACAAAGGCGGACCGCGTGACGGTGAAACAAGCATTTCCCAAGGGTCGTAAGCTGTGCGCAGCCCTGCTGGTCGGAACGGTGCTCGGCGGCGTGGTTTCGCCAGCCGCCGCTCAGACTGGCGAGATGGCCCAGCCCGCCACGACCCAGCCCGCGACCACCCAGCCCGCCACGACCCAGCCGGTCCCTGCGCCGGTGGTTCAGCAGGTCATCCGGTCGATCAGCGTCACGGGCAACCAGCGTCTCGAGGCCGAGACCGTCCTTTCCTATACCGCGCTTCGTCCCGGCGAGCCTTATGACAATGAGCGGCTCGACCAGGCGCTTCGCGATCTGCTTGCGACGGAGCTGTTCGCCGACGTGACGATCGCTGGCGCCGATACCGGCAACCTCGTCGTCCAGGTCCGCGAAAACCCGGTGATCAACCGGATCGTCCTCGAGGGCAACCGCCGCATCAAGGACGACAAGATCACCCCGGAAATCCGGCTCGCGCCGCGCCAGATCTTCACCCGCTCGCGCGCCAGGGCGGACGTCGCCCGGATCATCGAATTGTATCGACGCCAGGGCCGCTACGCCGCTCGGGTCGAGCCGCAGATCGTTCAGCTTGACCAGAACCGCGTCGACGTCGTCTTCGAGATCGACGAAGGGCCGAAGTCGCGAGTCCGCCAGATCAACATCATCGGCAACGAACGTTTCGGCGACGGCCAGCTCATTTCCGAGATGGCGACCCGAGAGGCGAGCTGGTGGAACATCCTCCAGTCGAACGACACTTACGATCCTGACCGGCTGGCCTTCGACCAGCAGAAGTTGAGGCAGTTCTACCTCACTCAGGGTTATGCGGATTTCCGGGTCGTGTCGGCGGTTGCGGAGCTCACCCCGGATCGACGTGACTTCATCATCACCTACGTGGTCGAGGAAGGCGAGCGCTACAAATTCGGCGAAGTGAACATCGAGAGCGACGTTCGCGATCTGACAGCCGAGCAGCTGCGGCCGAGCGTCCCGATGCGTACGGGCGACTGGTTCAACGCCCAGCAGGTCGAGGACACCGTCACCCGGCTCAATGAGGTTGCCGGCCTGTTCGGTTACGCTTTCTCGGACATTCGACCGCAATATCAGCGCAGCCGTGAAAACTTGACGATGGGGATCACCTTCCGGGTTGCGGAATCGCCGCGCGTCTACGTCGAGCGGATCGAGATCAGCGGCAACAGCAACACCCACGACAAGGTGATCCGGCGCGAATTCCAGCTCGCCGAGGGTGATCCGTTCAACAGCGTCGCCGTGAGCCGTTCACGCGATCGGATCCGTTCGCTCGGCTTCTTCCAGGACGAGCTGGAAATTCAGCAGGAGCAGGGGTCCGGGCCTGACCGGGTGGTGCTCGGCGTCGAGGTCGAGGAGCGCGCTACCGGTGAGCTTCAGCTCTCCGCCGGTTATTCCAGCCTCGAGGCTTTCCTTCTGAGCCTGTCGGTCAGGCAACGGAATTTCCGCGGCCTCGGGCAGGAGCTGCGGGCAGCGATCAATTATTCAAGCTATTCGAAATCGGCCGAAATCGGGTTTACCGAGCCTTATCTGTTCGATCGCAACGTTGCGGTCGGCTTCGACCTGTATCGGCGCGACTACAACAGCTTCAATTTCGTCGGCAACAATCGTGAAACCACCTATGAGCAGGTGAGCACCGGCGGCCAGCTTCGCATGGGCGTGCCGCTGACCAACAATCTGCAGCTCGCCTTGCGCTATGGCCTGAATTTCGACGAAGTCGGCCTCAGTGAGGCCAATTTCTTCTCCGATCCGGATGGTGCGGGTCCGCTGCCCGCAACCTGCGATCCGCTGCTCGCGGGTCGCTATCTTTGCGACGCGACCGGCAACCGTCTCACCTCCTCGGTCGGTTACTCGTTGCTCTACAGCACGCTCAACAACAGCCTTCGTCCGACCCGCGGCGAGCGACTGTTGATGAGCCAGGATTTCGCCGGTCTGGGCGGCGACGTAAGCTATCTCCGCACGCGCTTGAGCGGGGCCAAATACTGGAACGTCTTCAACAACTTCATCTTCTCGCTGAGCGTCGAGGGCGGCTACATCCACTCCTTTGAGAATGGCTCCCCAAACGTGGATCCCGTCCGGATCACGGATCGCTTCTTCCTCGGCAATCCGCAGATCCGCGGGTTCGACATTCGCGGGGTGGGTCCGCGCATTCAGCGTGTCCCTTACCTGTTCGAGCGCGATCCGGTCACGCAGGCGCCGATCAACGTCCGCCTTTCCGAAGACCGGCAGGAGATCCTCGACGACGCCCTTGGCGGTCGGGCTTATTATCTCGGCCGCGCTGAGCTGGAAATTCCGCTCGGAGCCGGCCTTCGTGATCTCGGCATCCGCCCGTCCGTCTTCGTCGATATCGGGGCGCTTTGGGGCGTCCGGCAGCCGGTGCTGAACGATCTGCCGCCTGATGATCCACGCTTGTTCCGGCCGGTTCTCAACGCGAACGGGCTTCGCCAATGCTCCAGCGGCGGGACAACTCCGGTCGTCACGCCGATCCCTGTGGATGCCTCCGGCTGCCCCACCGGCACCAATCTGGTCCAGACCCAGATCACCGCTCCATTCCGCGAAGTCTTTCTGGGCGACTCGCCCAGCCCGCGCCTCGCCATCGGTATCGGCTTCAACTGGAACTCGCCATTCGGTCCGTTCAGGATCGATATAGCCAAGGCGCTATTAAGTGAGCCCGGTGACGATACCAAACTCTTCAGCTTCAATGTAGGGACCGCTTTCTGATGAACAAACTCACCTTTGGCGCAGCTGCCGCTGCGCTCGCCTTGACCACACCGATGGCTGCCCAGGCGCAACGCGCCCCGGACGCCGTGATCGTGGTCGTGAATACCGATCGCATCTATCGCGAGTGCACCGCGTGCCGGGCCGCACAGACCCAGCTCGAGGGCATGGTTACCTCCGCGCGCACGCGTGCGCAGCAACTCGGCCAGCCGCTGCAAACGGAGGCTCAGTCGATCGAGCAGGCCGGCGCGGCCCTTCGGAACCAGTCCGGTGCAGCTCGCACCAGTGCCGAAGCCGCTCTCCAGACCCGGGTTCAGCAGTTCCAGACGCGGCAGAGCGCCGCCCAGCAGGAAATTGCGCGGCTGGAGCAGAACATCCAGTCGACCCAGGCCAATGTGCTTCGCCAGATCAACGAGCGGCTGAACCCGGTCGTGACCCAGGTGATGACCCAGCGCAACGCCAACATCGCACTTGACGTCAACGCTACCCTGGCCCGTTCCAATGCCGTCGATGTCACCGATGCGGTGCTCGCCGCGCTCAACCAGCAGCTGACGAGCGTCAACGTCGTTCCGCTCCCGGCCGCGCCGCAGCAGCCGCAGCAGCAGCCGCCTCAGGGTCGCTAATGCCGGAGGACAGCGCCGCTGCCATAACGCTTGACGTCAGGCGGGTGATGGCGGCGCTGCCTCACCGGTTTCCGATGCTGCTCGTCGATCGCGTCGAGGAGCTGGTCGTCGACGAGCGGATCACCGCTATCAAGGCGGTGACCATCAACGAGCCCTTCTTTGCCGGTCACTTCCCGGACCGGCCGATCATGCCCGGAGTGTTGATCGTCGAGGCCCTCGCCCAGGCAGCGGGGGTTCTTGCGGTGGAGTCCCTCGGCCTTTCCGGCTCAGGGAAGCTGGTCTACTTCATGGCCATCGACGGCGCCAAGTTCCGTACTCCCGTCGAGCCTGGCGTACTGCTTCGCCTCGAGGTCGAATTCGTCCAGAAGCGAGCCAGTGTCTGCAAGTTCGCCGGCAAGGCCTTTGTCGGCGACAAACTGGCCGCACAGGCGGATTTCACGGCGATGATCGCGGATCCGCCGGCCACCTGACCGGTTCCCATCTTCCCGATTTTCGCTCGACTCCGAAAATGTCGGCGACGTGCGGGCCCTCGAGACCTTCGGCGGCGATCCGGCCGGCATTCATGACGAGGATCCGGTCGGCGAAGCGCGCCGCAAGATCCAGATCGTGAATGGCCATCAGCGCCGAACGCCCGCCGGCGCGGGTTTCAGCCCTGATCAGGTTCATCAGCCGGATCTGCCAGAGCGGATCGAGATTGGCGGTCGGTTCGTCGAGCAACAGCAATTTCGGGCCTGGTGACAAGGCTCGGGCGATCAGGACCCGACTCCTCTCGCCGGTCGAAAGACTGTCGACCCGCCGGTCGACCAGCCGTTCGAGCTCCAGTTCGGGCAGCGGCCTCGGCTCACCCGCGAGCGCGATCAGGTCGCCGGCGAGCAGGGGCCAGGCCAGGTCCCGGGACGCCGGCAGATAGGTCAGATATTTTGGTCTCATCGCCGGGCCCAGTCGTCGGGGGTCGACGCCGTCCAGCTGCATCGTTCCGGAAGGCGAGCCGATCCCCGCAAGAGCATGAAGAAGGCTGGTCTTGCCACACCCGTTCGGACCGACGAGGCAGACGAGCTGACCTTCCTCGATCGAGAGCGAGACGTCGAACAGTCGTCCGGGCAGCGACAGGCCGGAAGCTTCGAGCGTCATCTGCCTAGCCTCCATCGCATGTGGGCCACGAGCCAGAGAAAGAACGGTGCACCGATCAGGGCGGTGACGACGCCGATCGGCAAGGTTCGTCCGAGCGGCGCCGATCGGACGGCAAGGTCGGCCGCGGTCAGTAGGATCGCGCCGATCATGGCGGCGGGCAGGATCGCCCGCCCCGGATGGCCGCGACCGAGGTGTCGGGCGAAGATCGGTGCGACGAGACCCACAAATCCGATTGCGCCGCAGATAGCGACGCAGGCCCCCACCCCGAGCGCCGTCAGGCAGACGATTTCGAGCCTGAGCCGGAGGACGTCGTGCCCGAGCGATATCGCTACTTCCTCCCCCAAGGCGAGACTATCGAGCGGCTGAACCAGTCGGAGAAGAAGCAGGATGGTGAGCAACGCCGGAACGGCCGCGAAAGCCATCTGGGCCAGGCTCCGATCGATCAGGGAGCCCATCAGCCAGTCATAAGCATCGTAGAAGGCGAAGGGCGAGGGGGACAAGGCGAGCGCCAGCGTGGTCAGTGCTCCGGCAAGGGCGCTGATCGCCAGGCCGGCGAGCAGCAGGGTAGCGGTTTCGGCACGGGGCCCGGCAAGCGCCAGAAGCAAGCCCAGGGCGCCGAGCGCCCCGGCGATCGCACCGACGGACATGGCGATCGGCGCGGAGAAGCCGACGATATAGGCGGTCACTACCGCTCCCAGGGCGGCACCGCTGGTCGTGCCGGTGAGGTCCGGAGAGGCGAGGGGATTCGCGAACAAGGCCTGCACCGCGGCGCCCGAAGCACCGAGGGTTGCACCGTAGATCAGGGCAAGCCCGGCCCGCGGCAGCCGAAGCTCGATCAGGATCGTCGTCGCAAGTTCGGGCTGCGCTTCGAGCAGACCGGCGAGCACTGGCCATGGCAAGAGCAAGGAAGCGACGAGCGCTGCGGCTAGGGCCAGCATGAGCAAAGCGCCGGTTCGGATGCTCATCGTGCCAGAGCCCTGCGCAGGCGAAGCGTTTCCATGATCAGCAGCGGTCCCATGCACGTCCAGCGCCGGCCGTCGGTGACGAGCAGCCGTGAGCGGGTGGGCC
>DASTDX010000065.1:0-2563 GCA_035710145.1 Allosphingosinicella sp.
TTTTGCTCCGGCGCATATTTCGCGCCCGCCGTCGCCGAAACCGGCCCGATCAGGTAGGACAAGGACGCATAAGGCTCGGCATAATCGGTCGGGCCGTCGCCGCCGGCGAAGACGTAATATTGCAGGCCGGCATCCACATCGAAGCCGCCGCCGAGCTGGGCGCCGTAGCCGGCATAAAGATCGAGCTCGACGTCGCCGAGGTCCTGGAAGGCGGGATCGCGCTCGCGAAAGCTGTCCGTCCCCTTCAGGGTCGTGCCGCGAACCCCGGCATAGACGCCCGGAAACGGAAAGACGGTCACGGCCGCCTGCAGCGCCGGATCCTCGTCGGACCGCGAAATGCCGCGGAAGCGATAATCGGAAAGAAGGGTGATCTCGCCGCCGAACAGGGACTGGCCGCCGCCCGCTTGCTCGAAATCGGGCACGTCGCCGCAATCCTCGAGGCCAACACAGGGATCTTCCGACTGGGCCGCCGCCGAAGCCTCCGCAGCCGGACCAAATTCGGACGCCTGGCCGAAGGCGGGCGAAGCGGCGAGCCACGCGGCGGCAAGAAAGGTGGTTCTGATCATCATGTCCTCTTGCCGGCGGACTGCCCGACTGAACCGGTCCATGCAAGCATGCGCATTAGCGCTTCCTTAGCCATGAAAGGCTAAACCGTCGCTCATGACTCATCAGTCGCCCCCCGATGCGATGCCCGCCGCCGCCGATCCCGGCCGCCAGATCGCCCAGCTTCGCGAGCTTCTCGGGCTGGTCCGAAACATCGCCGGACAGTCGCAGGACGCAGATGAGCGCGATTCGGGCCTCGACGAAGCGGCTCGGGCAGCGAGCGCCTATGAGCGCGCCTTGCCGGTGGTACAGCGCCGCTTCGACGCGCTCGCCGGCGAGACCGCCGGCTGGGCCGCCGCCGGTGTCGAGGCTTTGCTTGCCGCCGGTCATGACGCACCGCCACGGGCTGCCGCGGCCAGGCTGGCTAGTCAGATCGACCGCGCCCTCGGCGAGCTGGCGGCGCTGCTGGACTGACCGCCGAATCCGCCGGCCATTCCTTCAACCTGATGTCGCGCTGCGGATAAGGGACGTGGATCCGGTGCTCTTTGAACAGGGCCCAGAGCTTGTTGAGGATCTCTGAGCGGACGCTGCCGATCCCGGCCTCGGGATCGCGGATCCAGACCCTGATCTCATGGTCGATCGAACTCTCGCCGAAGGCGGTCATCCAGACCACCGGCGCCGGCGTTTCGAGCACGCGCTTCGCCGCCGTCGCCGCCTCGATCATCAGCGTCTGGGCCAGCGCCACGTCGCAATCATAAGCGATCCCGACCGGGATGCTGATCCTCACGTCACGCGTCGAGTAGGACCAGTTGACGACCTCCTCGGTCATCAGGATCTCGTTGGGGATCAGATATTCCTTGCCGTCGCGGGTGACGATCGAGACCGCCCGAACGCCGATCTTGCTGACCGAGCCGAAGCTCTCGCCGACCGCGATCACGTCGCCCGGCTTGATCGACCGGTCCATCAGCAGGATGATCCCGGCGATCAGGTTGCCGAACGTCTTCTGAAGACCGAAGCCGATGGCGAGTCCGAGCGCGCCGGAAAAGACGGCCAGAGCGGTCAGGTCGATCCCGGCGAGATCGATGGCGACGAAAAAGGCGATGGCGATGATCGCGATCGCCGCAAGCTTCTGGGCGAGCAACTGCTGGGTCGGATCCAGGCCGCCGGCGCTTCGGATCGACTGGGACACGAGCTTGATGGTCAACCGGACGACCGCGTAGATCGCGAACAGAACCACCAGCAGCTGGACGAGGTTGAGCAGCGACAGACGTCGGCTGCCGATCGTGAACGCGACCGAATCCAGTGCCCGCTCGATCCCGGCCAGTCCGCCGACGGCGCCAGCGAGAATGGCGACGAACAGGAACAAGGCGATCACGCCGCTTATCGCCCGGGAGGAATGCAATCCGCGAAGCAGGTTGAGAACGAACAAGGCGGCGGCGGCCGCAGCGACGAGGCCGAGCAGGAAGGCGGCCAAGGGCGTCCAGTCCGACAGGCGAAGCGCCAAGGACACGGTCAGCCAGATGACGAGATAGCGCAGCAGGACGCTCATCCGCGGCGTGATCTCTTCGGCTCGGGCGCCGATTCGCCGGACCCAGAAATCCGCGAGCAAAGGGCCGCCCCACCGACCGGCAAGCCAGCCCGCCACAACGGTCAGGAATATCACGACGAGGGCCGCCCCGACCCGTACCATGTCCCTGGCCTCTGGAAGGGCCAGGCCCAGCTCGGCGGCAAGGTCGGTCATGCGCCTTTATCGAGAAGCTGAAGGCCCTGGGCGAGGTCGGCGATCAGATCGTCCGCATTTTCCAGCCCGACGTGAAGCCGGACCAGCCGGCCGGGCGGGGGAGCGGCGCCAGCGGTCCGGACCGGATCGGCGGGCACCACCAGGCTTTCGAACCCGCCCCAGCTATAGCCGATCCCGAACAGTTCGAGAGCGTCGATGAACCGGGTTCGGGCGGCCGGATCGTCTCGTGCGAGCGCGAACGAGAAGAGCCCCGATGCGCCCCTGAAATCCCGCTTCCAA
>DASTDX010000066.1:0-2448 GCA_035710145.1 Allosphingosinicella sp.
AGCATCCAGTCGCGAGACCACCGCGCGGGTGGAGGGCTGGACCCTGAACCAAGTTCAGGGTGACGGCCGAGTGGGTCGGGCGGGCCGTGCCTAGCTTTGCCGTCGCGTGGCGATCCAGTCGTCGACCAGTTCCTCGAGCACGTCCAGCGGGACCGGGCCGTTCTCGAGGATGACGGCGTGGAAATCGCGGATGTCGAAGCGGTCGCCCAGGGCCTGCCGGGCGCGGTCGCGGAGCTCGAGGATCTTCAGCTGCCCGATCATGTAGCTGGTCGCCTGGCCGGGATTGTTGAAGTAGCGCTCCACCTCCTTGGTCGCGTCGCGAAGCGACAGCAGGCCGTTTTCGGTGAAATAATCGATCGCCTGCTGGCGGGTCCAGCGCTGGTGATGGATGCCGGTGTCGACCACCAGCCTGATCGCCCGCCAGAGCGAGGTCGAGTACATGCCGAACTCCGAGATCGGATCCTGGTAGAAGCCCATCTCCTTGCCGAGCACCTCCGCATAGAGCCCCCAGCCTTCGGAATAGACGCCGTAGCCGCCGAACCGGCGGAACTTGGGCAGGCCGGGAAGCTCCTGGGCCAGAGCGATCTGGAAGTGGTGGCCCGGCGCGCCTTCGTGATAGGAGATCGCCTCGATCTGGGGCTTCAGCACCTGGTTCATGTCGGCCAGGTTCACGTAATAGATTCCGGGGCGCGAGCCGTCGGCCGACGGCCGGTTGTAGAAGGCCACCGAAGCGGTCAGCTGCCGCCATTCCTCGACCGCCCGGACTTCGAGCGGCGCCCGCGGAAGCCGGCGGAACCAGCGGGGCGCGGCTTCCATCGCCTGGGCGATGAAGCGGCGGGCATCGGTCAGATACTGCTCCCGGCCCTCGGCGGTGTTCGGATATTTGTACTGCTGCCCGTCATTGATGTGGCGGAAGAATTGCTGGAGCGTACCGGTGAAGCCGACCTGGCGCTTGATCCGCTCCATCTCGCCGTGGATCCGGCCGACCTCGCGAAGGCCGATCTCGTGGATCTGGGCGGCGGTGAGATCGGTCGTGGTCGACTGGCGAAGCCGCTGGCCGTAGAATTCGGCGCCGTCGGGAAGGCTCCAGGCGCCCCGGTTTCCGGTCGCCCGAGGCTCGATCGCGTCGACCGTCTCGAGCATATGTTCGTAGCCGCGCCGGAACGGGCCGGTCAGGGCCTCGCGCGCCGAGGCGATCAGCCGGTCCTTCTCCGCCTGCGGGATCTCGAGGCGGCCGACCTTGGCCTTGAAGTCGGCGAACACGGCGCTGTCCGGGCCGGCGCCGAACGGCGCGCCCTGGAGGATCCGGCGGCCGTCCTCGCGCACCGGCTGGAAATTGAACTGGGGCGGGACGATCCCCCGCTCCGTCTGGTCGCGCATGTTCGCGCCAATCTCGCGCATCACCCGCTCGACCTCGCGCAGACGGGCGACATAGGCCTCGGCATCGGCGACATTGTCGATCCGGTGATTGTTGATCAGGAAGACCGGGATCGCCCCCATCGGGCTGCCGTTGGTGCTGGCCGGGAAGCCGTGGCGGCGCCAGGGGAAGGCCTCGCGGTCGTCCTGGACGCTTTTCTCGAACAAGCGGTAGGACAGGCGGCCGGCGGGGCTGAGCCGCTCCGGATCGAACCGGGCCCGCATCTCGGCAAGCTGCCGTTCCTCGAGCGCCATCTGCTGCTGCGCATAAGCGTCGGTGAAATCGTTGAGCCGGTCGTAGAGCTCCTTGCTTCCGAGCGAGGTCAGGAATTGCGGATTGGTCGCCACCTGCTCGTCGAACGCGGCATCCAGGAAGGCGGTGAGACGGGCGTCCTCGGCGGCCCGGTCGACGGCGACGGCGGCGGTCGACGACGGCTCCTGCGCGGTCATCGAGCAGGCGGTGGTGGCCAAGAGAAGGGCGACGAGGGGCAGCTTCAGATTCACAGGCGGGATCCTTCCGGTCATTTCGCCCTGTCTTAACGGCTGAGGCGGCGAGGTCCACTGGCTCCGGCCGCAGCGAGCCCGGCTTCTAGCAGCCCTGCCCGGCCATCCAGCAGGGATCCCAATCCGGTTCCGGCCCGAAGCGCTTGCTGAGGAAATCCACCAGCGCCCGAACCCGCGCCGTCGTCGAGCGGCCCGGCGGCATCACCGCATAGAGGCCGATTTCCTCGAGCGGGTAATCGCGCAGGATCACTTCCAGCTTGCCGGCCTGGATCGCGTCCGAAGCGATGAAGCTGGGCATGACGACGATCCCCAATCCGGCCGCCGCCGCTTCGCGGAGCAGATCGCCGTTGTTGGACCGGAAGCGGCTGTTGCCGCGGACGACTTCCCAGCGATTGCCGACACGGAACCGCCATTGTTCGCCGGCGATGACGTTGGCGTAGAACAACAGATCGTGGCCGGCGAGATCGGCCGGGCGTTCCGGCCGGCCGCGCCGATCGAGATAATCGGGACTGGCGACGACGACCCCGC
>DASTDX010000067.1:0-29503 GCA_035710145.1 Allosphingosinicella sp.
ACGCCAAAGGCGGAGATGGCCGAGTGCCGGGGCCTCGAATTCCTTCGCGGCATGATCGCCGGCCGCTTTCCGGCCCCGCCGATCGCGCAGACCCTGGGATTTTTGCTGGTGGAGGCGGAGCCGGGCCGGGCCGTGTTCGAAGGGCACTCCTCTTCCGCCTTGCTCAACCCCCTGGGCTTCGTCCACGGCGGCTGGGCATTGACCCTGATCGACAGTGCTGCCGGCTGCGCGCTGCATAGCGAGCTCGAGGCAGGCTTCGGTTACACCACCGTCGAAACCAAGGTGAACTTCATCCGCCCGATCGCCCCCGAGGGCGCGATCGTCCGCTGCGAAGGGCGGGTCCTGAGCCGCGGACGCCAGATCGCGACCGCCGAGGCGAAGCTCGAATCGGCCGACGGCAAGCTTCTCGCCCACGGCACTTCGACCCTGATC
Source organism: Allosphingosinicella sp. (assembly GCA_035710145.1). Classification (GTDB taxonomy): domain Bacteria; phylum Pseudomonadota; class Alphaproteobacteria; order Sphingomonadales; family Sphingomonadaceae; genus Allosphingosinicella. Next base: position 433 of record DASTDX010000067.1, read on the forward strand.
ATCCTGCCGCCGCGAGGCTGAGCGAGCGGGCTCCTGTCCTTGCCTTGGCAACCGACCATCCCCATGATAGTCGCCACGCGCTTTTCCCGCGCGCACCGGCGCGCCGATCCATCCCAGGTAGGAATCCATGTTCGAATCCCCAGCTTATGCCGCGAGCGGCGCATCCGCAGCCGGAGGAGCCGGGGGCTTCTTCGTCACGATCTTCCCGCTGCTCCTCATCTTCGTCATCTTCTATTTCCTGCTGATCCGGCCCCAGCAGCGCCGGATGAAGCAGCATCAGGCAATGATCGGCGCCGTGAAACCGCGCGACACCGCGATCACCAGCGGCGGGCTGATCGGGAAGGTGACCAAGGTCGACGAGTTCGAAGTGGAGCTCGAGCTCGCACCGGGAACCCGCGTTCGCGTGATCAAGACGATGCTGAGCGAAGTGCGTCCGCACGGCGCCAAAGCCGCAAACGACTAAGACTCTGATGCTGGACTTTCCCCGCTGGAAGATTTGGCTGGTCAGTCTCAGCCTGGTCGTCGGTATCTGGTACGCTATTCCGAGCTTCTTGCCGGAGCGGGTGAGCCAGCAGCTGCCCGGCTGGATGAGCCCCCAGCTCAGCCTCGGCCTCGATCTCGCCGGCGGAAGCCAGCTGCTGCTGGAAGCGCGCACCGACGATGTCGGACGGCTCCGGCTCGAGGCGATGGAGGAAGTGGTGTCGCGCGAAATGCGCAACGCCAGCCCGCGCATCAGGGTCGGCGAGGTTTCCACCGCGAACGGACAATTGAGCTTCCTCGTTCGCGACGCGCGGCAGGTCGATGCCGCGCGCGAGATCGTCTACAACCTGACCCAGCCGACCGGGTTCAGCGGCCAGCGCGACTGGACCGTGAACATCGTCGACACGACCCGTATCGTGCTTCGCCCGACCGAGGCGGGCCTCAATGCCGCGATCGACGAGGCGATGAACACTGCCCGCGACGTCATCGACCGCCGGATCAACGCGCTCGGGACGCTCGAGCCGACGATCATCCGCCAGGGATCGAACCGGATCGTCGTCCAGGTCCCGGGCCTTCAGGACCCGGAAGCGCTGAAAAGCCTGATCGGACGTACCGCCCGGCTCGAATTCAAGCTGGTCGACGGAACGGCGACGGCCGAGCAGCTCCAGTCGGGCAGGGCGCCGGTCGGAAGCCAGATCCTGGCTTATCCGGAAGGGGGCGAAGGCGCCCGGATCGCCGTCCAGCGGCGGGCCATCATCACCGGCGACCAGATTGCCGATGCTCGCCAGGGTTTCGACCAGACCGACGGGCGGCCGGTGGTGAACATCACCTTCGACGGGACCGGCAGCCAGCGTTTCGCCCGGGTCACCCAGCAGAATGTCGGCCGGCCGTTCGCGATCATCCTGGATAATGTCGTCATCTCGGCACCGAACATCAACGAGCCCATCCTTGGCGGGCAGGCCCAGATTTCCGGCAGTTTCACCGTCGAAACCGCGGATCAGCTCGCCATTTCGCTTCGCTCGGGCCGGCTTCCGGTCGAGCTCACCGTGGTCGAGGAACGCACCGTCGGACCGGAACTGGGGGCCGATTCGATCCGGCTCGGGATCATCGCCATGGCGATCGGCAGCGGGCTCGTCCTCATCTTCATGCTGCTCACCTACGGGCGGTTCGGAGTCTATGCCGACATCGCCATCCTCCTCAACGTCACCATCATCCTGGCGACGATGGCGGTGATGAACTCGTCGCTCACGCTGCCGGGAATTGCGGGCTTCGTCCTGACCGTCGGCGCGGCCGTCGACGCGAACGTCATCATCAACGAGCGAATCCGCGAGGAGCAACGCCGGGGCCGAACCATCATCGCCGCGGTCGAGCATGGTTATTCCGAAGCGCAGTCGGCGATCTTCGATGCCAACGTCACCAACGTCATCGCCGGCGTCCTGCTCTTCTATTTCGGATCGGGTCCGGTGCGCGGCTTCGCGATCGTGCTGATGATCGGAATCGTCACCTCGGTCTATACCGCGGTCACGGTCACCCGGATGTTCGTCTCGTTCTGGCTTCGAAAGCGGCCGAAGGAACTGGTGATCTGACATGAAACTGCTGAAGCTGGTTCCCGACAACACCAACATCGATTTCCTGCGCTGGCGCGGAATCGCCTTTGCCATTTCGGCGCTCCTGATCGCGGGCTCGATCTTCCTGATCGCGACCAAGGGCCTCAATTTCGGAGTCGATTTCGCCGGCGGACAGATGATCCGGGCCAGCTTCCAGCAACCGCCGGAACTCGACGATTTGCGGGATCGGATCGGCGCCCTCGGTCATGGCGAGGCTTCGGTGCAGGAAAGCCGGTCCGGCCCCGCCGGCCTGGACGCCCGGCCTGGCGAGCACGAAATATTGATCCGGATGGGGCTTCCCGACGGCGGCGAGGAGGCGGCCAGCCGGGCCGCCAGCGACGTTCGCGCCGCCCTCACCCAGAGCTATCCCGGAGTCCGGATCGACTCGGTCGAGACGGTTTCGGGCAAGGTCTCCGAAGAGCTCGTCCAGTCCGGCGCCCTGGCGCTGCTGTTCGCGATGATCGGCGTGTCGATCTATATCTGGGTCCGGTTCGAGTGGCAGTTCGGTGTCGGGGCGCTCTTCTCCTTGTTCCACGACGTGACCATCACGTTGGGCTTCTTCGCCCTCACGCAGATGGAGTTCGACCTCAACGTCGTCGCGGCCCTGCTGACCCTGATCGGTTATTCGCTGAACGACACGATCGTCATTTACGACCGGATCCGCGAGAATCTGCGCAAGTTCCGGAAGATGGACATCACCTCGCTGATCAACCTGTCGATCAACGAGACCCTGTCCCGGACCATCGCCACCAATTTCGCCATGCTGCTCGCCTTGGGATCCCTCTTTTTCCTCGGCCCGGACGTGATCTTCAGCTTCACCGCCGCGCTTCTGATCAGCGTCATCGTCGGCACCTATTCGACCGCCTACATCGCCGCGCCATGGCTGATCTGGCTGAAGGTGACTTCCGACAGCTTCCTGCCCAAGGACCCGGTCAGCCGGGCCGCGCGCGGACCGCGCAATGAAACCTTCGACGGTGCCCAGGTTTGAGCGCGACGCACCGGCTCCGGGGCCGCTGATCCAGGGCTTTGCCGGTCGCGGCCTGAAGGTGGACGGAAAACTGTATGAAGCCGTCTTGCTGACACCGCTGACCGCCGCCCCCTGGCAGGCGCCACCTTTGGCCGAGCTGAAGGTTGCCGATCTCGAGCCCTTGCTCCAGCTCGAGCCAGCGCCCGAATTCCTGATCCTTGGGACCGGCGCCGTCATGGCTTTCGCGCCGCGTGCCCTCGTTGCGGAGATCGAAGCGAGGGGGATCGGCGTGGAAGCCATGGACAGCCGCGCCGCCGCCCGGACCTGGGGGATGCTTCGCGGCGAAGGCCGATGGATCAGCGCCGCCATCATGCCCCTCTAGACATTCAACGCCGCGAACGCGGGGTGACCCACCGCCGGGGCGTGCCCATTAAAGGGCGGTTCATCGCCTTCCTCCTCAGATGCGTGAACCCCGCTTGGACTTCCCGAAACGCTCAGCTAAGAAGCCCGCCATGCACAGATTTACTCGCCCGCTCCTGCTTCTCGCCGCCGGTGCCGCACTGCTTCCGCTTGCCGCCTGCAACACGTTCGGCGGAGGACGGACCAAGGCCGACACGATGTACGTCGCCCGCGACGTGAACACGCTCTACAATGCCGCCTGGACCCGGCTTCAGAACGGCCGATACCAGCAGGCTGCCTTGCTCTTCGACGAGGTCGAACGGCAGCATCCTTATTCGATCTGGGCCCGGCGCGCGCAGTTGATGAGCGCCTTTTCTTATTATGCCTATGGCGAGAACGCGAAGTCGATCGAATCCGCGCGGCGGTTCCTGTCGATCCATCCGGGCAATCGCGACGCGCCTTACGCGCTCTATCTGATCGCGCTCAATTATTACGAGCAGATCAGCGACATCACCCGTGACCAGGGCGTCACCCGCCAGGCCCTCGACGCGCTCGGCGAAGTCGTCCGCCGCTATCCGGATTCGCCTTACGCCGCCGATGCCAGGGTCAAGCTGGACCTCGTCAACGACCATCTCGCCGGCAAGGAGATGGAGATTGGCCGATTCTACCAGCGCCGTCGCGAATGGCTCGCCTCGATAACCCGCTTCCGGCAGGTCATCGATCAGTACCAGACGACCAGCCATACGCCGGAAGCCCTGATGCGGCTGACCGAATCCTACCTCGCTCTGGGTGTTCCGGAAGAGGCTCGGCGCGCCGCCGCCGTGCTTGGCGCCAATTATCCCGAGACGGAATGGTATCAGCGCGCCTACGCGCTGATCCAGCGCCACGCGCCGCAGACGGCGGCAACGCCCGCGACCTGATCGGGGCTGGTCCGTGCTGACCGGCCTTTCCATCCGCGACGTCGTCCTGATCGACACGCTCGAGCTCGAATTCGGGCCCGGGCTCGGCGTTCTGACCGGCGAGACCGGCGCCGGCAAATCGATCCTCCTCGACGCTTTGGGCCTTGCTCTGGGTTCGCGCGCCGACAGCGCCCTGGTACGCACCGGCCGTCCGCAGGCGTCGGTCAGCGTCACGTTCGAGATTCCCGAGGATCATCCCGGGCAGGCTCTGCTTCGGGACAATGGTCTCGACGGCGAACCCGGGGAGGCGCTGGTGATCCGACGGATCGTCCGCGCCGACGGCGGCAGCCGCGCCTTCGTCAACGACCAGCCGACATCGGCCGGGTTGCTGCGCGAGCTCGGCGCTCTGCTGGTGGAAGTTCATGGCCAGCATGACGAGCGCGGCCTTCTCAACCCTCGCGGTCACCGGGCACTGCTCGATTCGTTCGGGGCCATCGACACCGCTCCGGCCGCGGCGGCCTGGCAGCGTCTTCACGAATCCGAGGCGCGGCTCGCGCAGGCGCGCGCCGCGCTGGCCGACGCCCAGCGCGATCGAGAGTGGCTGGAACATGCCGTAGGCGAACTCGACCGGCTCGATCCGCAAGCGGGCGAGGAGGCGCAGCTCGCCGACATCCGATCCACGATGCAGGCCGGCGCCCGGCTTGGCGAGGAGCTGGAGGCCGTCGCGAGCCTGCTCCAGGGTTCGGAGGGCGGCCTGGCTTCACTTCGCCACGCGGCACGCCGTCTCGACCGGATCGCCGGCGAGCATGAAAGCCTGGCCGTGACACTGGCGGCGCTCGACCGGGCCGTGATCGAGGCGTCGGAGGCGGAGGACGCGCTCGAGCGCGCCCGGGAAGCTCTGGCCTTCGATCCGGCGCGGCTGGACGAGGCAGAGACCCGCTTGTTCGAACTCAGGGCCCTCGCGCGCAAGCATCAGGTCGAGCCGGACGCGCTGGCGCTGCTGAAGGACGAACTGGCCGGCCGTCTCGCCTCGATCGAGGCCGGAGAGGGGGGACTCCTGGACCTGGAAGCGGCAGCCGCGGCCGCGTCCCGGGAATATGACGAAGCGGCCAGCCGGCTTAGCGAAGCAAGGCAGTCGGCGGCCGAGCGTCTCGATTCGGCCGTGGCGGGAGAACTGGCGCCCTTAAAGCTCGAGCAGGCCCGTTTCAGGACGAGGATCGCGCCTTCCGAACCTTCCGCTTCCGGCAAGGACCGGGTCGAGTTCGAAGTGTCGACCAATGCAGGGGCGCCGTTCGGGCCCTTGGTCCGGATCGCCAGCGGCGGCGAGTTGTCGCGCTTCGTGCTTGCTCTGAAGGTCGCACTCCACGAGCAGGGAGGTGCACGCACGATCGTCTTCGACGAGATCGACCGAGGCGTCGGCGGAGCGGTGGCGAGCGCGGTCGGGGAGCGCCTTCACCGGCTGGCGCAATCCGGGCAGGTACTGGTGGTGACCCACAGCCCGCAGGTAGCGGCGCGCGGCGCGCGGCACCTGCTGATCGAGAAGAGCCATGACGGTACCGTCACCCGCACCAGCGTGCAGGCGCTGGACGCGACGCGCCGCCGCGAGGAGATCGCCCGGATGCTGTCCGGTGCCCAGGTAACCGAGGAAGCCCGGGCGCAGGCGACGCGATTGCTGGAAGCGGCGTGACCGAGGCGGAGGCTGCGGCGGAGCTGGAGCGGCTGGCGAAGGAGATCGCCCGCCACAACCGTCTCTATCATAGCGACGACGCGCCCGAGATCAGCGATTCCGAATATGATCTCCTGGTCCGCCGCAACGCGGAGCTCGAAGCCAAATTTCCGCATCTGGTTCGCGAGGACAGCCCGTCGCGCCTGGTTGGGGCGGCGCCGGCCGCGCATCTTTCGAAAGTCCGGCATCCGCGGCCGATGCTCAGCCTGGAAAACGCCTTTTCCGAGGAGGAAGTGGCGGATTTCATCGGTCGAATACGCCGCTTCCTCAACCTGCCCGAAACCGAAGCGGTCGCTCTGACCGCCGAGCCCAAGATCGACGGCCTCTCCTGCGCCCTTCGCTACGAACAAGGCCGGCTGGTGCTCGCGGCCACCCGCGGCGACGGGACGACCGGCGAGGTCGTCACCGCCAATGTCGCAAGCATCAAGGACGTGCCGCAGCGGCTTCCCGAAGGATGTCCCGAAATCTTCGAGGTCCGCGGCGAGGTCTACATGTCCAAGTCGGATTTCGCCGCCCTGAACGCGCGCCAGTCCGCGGAGGGCGGCAAGATCTTCGCCAACCCCCGCAACGCGGCGGCGGGATCGCTTCGGCAGAAGGACGCGGCCATCACCGCCGCAAGGCCGCTCCGTTTCTATGCCCATGGCTGGGGGGAGACGTCCGAGCTTCCCGCCGACACCCAGATCGGGGTGATGCAGCAGATCGCCGCCTGGGGCATTCCGATCGCCGAGGACCTGGCCCGGTTCAGCGAGCTGGAAGCCTTGCTCGCCCATTATCGGGCCATCGAGGCGAAAAGGGCGGACCTTCCGTTCGACATCGACGGCGTGGTCTACAAGGTCGATCGGCTGGACTGGCAGAAACGGCTCGGCCAGGTCGCGAAGGCACCACGCTGGGCCCTTGCCCACAAGTTCCCGGCCGAGCAGGCGGAAACCCGGCTCAACGCGATCGACATCCAGGTGGGCCGAACGGGCAAGCTGACCCCGGTGGCGCGGCTCGAGCCGGTCAATGTCGGCGGCGTGGTCGTCACCAACGCCACGCTCCACAATGCCGACGAGATCGCCCGGCTCGACGTACGGGTCGGCGACAGGGTCAGACTTCAGCGCGCCGGCGACGTGATCCCCCAGATCGTCGGGGTCACCACGGAGCCATCGGCGCACGCCCGGCTCGCCCCTTACGCCTTTCCCGAAACCTGCCCGGAATGCGGATCCGAAGCCGTTCGGGAGAATGACGAGGTCGACGTTCGCTGCACCGGGGGGCTTATTTGCCCGGCGCAGCGGGTCGAGCGGCTCCGCCACTTCGCGTCGCGCGGCGCGCTCGACATCGAAGGGCTCGGCGGAACCCATATCGAGGCCTTCTTTCGCGACGGCCTGATCCAGTCGCCGGCCGACATCTTCCGGATCCGGGTGGAGGATCTGCTCAAGCGCGAACGCTGGGCGGAGATCTCCGCGAAGAACCTCGTCGCGGCGATCGACGCCAAGAGACAGCCCCCTCTGGATCGACTGCTGTTCGCCTTGGGCATTCGCCATGTCGGACAGGTCACGGCTCGCGACCTCGCCAAATGCTTCGGCACGCTGGAGGCGCTTCGGGACACGGCCCTCCGCGCCGCGCAGGACGAGGCCGCCTTCGCCGAGCTTCAGGGGATCGAGGGGGTCGGGCCGGTCGTCGCCCAGGCGGTCGTCGATTTCTTCGCCGAGCCGCATAATCGCGAGGTGGTCGAGGACCTGCTTCAGCAGGTGTCGCCGCCGCCGTTCAGGCTCGAGGTTCGGGAATCCCCGGTGACCGGAAAGACCCTGGTCTTCACCGGCAGTCTCGAAGCCTTGTCCAGGGACGAAGCGAAGGCCCAGGCCGAGGCGCTTGGTGCGAAGGTGGCGGGATCCGTGTCCGCCAGGACCGATCTGATCATCGCCGGACCGGGCGCGGGATCGAAGCTGAAGAAGGCCCATGAACTCGGCATCCAGGTGATCGACGAGGCCGCCTGGATCGCCCTGGTCGGTTCTGCATCGGGCTGACATTGCGCGGGCCGGCCGGCCCACCCACATGAAGGCACAGAGACAATCGGGAGTCCCCATGGAAAGCTGGCACGGCACGACGATCCTCGGCGTGCGCAAGAACGGAAAAGCGGTGATCGCCGGCGACGGTCAGGTTTCGCTTCAATCGACGGTGATCAAGCCCAACGCCCGCAAGGTACGGCGGCTGGGCGATGGCAAGGTGATCGCGGGCTTCGCCGGCGCTACCGCGGATGCCTTCACCCTGTTCGAACGGCTGGAGCGCAAGCTCGAGCAACATCACGGTCAGCTGATGAGGGCGGCGGTCGAACTCGCCAAGGACTGGCGGACCGACAAATATCTCCGCAACCTGGAGGCGATGATGATCGTCGCCGACAAGGAAGTGACCCTGATCCTGACCGGCAATGGCGACGTGCTCGAGCCGGCCGCAGGCGTCGCGGCCATCGGATCGGGCGGCAATTTCGCCTTGGCCTCGGCGACCGCCTTGTTCGATTATGAGGAAGATCCGGAAGTGATCGCCCGAAAGGCGATGAAGATCGCCGCCGACATCTGCGTCTATACGAACGACCAGCTCACGGTGGAAATCATAGAAGAGGCGGCTTGACCGACGGAACCGCCGGGCCCGGGCAACCAAGCGGGTCGTTGTGCGTAGGCGGATCGATGTCACGATTCCTGCCGCTCGTCCTTGCCGCCTGCGCCCTGATCGCCGGTTGCGGCGGACCGGACCTCGACGATCCGATCATCCTTCCCGAGGAGCGCGAGCTCGGCGCCGAGCAACATCCGTTGCTGCTGGCCGAGTTCGGTGGCCGTTACGACGCGCCGGAAGCCGCTTATGCGAGGGCCCTGGGCGAAAGGATTGCCGGCACGGCCGGCCTCGAGGGGCAGTGCACCTTCACCCTCGTCAACAGCGACGTGGTCAACGCCTTCGCTGTGCCCGGCTGCTACATCTACGTGACCCGCGGCATGATGAGCATCGTCAACAGCGAGGCGGAACTGGGCGCGGTCCTGGCCCACGAGGTCGGCCATATCGTCGCCGCCCATGGCCGCAGGCAGCAGAGCCGATCCTTCTGGAGGACCCTTGGGGTCCTCGCTGTCGGCCTCGTGACTGGCTCGGAGCAATTGACCCGAATGGCCGGGCGAGCGGCGGAATATTTCACTTTGCGTTACTCGCGAACGCAGGAATATCAGGCCGACGATCTCGGCATACGCTATCTCGCCGCCTTGGGTTACGATCCTTATGCGGTCCAGGACATGCTCGCCGCTTTGGGCCGCCACGAACGCTTTCTCGTCAGCACCCGAGGCCGCGACGAAGCGCGCTCCATCCCCGAATGGGCGCGAACCCATCCCAACACCGAAAACCGGGTGGAGCGAGCCGGTGAGAAGGCCCGCGAAACAGGGATTGCGCCCGAATCACTGCCCGAAGGCGAAGCCGCCTATCTGCGCGAGGTCGATGGCCTCCTTTACGGGGACGACCCCGCCCAGGGGTTCGTGATCGGACGTCGCTTCGCCCATCCGCTGCTTCGGATCGGATTCACGGCGCCGGAAGGTTTCACCCTGACCAACAGTCCCCAGGCCATCTTCATCGAGGGCCCGGACGGGCTTCGCGGCCAATTCGGGATCGGCCGGCTGCCACCGCAGGGGCTCGAAGCTTATGCCGCGGCGATCGCGGATCAGTTGCTGCGCGGGGCGCCGGCGAGGATCGGCAAAGCGGAACGTCTCATCGTCAACGGCCTGCCGGCCCTGATCCTTCCGGCAGTCATCGAAACCGAGCAGGGCGCCGTCGAGCTGAACATCGCCGTCTACGAAGGTCCGGGTAGCGCGGCCTACCACTTCATCCTCGCGGCACCGCCGGCCGATTCGCTGCGCACGTCGATCGCCAGCCTGTTCGCATCCTTCCACCTCCTGTCGCCGGAACAGATACGAAGCCTTCGCCCGCGGGTGATCCAGACTGTCGCGGTGACACCGCGGGATTCGATCGCGAGCCTCGCCAGGCTCATGGCCAGCGAGCATCCCGTCGATCATTTCCTCATGCTCAATGCCCTGGCCCCGGGTGCGGCACCCGCTCCCGGCCAGTTGGTGAAGATCGTCACCTTCGCCTCGCGCTGAACCGCACTGGACCGCGGGCACGGGGCACCGTTAGGGTGCCATCGTGGAAGTCCAGCCGACCTTCCTTGATCGCCGCAGATTTCTCGGCGCGGGCGCCCTTGCGGCGGCCGGCTTGGCCTTGCCGGGCTGCGCGACCACCGGGATGCGGTCGTCGACCATTCAATCCGGGTGCCTGGTGCCCGTCGACGTCTCACCTGAGCGCGTCATCCGGACCGTCGCGGGCCTGAGGCCCTATCGGGCGCCCGGCTTCGTCGTCCGTGCCGAGCCGCTCGGTGACGGGAAACTGGTCCACAATTACGGACATGGCGGCGCCGGGATCACGCTCAGCTGGGGCTCCTCGAGGCTCGCCACGCAATTGGGTCTGCCCGGACATGCCGGTCCGGTCGCGGTGATCGGCGCGGGCGTGATGGGCCTGACGACCGCGCGCCTGGTCCAGGAAGCGGGTTTTCCCGTCACGATCTACACCAAGACGTTGCCGCCCGACACGACCTCGAACATTGCCGGGGGCCAGATCTCTCCGTTCGGCCATTATCGCGAGGACCGGGTGACTCCGGAATGGCGGGCCCAATTCATGGCGGCGATGGATTATAGCTGGCGCCGCTTCCAGATCATGGTGGGTGACGATTACGGTATCCGTTGGCTGCCCACCTATGAGGTGACGTCCAACACGGATCCGCATCCGCTCGATTCCTATTTCCCGGGCACGAATATATTGCGCCGGGATCAGCATCCCTTCCCCACTGACAATGTCGTCCGGTTCAACACGATGTACGTCGAGACCGGCCGTTTCCTGCGCGAGCTGACCGAGGATATTCAGATTGCGGGCGGCCGGATCCAGGTCCGGAGCTTCTCGAACCCCGGGGAGCTGGCGGCGCTGCCGGAACGGCTGATCTTCAACTGCACCGGGCTCGGCTCGCGCGACCTGTTCGGTGACCAGGAACTGCATCCCGTACGTGGCCAGCTCGCCATCCTCCTGCCCCAGCCGGACGTCCGCTACGCGTTCGCCGGCGACGCCGGTTACATGTTTCCGAGGGCGGACGGCATCCTCCTGGGCGGCACTTTCGAGCGCGACGTCTGGGAGGCGGTGCCGCAACCGGCGGACATCGCCCGGATCATCGAATCCCACCAGCGGCTGTTCGGCGGCTTCCGCTGCACCGCTTGAACTCGGCGATACCGCGCCCAATCTCAGCAATCATGGATTTCCAGACTTCCGACGGGTCGACCGACCCGACTTCCGACCAGACCGGCGACAGCAGAAAAGCAGGACAGATGAACGACAGCCTGACTCCCAAAGCGGTCGTTGCCGCGCTGGACGCCCACATCATCGGCCAGAACGACGCCAAGCGCGCGGTCGCGGTCGCGCTCCGCAATCGCTGGCGTCGGCAGCAGCTACCCGAGGACCTTCGCGACGAAGTCACTCCGAAGAACATTCTGATGATCGGGCCGACAGGCTGCGGCAAGACCGAGATCAGCCGGCGGCTGGCGAAGCTGGCCGACGCCCCGTTCGTCAAGGTCGAGGCGACCAAGTTCACCGAGGTCGGCTATGTTGGCCGCGACGTCGAGCAGATTGCCCGCGACCTGGTCGAGGAAGCCGTCAGGCTGGAACGCGAGCGGCGGCGCGAGGCGGTCCGAGGCGCGGCCAGCGCCGCGGCCGTGGAGCGCCTGCTCGATGCACTCACCGGGAAGGACAGCAGTGCCGCCACGCGCGAAAGCTTCCGCCGGATGCTCGACGACGGCCATCTGAACGACCGAGAAGTCGAGATCGACGTGATCGAGCAGCCGAACACGCCGTTCGAGATTCCCGGCATGGGCGGACAGGTCGGGATGCTCAACCTCAGCGACCTGATGGGCAAGGCGCTCGGCCAGCAACCGAAGAAGCGCCGCAAGATGAAGGTTCGCGAAGCGCTCGAGAAACTGCTCGAGGAGGAATCCGACAAGAGGCTCGATCCGGAAGACGTCAGCCGGACCGCGCTTCGGGACGCCGAGGCCAACGGCATCGTCTTCCTGGACGAGATCGACAAGATCGCCGTCAGCGACGTTCGCGGCGGATCGGTCAGCCGTGAAGGGGTCCAGAGGGACCTCCTCCCCTTGATCGAGGGAACGACGGTCGCCACCAAATATGGGCCGATGAAGACCGATCACATATTGTTCATCGCCTCCGGCGCCTTCCACGTCGCCAAGCCCTCCGACCTGCTGCCGGAGCTTCAGGGGCGGCTTCCGATCCGAGTCGAGCTTAAGGCGCTGACCGAAGAAGATTTCGTTCGAATCCTGTCCGACACCCAGGCGAGCCTGACCGAGCAATATAGCGCCCTGCTCGCCACGGAAGGCGTCGAGGTGCGCTTCGCCGAAGACGGCATCCGGGCGCTGGCGAGGATCGCCGCGGAAGTGAATGGCCGGCTCGAGAATATCGGTGCCCGCCGCCTGCAGACGGTGATGGAGAAACTGCTCGAGGACGTCAGCTTCGAGGCCGAGCAACGACGCGGCGAGACGGTGACGGTCGACGCCGATTATGTCGAGCGCCAGTTGTCCGACATCGCGCGCGACAACGATCTCAGCAAATACGTGCTCTGAGCTCGATCCGTCGCCGGCCTGATCAGGAGCGATCGGCCTGCGCGTGACGGTGCCGCTCTTTGCTGTATGGGAGACGGCGTGAAAGCCCTCGCTGCCTTCATTCCGTTGCTCGCGATTGCCGCTCCGGCCCTTGCCCAGGACGAGGAGATCGTCATCACCGGACGGGGCCTCGACGCCGCGCCCGGCGACGCCGTCTTCGACACCGTCATCCTGGATCGCGACCGGATCGATCGGTCCGCATCGAACCGCCTCGAAGACCTGCTGCGCGAGGTTCCGGGCTTTCAGCAGTTCCGCCGCTCAGACGCCCGCTCCGCCAACCCGACCAGCCAGGGCGCCACCCTCCGGGCGCTGGGCGGCAATGCCTCCAGCCGGGCGCTGCTGGTTCTCGACGGGGTACCGCAAAGCGATCCGTTCGGGGGCTGGATCAGCTGGCCCGCTTATGATCCACGCCGGCTCGCGCGGGTGAGCGTCGTGCGCGGTGGCGGATCGGGCGTCTACGGCCCGGGCGCGCTGGCCGGCACGATCGAGCTGGAGAGCCTGTCCGCGGACGACAGCCGAGGACTGTCCGCCGGTCTCGCTTACGGCAGTCGCGAGAGTATCGACGCTTTCGCGGGGATCGGTGTTCCGCTGGGTCGGGGGCAGCTCTCGGCGTCGGCGGCGTGGATGAAGGGGGACGGGTTCGTCCCGATCATCGCAACGCAGCGGGGACCCGCCGACCGTCCCGCGCCTTATGAACAAGCGAGCCTCGCCTTGCGCGCCGTCGCGCCGATCGGCGCGGCAACCGAGCTTCAGGCGAACCTCTCCGGCTTCATCGACTCGCGCGAGCGGGGAACCGAGTCCAGCGACATCGAGACCAGAGGCGCGGACGCCTCGCTTCGGATCGTCGGCCGTGGCGGCCTCCCCTTCTCTGCCCTCGTCTATCTCCAGACCCGGGACTTTTCGAACCTGTTCGCGTCGGTCGATGCCACTCGGACGATCACGACCCGAACGCTCGATCAATTTTCAGTCCCGTCCACCGGAGTCGGCGGACGATTCGAGGTCCGGCCAAGCTTCGGCGGAGTCGATCTCCGGCTCGGCGGAGATTTTCGGGAGACTTCGGGCCGGACGAACGAACTGTTCAGCTTCGTCGCCGGAGCCCCGACGCGGGGCCGGATCGCAGGCGGCCGGACCCGGACCTTCGGCGCCTTCGCCGAGGCAAGCTGGCAAAGAGGCCCGTTCATCGCGACCGGCGGGGCCAGGGTCGATCGCTGGTCGATCGCGAACGGGCGGCTGCAGGAGCGGAGTCTGGCGACGGGCGCCTTCCTGACCGACACAAGTTTCGCCGATCGCGACGGGTGGGAGACGACGGGCCGGGCGGGAATAAAGTGGCGCCAAAGCGAGTCCCTCAGCTTGCGCGCGGCCATTTACCTCGGCTGGCGCCTGCCGACTCTGAACGAGCTCTATCGGCCCTTTCGAGTCGGTCCGGACGCGACGGCCGCCAACGCCCAGCTCACCCCCGAACGGTCGTCGGGCGCCGAGGCCGGACTCGACTGGAATCCCGTGGCCCCGGTCCGGGTCGGCTTCACCCTGTTCGCCAACCGGCTCGAACGGGCCATCGCCAACGTCACGCTTGGACAGGGCCCTGGCCAGTTTCCAGGTGTCGGCTTCGTCGCCGGCCAGTTCCGCCAGCGGCAGAACATCGACGCCGTCACGAGCCACGGCGCCGAACTGGACATGACCGTCGATCTGGGCGCGTGGCGGCTGGCCGCCGGCTACAGCTTCGCCGAGGCTCGGGTCGAGGCGAGCCAGATCGCTTTTCCGCTCGACGGGCTGAGACCGGCGCAGTCGCCCCGACACAGCCTGGCCGGCTCCCTGGCCTGGTCCGGCGCCAACCATGCCGCCGCTTCGCTGGGCGTTCGCTATGTCGGCGCCCAATATGAGGATGATCTCAACACCCAGCCTATCCCGAGCGCCTTGACCCTCGACGCCTTCGCCGCCTGGCCGCTGACTCGCGGGCTAATGCTTGAGGCCCGGGCGGAGAACCTGACCGACACCCGCGTCGTCGCCGGCATTTCCGGGACCGGCATCGTCGAGCGCGCCACCCCGCGCACCCTCTGGCTCGGTCTTCGCTGGCGACCGGGACCGCGGCGCTGAATCCCTAAGTCAGGCTGCGCTCCATCCAGCGGGTCCCGAAGGCGACGATATCCGCGGCGTCGATCAGCTCGCTCCGTGCCGTCCCGACAAAGCCGCTGCGGTGCCGATCGAGCTCCAGATAGGCCTGCAGAATGACCGTGAAATAATCCTCGCCCTCGAACTCGGCGATCCCCTGGAAATCGTCGAGGCACTCGATCCAGACGTGCGCTGCTTCCCCTTCGCCCTGGAAGATATAGTCCCATCGGGTCCGCTTTTTGACCGGAAGCCGGGCCAGATATTCGGCGTAATGAAGCATTGTCACGGTGTCGGGATCGGCTCCGAGGCGAAGGATCCGCCCCTTCCGATCGCAGAATTTGTGAAGCGGCGATCCCGGCCCGTAATAATCGTTCCAGGGCTGACCGGCCATCAGGGCTTCGGCGTCGGCACCGCGGGCACCGAAGCGACCGCTGGGATTGGAAGAGACGATCGTTCCCGGCCGGGTCCGGAACGCCTCGGCGAGCCAGCCGACATCCTTCATGGCCGGGGCCGATTTCGGGTCGAGCGGAGCGGAGCCGGCGAGCAGCTTCGCTCTTTCCTCCACCGGGCGCTGATTGACCCAGTCCATTTCATATTCGCTGCCGAGCGTCATCATCAGAGTGCCGCCGGGACCGACAGCCTCATCGAGCGCGTCCAGAAGCAGATCGGCCCCGCCTTCACCAAAGATGGTGCGGGCGAGGCCGAGCTTGCGAAGCGATGCATGAACCATGACGAGGTCACCAGGCCTGACGCCCAGACGCCTCACATCGGCGAGCAATCGCTTTTTGTCGATTCCGGAGGATCGGGCCTCCGGCACTGTCACCTAGCTGAGGTGGCGCGACAGATGCTTGTTCATCTCGAACATGGTCACGCGATCCTTGCCGAAGACGGCACGGAGCTTGTCGTCAGCGACGATCTCGCGCTTGTTCTGCGGATTCTGGAGATTGTTCTTCTTGATATGGTCCCAGACCTTGCTGACGACCTGGCTGCGCGGCAACGAGTCCGAACCGGTGATCTCCGCAAGCTCTTTCGACGGCTTAACCGGACGCTGCAACCCGCTCTGCCTACCTTGTGCCATAACTTGCCTCCCTGTGGTTTTCTGCCTTGGATAGAGCGCAATTCGAACGCCTTGGCAATGGGTCTGCCCCTCTCAAAAAGCCGTTTTTCGACCGCTTGACTGGCTTTTCTGTGGATTGAGCGAGGTTAACGTGCCGCTAGGGCCAAATGGAACGACTCGATTGGCCGAATCGTGACCGATGTCGGCGCGGCCGAAATAGGAAATTCCGGCCCGTTCGCACCAGTATCTGACAACCTGTTCCTCGCTTTGACCGAAGTCCGGATCGTTCTCGAGGATGTCGGTACAGCGGCCCAGCCTGACTCCCGCGACCGACCGAACGGCCGGGTTGCCGGTCAGATGGAACATGGCCCGGTCGGTGCGGTACATTTGCTCCGACACCTCCTCGAGAAGAAGCACATGGCCGCCGAGATCGGGCTGTAACGGCGTGCCGAGCAGCAGCCCGAGCACGGTGATGTTGAACGCGGCATATTTGTGGCCCGCTTCCAGGCTGGGCTCGAGCGCATCATGGGAGCCGCAGGTCAGCCAGGCCAGAGCGCGGGCGACGGCCGCCTCGCCGCCGTCGCGCATGATGTCCTGCGGCATCGGACCGTGCGCGACATAAGGAAAGCCGGCGCGATACAGACCCGCGAGAAGATAGCCGCCATCGCTATAGCCGAGATAGATCTTGTCGCGCGCCGTCGGTCCCATTCGGGCAAGGGCAGGCTCGGCGATCCGGCAGGCGCCATAACCGCCGCGCGCGAACCAGACCGCATCGACCGCGGGATCGTTCGCCACCTCGACCAAAGCGTCGGCGCGGTCCGAGTCGGTGCCCGCGAAATGATTGCTGGCAAGAAAGCATTGCGGGTGGAAGACCAAATCGACTTCGGGAAAATCGGTCGCCGCCAGCGAACGAACCCGGTCGGCAGCCTGTTCGCTGAAGCGCGAGCTTGGCGCCACCACCGCGATCCGCATGCTTCTTCCCATCCGCGTTTGAAAAGGTCTTCGCTTCCCAATAGGGCGGCGCGATGGATCAGACCAAATCCTATTTCTTCTGTGGCATCGGCGGCAGCGGAATGCTGCCTCTGGCGCTGATCGTCGCCGGCCGCGGTGACCGGGTCGCCGGTTCGGACCGGACCCTGGACCAGGGTCGACTGGCGCCGAAATTCGAGTTCCTGAGGAGCCGGGGAATAGAGCTTCATCCCCAGGACGGCAGCGGGCTGACCAGTGCCGACCAGATCCTCGTCACCTCCGCGGCGATCGAAGAGACCGTGCCGGACGTGATGAAGGCAAAGGCTCTGGGCGCTTCGCGCCTGACCCGGCCCGAGCTCCTGGCCTTGTTGTTCAACGCCGCCGGAACCGGGGTCGCCGTCGGCGGCACCAGCGGCAAGTCGACCGTCACCGGGATGATCGGCTGGATCCTGCATGCCACCGGCCGCGACCCGACGGTGATGAACGGCGCGGTGATGAAGAATTTCGTCAGTCCGGGCGCCCTGTTCGCCAGCGCCCTGGTCGGCCGTGGCGAGGTCTTCGTCAGCGAAGTTGACGAAAGTGACGGCTCGATCTCGCTTTATCGACCGAAAGTGGCGGTGCTCAACAACATCACGTTGGACCACAAATCGCTGGACGAGCTTCGCCACCTGTTCGGTGACTTCGCCGCCAAGGCGGAGACGATCGTCGTCAATCTCGACGACGATGAAACACGGCTGCTGGCCGCGGCCTTGCCCGCCGACCGGCTGCGTACTTACTCCTTCCGGGATCCCGCCGCCGACCTGCTCGGCACGGACATCGAGGAAGAGCCGTTCGCGATCACCTTCACGGCCCGGTGGGGGGATCGCCATCTGCCGGTGCGGCTAGCCGTGCCCGGCCGGCACAATGCGGAAAATGCGCTGGCCGCTCTGGCTGCGGCCGAGGCCTGCGGCGTTCCAATCGAAGACGCCGCCGAAGCGTTGAGCGGTTTTCACGGTCTGCGCCGTCGGTTCGAGCGGATTGGCGAAGCCGGAGGCGTAACGGTGATCGACGATTTCGGTCACAACCCGGACAAGATCGCCGCCACCCTTCGTACTCTGCATGCGTTTCCCGGACGGCTGCTGATGTTCTTCCAGCCCCACGGCTACGGGCCGCTTCGGACGATGAAGGACGAATTGATCGCGACTTTCGCTACCGGCATGGGGATCGACGACGTCCTGATCATGCCCGATCCGGTTTATTATGGCGGGACGACGAACCGGGAAGTGGGCAGCGCCCAGATCGTGGCCGGGGTGCTGTCGCTGAACCGCGCCGCCGAGCACCTGCCCGAGCGTTCGGCCTGCGCCGACCGGCTGGTCGAGCTTGCCCAGCCGGGCGATCGAATCATCGTCATGGGCGCACGTGACGATACCCTCACCCAGTTCGCGGAAGGGCTGTTGGAGCGCCTGTCCTGAGGGTCTCCAAAAGCAACTTCGAGCGTCCGCGCGCGCTGCACGGAAAAAGGGCGGGCCGAAGCCCGCCCTCTACGCTTTACCGGAACCTTGCGGTTCAGCCGGCGACGGTCAGATCAACCTTCTCGACCCACTCCGGATAGAAAACCGGCTCACGGTTGGACCAGCCCGGCGCCGTCGCCGCCGCCTCGCTGATCGACTGAAGCAGGGTACGCCGGCGATCGGGGTGAAGGTGCGGGAGCGCCGCCGCCGAGCAGAATGCGCCAGGAAGCCACGGCCGGACCGCGGCGCCGATCAGGCGCTCGTAGAGAAAGCGATAGGAAGCGAAGCAGGGCAAGCGGTCCTGACCGAGATCGAATGCGGTCATCGTCACGAGCGGCGCCATCAGCGGCTCCATCGCCTCGAGCCCGCTATCGTCGGGAATATAGTTCCGGACATGGTCGAGCCGGCGATAGACGCGCTCCTGGGCGCGAATTCCCGCCGCCTCGGCCGGATCGCGCGACCAGCGCTTGACGGCGTCCCGGCGATCGAGACCGATATCCAGTGAACGCCGGATATAACGCTGGGTCCCTTTGCCGAAGCCTGCGAATTCACGCATCTCAGCCAGTGCCACCGCTCCGCTGGCGGGCCGAGTTCTTGTACTCATGATCCCACTCCTTTTGCCCTCCCGGAGATCATGCGCCCCAACGGCTTACCAGGCCGTTAACTAAATCCCCGCTCCCTGTTCATAATTGAATCAGAGTTCGATTCCGGCCGCAATGGGAAAAGGTCGGCCGGCCGTCCTGACCGCCTCGACTGTCACTGGAACGCCACATCGAATTCGGCATTTCCCTGCAGTGAGGCCGATTATTGCCTGTCCGAAACAATATTCGTTTCGCCGCGCACCTGTGGATAAGACGGCCTCAGTGATGCCGTGACGCGCGGTCGGACATCATGTTATGCCGCTCGTCGGGCTGGGAAACATGCGAACGATCGAAAACCAGGACGCCGGCAGCGCGGAACTCGGACGGGCGGATTCGCAAGGATATCGCCGTCCGCTGGCCGGTTTTTCGACCAACACGATCGACTCTTCTGCCAATCGCCGCCGGAAGGAAGGTTTTTCTCCCTCGGGCGGGTTAACAGACCACATGGATCGAACCCTGGATCACGGCGAACGACGGCGCCTACCCGACCTCAATATGGCGCTGAAGTCGATTCTGGCTTTCTGGCTGATCTACATCGCCCTGATCACCCTGCGCTCGATCATCCTCGAATATCCGGATTTCTGGGGGATGCTGGCCAAGCGCGGAGTCGTGGCCCTGGTCGGCGCCGCGCTCACCTTCCTGGTCTATCTGGCCCTGGTCGCGGTTCGCCAAAAGAGCCTGAACATCACCGCCCTCACGGCCGCGATCCTCTGCCTGCCGGCCTCCCTGCTTTTCTCGGCCTTCAATTATTACGTCTTCTATATCTTCGCTCCGCTCGACAGCGCGCGCGAGGATCCGTCGTGGAGCAAGATGAGCTCTACCGAGATGGCGGTGCGATCGATCCTCGAGGTCGGCATCAGCTGGTATTTCCTGTTCGCGGCCTGGGCCGCCTTGTTCGTCGCCATCAGCTTCGCCAAGCAATTGCGGCTGGCCGATCGCCGTGCCGGAGCGCTCGAGCGCGAAGCGCAGGAGGCGCAGCTTCGCGCGCTCCGCTACCAGATCAATCCGCATTTCCTGTTCAACACGCTCAATTCGCTCTCCTCGCTGATTCTCAGCAGGAAGACCGACATTGCCGAGCGGATGCTGATGAACCTGTCGACCTTCTTCCGGGCGACCCTTTCCGCGGATCCCACCGCCGACGTGTCGCTGGGGGAGGAGATTAAGCTCCAGCGTCTTTATCTCGATATCGAGCAGATCCGTTTCCCGGATCGACTCACGGTCGAAGTCGACGTTCCCGAGCCCTTGCTTTCGACCCGCGTGCCCGTGCTGATCCTCCAGCCGATCGTCGAGAATGCGGTGAAGTACGGAGTCGCGAAATCGCGCAAGCCGGTGACCGTGCGGATCAGCGCCTACGAGGAAGCGGGCCGGCTTCACGTCAAGGTGAAGGACGACGGCGAAGCGGTCGCAGGCGGGCAGGAAGACGGCACCGGGGTCGGCCTGAAGAACGTCTGCGATCGGCTGACCGCGCGTTATGGCGCGCTTGCCGGCTGCCTCAACGGACCCGATCCCGACGGCGGCTACACCGTCCACATCTACATGCCGGTGTCGCGCGGTGAGTGACCGGCTGCTTCGCGTGCTCGTGGTCGACGACGAGCCACTGGCGGTGGAGCGGCTTCAGCTCCTGCTCGCCCGCTGTCCCGACATTGCCCTGGTCGGAACGGCCAATGACGGGGAGGCGGCACTGCGGATCGCCGAAGCGGTCCAGCCGGATGTCGTCCTGCTCGACATCGCCATGCCCGGCCTCGATGGAATCGACGTAGCCCGAGCGCTTTCGGCCTCGCCGATCGACCCCGCCATCGTCTTCGTCACTGCGTTCGACAATTTCGCGGTCGCGGCCTTTGACGTCGCCGCCATCGATTATCTGATGAAGCCGGTCGAGGTCGAGCGCCTCGAAAGGGCGCTGGCCCGGGTCCGGTCCTGGCTGGCGGCCGGAGGAAAGTCGGCCCAGACCTCGCGCTCGGAGCATGTCGAGGAATTCTGGGTGCCCGATCTCAGCGGCCTGGTTCGGATCGCCGCTTCGGATATCGAGCGGGTCACGGCGGAACGCGATTACATGCGGCTCCATGTCGGGCCGCGCAGCTGGCTGATCCATCGCACCATCGGCAAGCTGGAGGAGGACCTCGATCCGAAGCTGTTCCTTCGGGTCCACCGTTCCGTCATCGTCCGCCGCGACACGATCGTCGGCCTTTACCGCGACGACGGCGGCCACTGGACGGCCCGCCTGCAGGGCGGCGCCGAACAAAGGATCGGCCGTTCCTATATCGACGAAGTCAAGAAATTCGCGGGCCGAGGCTGACGCTTCCGGGGAAAATGGGAGGCGACGGCGCGAGGTCCATCGCCTCCCGATGGTGAGCCAGGCTGCCGGGTGGGCTCAATTGACAGCCCGGCTCACACGCGAAATGCCGGTTCTCAGGGGGGTGGAACCGGCAAACCGGGAATTGCTTCCGGTGCGGCCCACCACCGATGGAAATCCGGGGCAGGTCCCATTGGAGCGGGCCACTCCCATTCCCTCACCCGGAACAGGCGCGGCCGCATTCGACTTTCGACCAAAGACAAGGTCCATCGGCGAAACACCCGGTTGTTCGATGAATTGCACGGCCCACCCCACCGGCGGCAACGGCGTGTTGGCCCCTTCGTTGGCAGCTCGAACCGATCAAGGAGAAGGTGATGCGCGAGCATTCAGGCGCCGAAGGCAAGAACAACAATCGCAACCCGGCCTTGCGCGACGAGGAAAAGGCGAAAGGCCACAGCGGAGAGGCCATCCACGGCAACAAGGCGCGCGACGAAAATCCGGACCGAAAGTCGACGGCGAGGGCCTGACCGCTTCGGCCAATCCGTATCAGGCGATCCGGGTCCAGCGGGCTGCCGCCGCGGCGAGGCCGGGCAGCCGAGCAAGTCGAACCAGCAGCCGGCGACCGAGGCGCCGCTCCGCCGCGCCACGCAGCGCTTCGGCGACCGCGAGCGGGCGTCGTGCCTGCCGCGCAAATTCGGCCTGGAAGGGGCCCGCCGAATCCGGTCCGCCGGCCAGAAATGCCTGCGCAGCGGCTCCCGCGCTGGTCAAAGCGATCGCGATCCCGTCGCCGGCCAAAGAGGCGATGACGGCGGCCTGATCGCCGACCCGGAACAGTCCCTTTTCGCCCCTTCGCGCGCGCCAGCCATAGGGCACCCCGGCAACCGCCTCCCAATTGGCCGGCGAGCCACCTTCGAGACGGTCAGCGAGAAGCGGGCATTCCGAGGCGAGACTTTCGATCACCGCCTCGTGCGAGCCGGCTTCGGCCATTCGCCGGCGCGAGAGGGAAAGGCAAAGATTGACCGACTCGTCCTCCTGAACAAGGAGGCCGGCATAGCCGCCGTCATACAGGTGAAGCTCGATCGTCCCGGCAAGCGCCCGGGCGAGCCTGGGTGTCCCCGCCAATGCCGTGCGCAACCCCACCGAGAGGTCTCGCCCGCCGGCATCCCTCGCCGCGCCGCGAAGCTCGTGCTTGCCGGTGGCGAGAAAGATGGCGTCGGCGGCCATCTCCTCGTCATCGTCGAGCCGGGCGCGAAGCCCGTCGAGCGCCCGAACCGCGCGGCCGCGATGCACCACCGCCCCCGCCCCCTCGGCCAGTCGAAGAAGCGCGGAATCGAGCCGGCGGCGCGACAGCCCGGCGGCCGCTTGCGGGAGCGCTCTTTCAACCACGCGCCGGCCGGCAACGAGACGAAGGCGATGGATCGGGCTTGCTCCAAGCGTCTCGACATCGAGGCCCAGGCGTTTCAACGCGGCCAGAGCGTCCCAGCCGAGAAAGCCGCCGCAGACCACGTCGCGGTCCCCGATCGAGCGCTCGACCAGGACCGGACTTGCTCCGGCCCGGGCCAAAGTAATCGCCGTCGCCGCGCCGGCGGGGCCGCCGCCGACGATCAGCGCAGGCGTTCGACGCATAACCGGAACGGGAAGCGGCGAACGATTCGTGCGGCACCCTGAGGGATGCCGGCATCGGCCAGGGCGATCCGCCAGTCCCTTGGCCTGAAGGCGCGGGCGATCGACAGCCGGCCGTCCTCGCGAACGATTCGGTGGGCGCCGATCATTCGGGCGAGCAACGGGAAACCGAGCCAGGCGAAGCCATGCCGATGGAGATCGTTGATCAGCCACCCTCTCGCGGCCCGGGCCTCCATGAAACGAAGAAAATCCCGCAGCTGCGCGTCGGTCATATGGTGGGCGACGAGGCTGCTGACGATGAAATCGAAAGGGTCGGACAATTCGGCAAAATCGCCGGTACGGTAATCGATCGGCAGACCCTCGGGGGTAACGGCCCGAGCGGCCACCGCGCTTTTCGGATTGAGGTCGATCCCGACCAAATCGGCTTCAAGGCGGTTGCGGTGCGCCCAGCCGGCGATCCTGCGCAACATGTCGCCCTGGCCGAAGCCAACGTCGAGGAGCCGGAAGGCGCGCATATTGCGCGTCGCCCGCTTCAGGAAACCCAAAGTAGGCCGCGCCGCCAGGGTCCAGGCATTGACGCGCGAGAGGTCGCCGAGCACCCGATCGTAGACCGACGGGTCGAGTCCTGGATCGTCCATCTGCTCATCGCGCCGTTCCCGCTCGGCGAGCAGGATCATGCCGCCCGCTCGAAGTGGAACCCTTCCGCCGCCAGACCGGGGCCGAAGGCGATCGCGATCCCCTTGCGGACATCAAGGCGGTCGATCAAATCGGACAAGACGAACATCAGGGTCGACGAGGACATGTTGCCGAAGCGCGCAAGCACGTCACGCGAAGCGAACAAGGCGCCCTGGCGAAGCTCGAGCCCCTTCTCCACCGAGTCCAGGATCGACCGCCCGCCGGCATGGACCGCCCAGCTGTCGACCTCGTCCGGAGACCATCCATTGTACAAGCGCGCGCGCACTTTCTCGTCCTGGAGCGCGTGCTGGATCCGCCCGGGGACCTCGCCGGACAAAGTCATCTGGAAGCCGGTGTCGCCGATCCGCCACTGGATCAGTTCGCGCGATTCCTCCAGCTCGTTCGAGAAGAGATGGCTCATGCCGAAACCGCGCGGTTCCGCGCTGACCAGGGCTGCCGCCGCGCCATCGCTGAACTGGAGCATCGCCAGCAGGGATTCGAGTTCCTGAGTCTCCTGGAGGTGCAGCGAGCAGAGTTCGACCGTTACGGTGAGCACCCGGGCGCGCGGCTCGGAGCGGACGATGTGATAGGCCGTACGAAGCGCGGAGACGGCGGCATAACAGCCCATGAATCCGACCAGAGTGCGCTCGACATTGCCGAGGCCGAGCCGGCGGGCGATGATCTGGTCGATGCCCGGCGCCACGAAGCCGGTGCAGCTGGCGACGACCAGATGGGTGATGCCGTCGAGCGGCGTCGTCTCGCGCAGATTTTCGATCGCCTTCAGTGCCAGTTCCGGTGCCGCTTCCTCGTAGACCTTCATCCGCTGGGAGGTTCGAGGCGAATCACCCTCGTAGAAATCGGGGCGCCCGCCGCCGGCGACCTCCGGAAGCACCGACCAGCGATGCTCGATCCCGGATCGGTCCGCCATCCGCATGAACAGTTTCCGCAGCCGCGGATCCTCGACCTGCTGCTCGGCCCAGTCGATGAAGAGGCGGTGCACATCATGCCCGGGGACGGCCCCGGCGACGGCATTGATGAAGGGGCGGGTGATACTCACTGACTTCCTTTTCGGACCTGCGCCCCCGCTTCCAATTGAACGGCTACGCGCCTTTTAGGGTCCGTGGCAATGAGAGACCTAATTAGCGGCAGGGCAGCGATTCCAGCCCGGCCCGCGAACCGCCCGGCCCGGGGTGGCGCCGACATGCTCGCCATCGGCCAGCACCTGGACGCCATTGACGAAGACATGGCGCATTCCGACCGCATATTGGTGCGGTCGTTCGAAGGTCGCGCGATCGGCGATCGCCGCCGGATCGAAAATGGCGAGATCGGCGTAAAATCCCCGGTCAAGGCGGCCGCGGTCGCTTATCCCAAGGTTCGCCGCAGGCATCGACGTCAGCCGGCGGACGGCCTCCGCCAGGGTGACCACGCCTTCGTCGCGCACGTAGCGGCCCAGCAGCCGGGCGAAATTGCCGTAAGCGCGCGGATGCGGATTGGAATTGAGGAACACGCCTTCCGTCGCCTGACTCGCGGCGTCGGAGCCGAAGCTCATCCACGGCAATTGCACCTGCCGCCGAACATTGTCCTCCGACATCAGGAAATAGATGGTGCCGACGCGGCTATTGTCCTCGACCACGAGGTCCATGGCCGTCTCTTCCGGGCTCTTCCCTCGCAGACGCGCGACCTCGGCCAGGGTCTTGCCGACATATTGACGAAGGGCCGGGTTGCGGAATTGGGCGAGCAGCATGCCTTCCGGCCCGGCCCCGTAATAAAGATTCTCCCAGTTCTCGCCGGGACGGCGCATTTCCGCCGCCACCCGGGCGCGGATGGCAGGGTCGCGAAGCCGCTCGATCCAGGCTTCCTGGCCACCCGCCTGCACCCAAAGCGGCATGGCCGCGTCGAGACCGGTCGCTCCGGCCGGGTAGGTGTACATGTTGGCGGTGATCCGGAGCCCCTGGCTCCGCGCTGCCTCGATCCGGCGGATCACCTCGTCGTAGCGCGGCCAGTTGTCCCGGCCGGCCAGCTTCAGGTGATAGATTTCCGCTGGCGCGCCGGAGCGGCGGGCAATCTCGATCAATTCGTCCAGCGACCGCAGGATTTCATCGCCTTCCGAGCGCATGTGGCTGACGTACATGCCGCCGCAGCGCCCGGCCTCGCTGACCAAGGCGACCAGCTCGTCGGTTTCCGCGAAGCTCGCCGGCGCATACATGAGCGAGCTTCCAACGCCCATCGCGCCTTCGTTCATGGCCTCGCGAACGAGCCCACGCATCTGCGTCAACTGGGCGGGCGTGGGATCGACGTCGCCTTCGCCGAGCGCGTGGATTCGGACGGTGGTCGCGCCGACGAAGCTCGCCACATTGTGCGAGACTCCTCGACGCTCCAGTGCTTCGAGATATTCGCCAAGGCTGGTCCAGCTGATCGGGAAGCGGATGTCCCCCTGCCGCGAGACCAGACGCTGTTTCATCTCCTCGTTCAGAGGCCCCATCGACCAGCCTTCGCCGAACACCTGAAGGGTCACCCCCTGGCGGATGTCGCTCTGACCGCGGCCGTCCTCGATCAGGGATTCCGTCGCCCAGCTCAGCATGTTGATGAAGCCGGGCGCGACGGCGAGGCCTTCCGCGTCGATTTCCCGCGTGCCGGTTCCTGGCGCCCTTGGTCCGACGAAGGCGACGCGGTCGCCCTTTATCGCCACGTCGCCGCGAAAAGGCGGGCCGCCGCTGCCGTCGTAGATAGTGCCGTCGCGAATGACGGTGTCGTAGCGAGGCGCGCCGCCCGGGATCGTGGCGCAGGCGGCGAACAGAAACGCCGCGAGGAGGCCGGTGAAGGCTCGCGCCAGCCTCATTCTCCGCCGAGATCCACCGCGAGATCGTGGATATGGTCGATGGCCGCATAGAAAGCGGCGACCGGTATGCGCTCGTTCAGGCCGTGGAAGAACATGTCCGAATCCTTCATCAGGATTCCGGACGAAGCCCAGGTCGGGATTCCGGCATTTCGGTAGACCAGCCCGTCGGTGCCGCCCGATTCCTGGTAGGGCGTGATCGGCAGATCCGGATAGCGGGCGTGGACCGATCGGGCGATGGCCGCCATGACGTCTTCGCGCGGTTCGGAGATCGGGCTCTCGACCGGATTGTCCATCACCTCGATCGCGACGGCGGGATCGCCCATGACCTGGGCGAGCGTCGAACGGACCTCCTCCACGGAAGTGCCGGGAAGAATCCGGCAGTTCACCGTCGCTTCGGCCCGTTGCGGAAGCGCATTTTCGGCATGGCCCGCGCTCAGCATCGTGGCGACGCAGGTCGTCGACACCATGCCCGCGTAGCGGCTTCGGCGGATCAGGGACGCGGCCTCGGCATCCTGTGGATCGGCGACGAACCGCCTCAGGATCGCGGCCTGCTCCGAAGGCACGATCCGTTGCACGGAGTCGAAATATTGCCGGGTGAGGGCGTTGGTCACGAGCGGGAATTCGTGGCTCCGAATCTTGAGCAGCGCCTCGGCGAGCTGGTAGATGGCATTGTCGGGCCGCGGCCGGCTGCTGTGGCCGCCGGGATTGCGGATGGTCAGCCGGTAACTGGCATAGGTCTTCTCGCCGCTCTGGACGACGTAGATTTCGGGCTGTCCCGTGTCGGACAGGCTGCCTCCGCCGGCGTCGGTATTCAGCGCATATTCGGCGTTGCGGACCCAATCGTGGGCGGCGACCAGGCGGGTCGTGTCCATGCCCGTTTCCTCGTCACCGATGAAGGCGAAGACGAGGGTCCGGCGCGGCCGGTGGGAATCCGCCCGCATGCGCAGGATGGTCGACACCATGGAGGCGATCCCGGCCTTGTTGTCGCCGGTGCCCCGGCCGAAGAAATAGCCGTTCTCCTCGACCAGCTGGAACGGGCTGCGTTCCCAGTCCTCCGGCCGGGCGTCGACCACGTCCATGTGGCCGGAAAAGAGGATCGGCCGGGCGGCGGCGTCGCGGCCCGGAACCCGCACCAGCATGGCCGCCGTCTCTCGATGCGGCAGGATGAGGATGTCGTCGGCAGGCACGCCACCGGCGCGCAGAGTCTCGGCGATGTAATTGGCCATGGCCGGGACCTGGCCGTGGCCCTCGGCGGTTCGGAAGGTGATCAGCCGCTCGTAGATCTGGCGGGCCTGTTGCTCGTGCGGCGAAAGCGCCGGTGCATCCTGAGCTGCCGCAGGCGACGCTGCCAGCACCGCCGCCAGCGCAAATCCGATCCAGCGCATCCGTTATCTCCCCCGAAGCCGTTCCCGACGGAGCATGCGGCCGGAGGCGAAACGACTCAAGTCATTCGTGCGGCGGAATCGAGATGTGCGAAGGCTCTCCGATTGCTGGGGGAGTGGTGACGAGCGGACGAGACCCGGCCCGATTGCAAATGGCGGACGCCTCGCGGCGCCCGCCATCTCCCTGCTGCGTCGGGATCAGTGGCCTTCGGCCATCTCCCGGGCGGCTTCGCGCATGCTTTGGGCACCTTCCCGCATCCCCTGGGCACCCTCGCGCATTCCTTCGGCGGCCTCGATCAATTCCTCGTGGGTGACAGTCTCGCCGCGGGCGCGGGCACGGGCGATCTGCTGTTCGCGATAGGCACGATCGGTCCTGAGCCGCTCGGCTTCCTGCTCCATCCGGACCGCGCCGCGTTCCATGCCTTCGGCGCCGCGAAGCATGCCCTGAGCGCCGTGGCGCATCGACACGCGCGCGTGGGTCCGGGCTTCGTGGCCGGCGCGCTGGGCTTCACGAACCGCCTGGGCGACTTCGACCCGCGCCTCGGCCCGGGCGCGTGCCGCTTCGCGGTGCGCTTCGGACCGTGCCTGGCCGGCTTCGCGAAGCGCTTCGGCCCGCGCCTCGCGCGCTTCCTGGAGGATCTCGCGCCGTTCGTCGGCGCTGAGTTCGCCCCAGGCCCGATCCTGCGGGTGCGCAAAGGACATGGCCGAGGCTACGATCACGGGAATATTCGGAAGCGTCTCCGACAAAGCGGCATCCACGATCGCACCGACATCGGGAATATCGATGTGGATCGCACCCGGCGGGAGCGGTGCTTCCGGCGGATGCGGATGCGCAGCGGCGGCCGAAGCGGCGATGCCCAAGGATGCGGCCGGCGCCGCTGGCGCGGCTGGAGCGCTCGCAACGCCCGGGGCGGCCGGAGCCGCCGGCGCCGGCGGGGCGGCCCGGGCTGCCGCGACCAGTTCCATCACCGCGACCGGCGCAGCGATGGCGACGCAAAGGACGATCGCGAAGGCCGTCCATGCGGAGCCCGACGGGCGCTCGCGAATCCGGCGATCGAGGATCGCCTTGACCCGGCGACCCAGGGCACTCCCCTTCGGGGCAATGCTGTGGGCAGGAAGCGATCGCGCCTCGATCTGCGCCCAGGTCAGGAGCGTCTGCGCGTAACGGGCCGGCTCGACCCTCTTGGCGGCTTCGC
>DASTDX010000068.1:0-14795 GCA_035710145.1 Allosphingosinicella sp.
GAATCGCGCAGCCTGGTGAAGCGCAATTCGCCTTCGCTGCCACCGAACTGCTTCTTGCCGATCCAGTGGAGCCCGAACTCGCTGACGTCGATCCGGTCGGTTCCGCTGAGGAAGTCCTCGATGAGGTCGCGGCCGCCGCCATACAGGTCCATCGCATCGAACTTGAAGACGTCCGCCCCGGCTCTGCCGAAGAGCCGGTCGCTGCCAGCGCCGCCATTCAGCAAATCGTTGCCGGATCCGCCGTCGAGCCGGTCGGCGCCGCCGAGGCCCAACAGCACGTCGTCACCGCCAAGGCCCGCCAGGCTGTCCGCCCCTTCGGTGCCCCGGAGCAGGTCGGCCCCTTCGGTCGCGCCGGCCTTGAGATCCACGAAATCGCCGTAATCGAGCACATAATCTCCGGCGATCGCCACCTGGAGGTCGGCCGTGCCGTCGCCGTCGCCGTCCACCTCGATGATCGTGCGATCGGTGAAGGCGGCGTACCGGACCTCGCCGGCGGTGCCGCTGAAGCGCGCGGTGCCGATGAACGACGTCGCGCCGGTGCCGGAAAGGTCGATGCGGTCAGCGCCGCGCTCGAAGTCCCCGATCGTGTCACGCGCTTCGCCGACCGCGCTGTCGCCGGCCGCGAAGACGAAGGTGTCCGCGCCCGAGCCGCCGAACAACTGGTCGGTGCCGGCGCCGCCGATCAGCACGTCGGCGCCATTATTGCCCTCGATCCGGTCGTTGCCGTCGCCTGCGGACAGGTTGTTGGCAGCGTCGTTGCCGATCAGGGTGTCGTTGCCGGCGCCGGACGTCGCGTTTTCGATCGTGACGGCGTTGGCGATGGTGAAACCGCCATGGATGCCGAAAGCGAAGGACACGCGACCGCCGCCGCCCTCTTCGTACTGCAGAGTGGCGGGCCGGAGATCGATGGTGGCGTCGCGGGCGCCGCTATAGCTGATCTCGTCGACACCGCCGGCGTCCCAGATCGATTCATAATAAGTGCCGGGGGCGTTCACGTCCTTGATGACATAGAGGTCGTCGCCGGTCGCCCAATCCTCGTTGACGCCATATTTGTCCTGGATGACGGCGATATCGAGCGGGCTCAGTGTTCCGACCCAGCCGAAATGGTCGGCTTCGGTCCCGGTGAGGCCGCCCGAACTCGGCGTTCCGTAGCCGGAGGTCTGCCAGCCGTCATTGTAGGACATGATGGTGAAGACCTGCTGGCTCAGCCCGTAATCGCCCAGGCCGCCGCCGATTCCGGCCGTGCCGCCGCCAGCGCCGCGCATGATCGACGATCGCCCGCCATTGTCGTGCGGGTGGGCCATGCCCATGCCGTGGCCGAATTCGTGCAGCAGGGTGGGGAAGTAGAAGCCGCCCTGTTGAAGCCCTTCCTCGGTCCAGCGCACGTCGCCGGCATTGAATTCGGCCTGGCCCTCGTTCTGCTCGTTGGGCGGGCTCATCCGGCCGAGGAGCGAAGCGCCGACGCCGGGCGTTCCGTTATAAGTGATGATCTTGAAGTCCGCTTCGGCGCGGTTGCTGACCTCGACGAAGACGACGTCCGCCACCTGCTCGTAAAGGTCGAAAGCCAGCTCGAACGCCGCTTTCTCCCAGGCCTCCAGTCCCTTGGCGACCATGTTCTCGGTGAGGCCCGGATTGGTCGGATCCTCGCTGACGAAGATGTCACCCGCCTTGGCGTAATAAACGGTGATGACGTTCTTGCCCTCGATTCCGAACGGGTTCGAGCCGACACCGGTGAATTCGTTGCCGGTGATCCGCGGGCCTTCCTCGCCGTCGGGGTTACGCGACGTCCGGTCGACCTGGCTGCCCCAGTCGATCGAGTGGAGCGGGCTGTTGAGGTCATAATAGGGAATGTAGGTCGGCTGGTCCGTCACGTCGGTCACGAACAGCTCATAGTCGCCGACCGCATCCCCGGTGGTGCCGTTGACGGAGTCGGTGTCGTAGGCGCGGGCGTTGATATAATAAGTTCCGCTCGTCTCCGGGATGAAGGTGAGCAAGGCGTCGAGGCCCGACGGCGTGTTGGGGCCGCCGCCGTCGGCGGAAACGATCAGGTTCCCCGAGGCGTCGTAAAGCTCGATATAGGCGTCGTTGAGCGGCACGCCGCTCGGGCCGCCGGTGACCAGATACTGGGCGATGTCGTAGACGTGCCCGGCTTCCAGCTCGACCCGGAAGAAGTCCTGATCGCCGATCGTGTTGATCGTCGAGACGATGTGTTCACCGTCGACGGTGACGGTTCGGGTGGTGGTGATGTCGTCGGGAACGTCGTCTGGGGTGAGGATGAGGACGTTGGACGAGGTCAGCTTCAGGTCGCCGCCGACGCCGTCGGGGTCCATCGCCGTCGTGTACTTGGCCGGATAATGGCTGCCCTCGACGAGGAGCCTCCCGACATAACCTTCCGCCACGATCCTTTTGGTTTCCGAATCACAAATCCAGCACATCGGCAATTCCCTCCTGAAAGGCCGGCGCGGCGAACTAACGCAAACTCCGTCACTCCCGACCGCCGCATCCGGCGGCCGCGACGAAGTTCCCCAACGTCCGGTCTGGTTTAACCTGTCATTTAGATACTAAACATCTGGTAATATTGGTTTTTCGGCATGAGCGCCGGTGTGCGCAAGACGAGCCTGTTCCAGGATCGTTTCGGCGGCGCGGCGGGCGCGCGGCGAAATGTTCTTTTTTTGCGGGGGATCGTTGCCTATGCCGCCGATGCGCCAGCATTGGCAGGCGAATGGTGGCTGTTGAGGGCACTGCCGGATCGATGGAAACGCACGAGAACGGCCAGATTGAAAGCATGGGCCGCGTGTTGCTCGTGGAGGACGACGCCGCCTTGCTTGCGGTCCTCAAGGCCACCTTGGCGCACGGGGGCTTCGAGCCCGTGGTCGCGACGAGCGGCGGGCAGGCGCTCGAAGCGATGCGCGCTGGTGGCGTCGACGCCGTCCTGCTCGATCTGGGCTTGCCCGATTGCGACGGCCGGGAATTGCTGTGCCGGATAAGGAACCTGTCCGATTTGCCGATCCTGGTGGTTTCCGGGCGGCCAGCCGAGCGCGACCGGATCGAGGCCCTCGATCTCGGCGCCGATGATTTCGTTCCCAAGCCGTTTCTGCCCGGCGAGCTGCTCGCCAGGCTTCGCGCTGCGCTCCGCCGCTGGCGGGGCGAACACCCCAAAGGGGTCTCGCCGGGCGGGAACGACAAGGCGCGTGAGCCGCTGCGGATCGGTGCGCTCACGCTCGACCCACTCGACAAGAGCGCCGCGCTGCACGGCCTCAAGGTCCAGTTCAACGTCCCCGAATATCGGATCCTCGTCGCGCTCGCTGCGCGCGTGGGCGACGCCGTCCCGCGCAACGATCTTATCGCTGCCTTGCCCGGTTGTGGGGCCGCCGCCGACTCCAACGTGGTCGACGTCTACATCTCCCGAATCCGCTCCAAGCTGCGGACGTTTCCGGAGGGCAGGGACCTGATCGCGAACGTGCGAGGTCACGGCTGGCGGCTGCGCGCCCCGGCGTGAGATCCTCGCTCGTCGAGCGTCTTAAAGACAACGAAAGATGATGGGTTCCGCATCGCGGCGGAGCTCGAAGGGGCCAAGAATGACGCCATTATCCAGACGGCCGACGAGGTTCATCGTCCCGCCACGGATGCGGCCTGTGTACCGCACCGCGTGACGAGGCAGAACTTGTCCTTCGATTTCCGGACCGCCCGCTGCTGGCGCGTGTACTCCCTCGGCCGCGAATGACCCGGAGCTGGTTGGGATCAACGGGCCGGTGATCGTCCCCGAGGCGCAATCATATTCCAGTGTGCCGCCGCTGGAGGTGAGGCTCAGGCCTACATGCCTCCCGCCCCACTCGCCCGTGACCGGCACCCCGACCGACGGTCCGGTCGCACAGGCGGCGATCAGCGGAAGGAAGATGAAGGATCGAACATCCATGACAAGTAAACGCCGCAAGGGGCCGCAAGCTTCAGCGTAGCCTCCGCGGACTCCCGAAGCGGCTTTCCAGGCGTGCGCACGGCAGGCGATGCAGCGTGGCGGCCGTGCTTCGTCGGAAACTCGCGTGACAGGGGCTGGCGAATGAGGCCATGGCGGAGAGGGAGGGATTCGAACCCTCGGAACCCTTGCGGGCTCAACGGTTTTCGAGACCGCCCCGATCGACCACTCCGGCACCTCTCCGCTGCATGGCAGGCCCCCAGGTTCGGAGGCCGGTCGACTGAGCCGCGCGCTCTAGCTCAGGGTCGGATGCTTGCCAAGCCGGATATCGGCCGGGCGGAACCCCTCTCGCTTGTCGCCTTGCGCGGGGGCGCCTACATAAGAGGCATGAACCGGAGCCGCAACATCGCCGCCACCGACGGCCGCTCTCCAAAGGCGCCGCCGGTCGCCCATGCCTTGTTCTCGGTCGGCGAGCTGGTGCGGCACCGTCTGTTCGATTTCCGCGGCGTGATTTTCGACATCGATCCGGTCTTCGCCAACAGCGAGGAATGGTACCAGGCCATCCCCGAGGATATCCGTCCGCCGAAGGACCAGCCTTTCTACCATCTCCTCGCGGAGAATTCGGAATCCTCGTACATCGCTTATGTCAGCCAGCAAAATCTGCTGCCCGATGCCGAGGGCGAGCCGATCGACCATCCGGCTATTCCCGGTATCTTCGAAGGCTTTGCCGACGGCCGTTATCGGCTCCGCCGCGAACGGCGGCATTAAGGCGCCGTCCGGCCCCGAATTTGCCGCGCCCTTGGTTGACACAAAGGCCGCGCCTATGTAGCAGCCGGCCTTCCGCGTGGGGCCCGGCCTCGCGCCATCCCGCGCGGTCACGTATTTGGAAGGTTTGGACAGAGCCATGTTCGCTATCGTGCGCACGGGCGGCAAGCAGTATCGCGTTGCCGCTGGAGACAAGATCGTCGTCGAGAAGCTGGCCGGAGAGGCCGGCGACAAGGTGACCCTGGACGACGTCCTCCTCGCGGGCGACGGCGGCGACCTCAAGTCGACCGACGGGCTCACCGTCTCGGCCGAGATCATCGCCCAGGCGAAGGCCGACAAGGTCACCGTCTTCAAGAAGCGCCGTCGGCACAATTACCGGCGCAAGCGCGGCCACCGCCAGCAGCACACGATCCTCCGGATCACCGCGATCGGCGACCAGAAGGCCGAGAAGAAGGCCCCTGCGAAGAAAGCGGAGGCCGCTCCGGCGCCTGCCGCCGCCAAGGCCGACGCCAAGCCCAAGCCGCAGGCTCCTGCCAAGATCGAAGGCGCCGAAAGCCCGATGACGGACACCCCGGCATCGAAGAAGGCGAAGAAGGAAACAGCAAAGACGGAGGCCAAGGCCGAAAAGCCCGTCAAGTCTGAACCGACCGCAAGCAAGCAGGTGGACTCGCCGGCGCCGAAGAAGAAGGCTTCGACAAAGAAGCCGGCCGCTGATAAGAACGCTTAAGGATTCGAAGGTAGAATTTCGTCATGGCACATAAGAAAGCAGGCGGCTCGTCCCGTAACGGCCGCGACTCTCAGAGCAAGCGCCTCGGCGTCAAGAAGTTCGGTGGCGAAGCGGTCGTCCCGGGCAACATCATCGTGCGTCAGCGCGGCACCAAATATTATCCGGGCTCCGGCGTCGGCATGGGCAAGGACCATACCCTCTTTGCGCTTACCGACGGCCGAGTTGCGTTCCGCGACGGGAAGCTCGGCCGCAAGTTTGTCCATGTCGACATGGGACAGATTGAAGCAGCAGCGGAATAAGGTCAGCCGAGAAAGGGCTGACCCGGGAAGGGCGGCCCAAGGATCTCGGTAGAGAACCAATTGAGGGAGAGGGCCGCCGGTCCTCTCCTTTTTCATTTCTCCCTCACGAAATTGTCGCCGGACCGACGCTCGATTGGAGCAAGGCCGGTGGCGGACGTGGAAGGGGAAAGGTCATGTTCGCGCGAACGGAAAGACTGTTGCTTCGGCCCGGCTGGAAAGAGGACGCACCTGCGCTCTTCCAGGCGATCTGCGACGAGCGGATCGTCTGCAATCTCGCCAACGCGCCGTGGCCCTACAGTTTTGCCGACGCCGAGGCATTTCTCGAGCGCGAGCCCAACGGCCCGCTCGACGCGCGCTGGCTGATCACCCTGCGGACCGAGGCGGCACCGAGACTGATCGGCTGCATCGGCTTCGGCCGGACCCCGACGGACGGCCACGAATTCGGCTACTGGATCGCCCGGCCCTTCTGGGGCCAGGGCTTCGCGACCGAGGCGGGCAGGGCGGTGATCGACATCGCCCGGCGCGGCCTCAGGCTTCGCCGCCTGAACGCCGGCCACTTCATCGACAATCCGGCCTCGGGCCGGGTGCTGAAGAAGCTCGGTTTTCGCCCGACGGGCACGGCCTTGCGTTACAGCAAGGGTCGGTCCGCGGAGACTCCCTGCAGGCTGTTCGAACTGGACCTTCAGGCCGGCGAGGACATTATTGCAGACCCGGCCCGTGCGATGGCGGCCTGATCGATCCTCCCCACCGCAGACGTGGGGAGGAATTCAGGCGATTGCCTCGGAGCCGAGGCGGTTTTCTGCCGAGGCGATGAGGGCGCGATCGTCATGCTTCCAGGGGTGGAAGCCGGGCAGGAAGAAAGAGAGCCAGGCGCCGAAGATCCGGCGAAGCATCCCGGGGCGGACCCAGGCGAACCAGAACATGCGCGCCCACGCGCCGGGGCCGTCGATTCCGTCCTGGCGAAGCAGTTCGAGGGTTCCGCGGGTCCGGTCGATGATGAAGTTGCGGGTGACGAACAACATGACCTTCGCCTTCACCTTCCACCTCTTGCGGCGCGGCCAGGCGCTGGTGGCGTGAAGCCAGGTGTCGTAGGCGACACCCTTGTGTTCGATCTCTTCGATGGCGTGCCAGCGCCACAGATCGGCGCTTTCGCGGTCGGCGCGCTCGAGATGGCGGGGATCCTTCAGCAATTCGTGGGCGAGGATCGCCGTGAAATGCTCCAGGCACATGGTCGCGGCGAGGCTCACGATCGGGTGTTTCGATCGGGTGACCCCGAGCCGTCGTTCGACCTGCGCCTCGAGCGGCTCCAGGTCATAGCCTGCCTCCAGCGCCCGTTTATTGAACTGGACGTGCTCCCGGCTGTGCATCACTTCCTGGGTGACGAATGCCTTGATCTCGGCCTCTAGCTTCGGCGGGGCCCCGTCGCGAAACTTGCGAACGCTTTCGACGAAAAACGCCTCGCCCTTCGGGAAGGTCGCCGACAAGGCGTTGTAGAAGGCGGTGGCGACCGGGTCGCCGGCCATCCACCAGCGCGCCTGCCTGGTGCCGCGGCCGAACCGGCGATCGCGCGGGGTGATCGTCAAGTCAGAGGGTGTGACGGCGCGCGCCATGCGTGTATCTCCAGCTTTTCACGGCCGGTAAGGCGTACTGACATATATGTCAATAACTCGCGAACGTCTCACGCCCCAGGAAAGCCGGTCGGCGGCACTGGAAGCCGCGCGCCGGCTCTTGATCGAGAGCGGGCCGCAGGCTGTGACCCTGAAGGCCGTGGCCGCTCAGATCGGCAAGACCCACGCCAATCTGCTCCACCATTTCGGCTCGGCGGCGGGGCTGCAATCGGCGCTTGCCGCCCTGATCAGCAACCGGGTCTGCGCCGGCATTGCCGACGCGGTCCAGAAAAGCCGGGCCGGGGAAGTCGATCCGATCGCGGTCGTCGACCGCACCTTCGACGCGTTCGGAAAAGAAGGGGCCGGGGCGCTTGCGGCGTGGATGATCCTTTCGGGCAATCGCGACGCACTCAACCCGATCCTCGATTCCATCCATCAACTGGTGGATCAGCTGGGCGAAGGCCATGAGGATCGGCCGGTTCACGAAACCACCTTGTGGCTCGTATTGGCCGCAATCGGGGATTCGCTTCTCGGCGCGCCGATGGCCAAGGCTCTGGGGTTGCCGCGCGACAAGGCCCGCGAGCTCGCTCGCCGTCAGCTGATCGCGACTCAGGTGCCGAGCCAGGAAATGAAAGCGTA
Organism: Allosphingosinicella sp.; assembly: GCA_035710145.1. GTDB lineage: Bacteria > Pseudomonadota > Alphaproteobacteria > Sphingomonadales > Sphingomonadaceae > Allosphingosinicella. Next base: position 7,951 of record DASTDX010000068.1, read on the forward strand.
ACCACGGCGATCAGTGATCACCCGCGGGAGAAGCGCTGAAGGATATGGGCACTCGCGCCCATTGTCGGTCATCATCACAAGCCCTAGATCGCGCCCATGCATTTCCTCGACCAGGCCAAGATCTTCATCCGCTCCGGCGCCGGTGGCCCCGGCGCGGTGAGCTTCCGCCGTGAGAAGTTCATCGAATATGGTGGTCCGGACGGCGGTGACGGCGGCAAAGGCGGCGACATCATCTTCGAGGCCGTCGAGGGCCTCAACACCCTGATCGATTTCCGTTACACCCAGCATTTCCGGGCGCCGCGGGGCAAAGGCGGCGCCGGCCGCAACCAGACCGGCGCCGGCGGCGAGGATCTTGTCGTCAGGGTACCGGTCGGCACTCAGGTCCTTTCGGAGGACAAGGAAAACGTCCTCATCGACATGACCGAAGTCGGACAGCGGGTCACCCTGCTGAAGGGCGGGGACGGCGGCCGCGGCAACGCCAGTTACAAGACCTCCACCAATCGCGCGCCGCGTCAGCACGGGACCGGCTGGCCGGGCGAGGAAATGTATGTCTGGCTGAGGCTGAAGCTGATCGCCGATGCCGGCCTGGTGGGCCTTCCCAACGCCGGCAAGTCGACCTTCCTCAATGCCGTCTCCAACGCCAAGGCGAAGGTCGGTGATTACCCGTTCACGACCCTCCACCCCAAGCTTGGAGTCGTCCGCCACAAGGGGGTGGATTTCGTCCTCGCGGACATCCCTGGGCTGATCGAGGGCGCGGCCGAGGGCGCCGGTATCGGCGACCGCTTCCTTGGCCATGTCGAGCGCACCAAGGTTCTGGTCCATCTCGTCGACGCCAACGTCGAGGATGTCGCCTCGGCTTACCGGACTGTGCGTGACGAACTCGAGGTCTATGGTGCCGGCCTCGGCGACAAGCCCGAGGTGATCGCCCTCAACAAGGTCGACACGATCGATGCCGAGCTTGCCTCGGCTCTTGCTACCGAACTGGAGGCGGAATCGGGCGCCCCCGTGATCCCGGTCTCCGGGGCGACCGGTGCAGGCGTCGAAAAGGTCCTGGACGCGATCCTCCAGCGGCTCGGCGGCCTCGCCACTGAAGAGGCAGAGTCGGAGGGGGAGGGCGACTGGTCGCCACTATGAGCCGCGATCGCCATCAGACCCTGGCGGTGACCGGCGGCACGGGCTTCGTCGGGTCCCACCTGATCCGGGTGGCTCGCGAGCAGGGGTACAAGGTTCGGGCGCTCACCCGCGGCTGGCGACCGCCGGAAACGGGGATTGAATGGGTGGAGGGCGCCCTCGACCGAAAGGAGAGCCTTTTCAAGCTCTGCTCCGGTGCCGACGCCGTCGTCCATGTGGCCGGGCTGATCAACGCTCCCGATCGGGCCGGCTTCGAGGCGGTCAATGTCGCCGGCACCGCGGCGATGATCGATGCAGCTCGGCGGACGGGCGTGAAAAGGTTCATCCACATCTCGTCGCTGGCGGCCCGCGAGCCGAAGCTGTCCGATTACGGCTGGTCGAAGGCGAGGTCGGAAAAGATCGTCGCGGCTTCGGGGCTCGAATGGACGATCGTGCGGCCACCCGCCGTCTACGGCCCGGGCGACCGCGAGACCTTCGAATTGTTCAAGATGGCTCGCCGCGGCTTCGTCGCCTTGCCGCCGAAGGGCCGTTTTTCGATCGTCCACGTCGAGGACCTTTCCCGCCTGATCCTCGCTCTGGTGGATCAGCCGGACAGCATCTCCGAGACCTATGAGCCCGATGACGGCGTCGAGAATGGATGGGACCACCGCCATTTCGCGCGCACGCTCGGGCGCATCTTCGGCAAGCGCGCGGCGACCGTGGCGATGCCGAAGATTGTCATGCAGGGCGCCTCCAGGATCGAGAAGATGGTTCGGCGCGACAAGGCGAAGCTCACCGCCGACCGGGTTCGCTATTTCTGCCATCCCGACTGGGTGGTGACGGCGCGCCTGCGGCCTCCGGCGGCGATCTGGCAACCGCAGATCCGGACCCCGACCGGCCTCAAGCAGACCGCCTCATGGTATCTCGAGCAAGGCTGGCTCAAATGATGAAATACTGGACGACGAAAGCGACGCAGCTCGCGACCAGCCCGACCAGGAAGATCCGGTAGGCATAACCGAGCAGGCGATACTTCTTGTTCTGGAGCACCATGCCGTTCTGGTAGATGTCGTGGGCCATGGTCCGGTAGATCGAATCGTCGCTCTGGAGTTTGGACACGATCTGGTTGGTAAACTCCTCCTCGCTGAGCTGGGTGAAGGAGCCGAAGAACAGGACGTTGAGCGGTCCGGTCGGACGGCGCTGACGGGTGAGTGGAAGGATCGCCAGAACCGCGAAGATTGCCGAGAAGAAGGCGGCGGCGCCGAGAATGAGGAGCGGTAGTGGCGCCGCGCTGCCGCGTGCCTGGCCGATGGTGATCGTAAAGATGACGAACGTCGCGCCCATCAGGATGCTGGCCTTGTGATCGGCCATCGCCGACAGCTGCATGTGGGCGAGCTGGGTGGTTCGCATCATGTGGATGGCATTCGGCGGGTAGCAGGTCTCGCCGTCGCCCTCGATCTCCGCCATGCCCCCGTACCTCCGTCCTCTTCTTATTATGCGCCTGCCCCGCTTGCCAAGCGCTCGCCCCGTTTCGGCCCCAATTCCTGGGCAGTCGGGCACGGTCGTGACCGGCGGGCCGGAGCCGCAGAAATGGAGGGCACCATTGCGGGTATTGGACCGAGACCCTAAAGGCGCCAAATGACCGATCGGGAACAGACCTTCGCGCGCGTCGCCGCGCTCATCGAACCGTTCAACAAGAAAGGCGTGGCGCTCGGTGAGACCACCACTTTCGCCGGTGATCTCGAATGGGACAGCCTCGTCGTCATGGATTTCGTCGCCAATGTGGAGGACGAATTCGACATCCTGATCACGATGAACATGCAGGCCGAGATCGAAACGGTCGGACAGCTCGTCGACGCCGTCGCCAGACTGAAGACTCCGGGCTGATGACCGAGGGCGTGGACACGGCGATGAACCCCGCCGACGACCGGGCGCTGGCGCCTTCCGGGCCCGATCTCTTCTCGAAGTTCGATCCCCTCATTGCGCAGCGCCAGGCTTTGCTCGACACCGGGCTCAAGGACCCTTTCGGGCTGGTCATGGAAAAGGTCCTGTCGCCGACCCGGGCGATCTGCAACGGCCGGGAGACGATCCTCCTCGGTACCTACAATTACATGGGAATGACGTTCGATCGGGACGTCATCGAGGCCGGCAAGAAGGCGCTCGATGAATTCGGGGCGGGAACCACCGGCAGCCGGGTCCTCAACGGCACCTATGTCGGCCACAAGGCGGTCGAACAGGCGCTGAAGGACTTTTACGCCATGGACCACGCCATGGTCTTTTCGACCGGCTACCAGGCCAATCTCGGGATCATCTCCACGATCGCCGGCAAGGGCGACTATGTCGTCCTCGACATCGACAGCCACGCCTCCATCTACGACGGCTGCAAGCTGGGTGATGCCGAAATCGTCCCGTTCCGTCACAACGACGTCGGCGCGCTCGAAAAAAGGCTTGCGCGGATTCCCGCCGACGCCGGCAAGCTGGTCGTTCTGGAAGGCGTCTATTCGATGCTCGGCGACGTCGCTCCGCTGAAGGAGATGGTAAAGGTCGCCAAGGCGGCGGGAGCGATGGTACTCGTTGACGAAGCCCATTCGATGGGGTTCATCGGTCCGAACGGCCGCGGGGTCGCGGAGGAACAGGGGATCCTCGATCAGGTCGATTTCGTGATCGGCACCTTTTCCAAGAGCGTCGGCACCGTCGGCGGATTCTGCGTCTCCAACCATCCCAAGTTCGAGATCTTGCGGCTGGTCTGCCGACCCTACGTCTTCACCGCGTCGCTTCCGCCGAGCGTTGTCGCCACTGCCGCGACGTCGATCGCAAAGCTCAGGCACGGCGAGGTCAAGCGCGCTCATCTGTGGGAAAACAGCAAGCGGCTTCATCAGGGGCTGCGGGAAATGGGCTTTCAGCTCGGCACGGACTCGCCGCAGTCGGCGATCATCGCCGTGATCATGCCGGACCTCGAAAAGGGGGCCGCCATGTGGGAAGCCCTCCTCGCGGAGGGTCTCTACGTCAATCTCGCCCGTCCGCCCGCGACGCCCGCGAACATGACTCTCCTGCGTTGCTCGTTGTGCGCCGAGCACAGCGAAGCCGAGGTCGGACAGATCCTGGAAATGTTTCGGCGCGCCGGCCGCGCCACCGGCGTAATCGGCCAGGCTGCCGCATAGGCGCGACTAAATGCGGGGACGGCGCGACTGACGGCTGGCCGCCGGCGCTTCCCTGCCTTTCCATCCCTTTCGCCATCGCCTAATCTGGCGTCATGGCGGAGGAGGTTAACGGCGCGGGAGGCGAAGAGGTCGGCCGCGCGTCCTGGCGGGCCTTGGGGATCAGCGCGGCGGCCCTTCTGTCGACGCTCGCCTTGATCGGCCTCATCGTCATGATCACCCTGTCGAACCGTGCCCGCGACGAGGCACTCGGCTGGGAAAGGCGCACGTATGAAGTGATGGTTCTCACCCGGACCATCGACGCGACGATCGCCCGCTCGGAGGCCGCCCTCGGGCGCTACGTGCTCGACGAAGACGACCGGACCGGCACCGCTTATTACAATGAATGGCGCTTTGCAGCGGCCCAGATCGGGCAGATGCAGCGGCTGGTGCGCAACGATCCGCCCCAGCGCCGGCGTGCGGACCGTCTGCTGGAACTCTATCGGCAGCGTGGCGCCGAGCTGGCACCGGCGGCGACGGCGGCGCAACGCGGCGAAGGGCTGGGAGGACTCGGCATCCTCAACGCGGTTGCCTCTTCGGACACTTTGCCGGCCTTGCGCTCGGTGCTCGAGGATATCGCACGATCCGAGCGCATCAATTTGAACCGGCGAATGGAAGAGACGAGGGGTCTCGTTGCCCGCGCTGACGCTTACACCGATTGGCTGGGCCTGCTCGCCATCCTGGTGTGTCTTGGCGCTGTCGGGCTCGCTTATCTGGCCTGGCGGTCCTTCAACGAGGGGCTGAGGGCGCGGCGGGAAGCGGACAGCGAAGGCTGGCGCGCGATGCAGCTCGATCAGGCGGTTCGCGACCGGACCCGCGAGCTTTCCCAGGCGAATGAAGCGCTCAAGGCGGAAGCGGCTGAACGGGCGGCCGCCGAGGCACAGCTCCGCCAGGTTCAGAAGATGGAGGCCGTCGGTCGCCTGACGGGCGGCATCGCACACGATTTCAACAATATGCTCGCAGTGGTCGTCGGCGGCCTGGATCTCGCCCGGCGTAAGCTCCACAGTTCGAAGCGGGAAGTGGAGTTTCATCTCGATAGCGCCATGGAGGGTGCGACCAGGGCTGCCGCTCTGACCCGGCGGCTTCTCACCTTCGCCCGTGCCGAACCGTTTCTGCCGGAGGCCGTGGCGCCGTCCGAACTGATTCAGAACATGCTCGAGCTGATCGATCGCTCGATCGGTGAGCGGATCGCCGTTCGCACCCGTTTCGCCGACGATCCCTGGCACATCTGGGCCGATCGGACCCAGCTGGAAAATGCCGTCCTCAACCTTGCCGTCAACGCGCGCGATGCGATGGACGGGAGCGGTGAGCTTCGGATCGAAATCGACAACGTCCCCGTGGCGGAAGGCGAGGTCGAGCAGCTGGACGCTGGCGACTTTGTCCGGATCGCGGTCAGCGATACCGGCGCCGGGATCGCCCCCGAACATCTCCAGCGCGTGTTCGAGCCGTTCTTCACCACCAAGGAAGTCGGCAAGGGTACCGGGCTTGGCCTGAGTCAGATCTTCGGCTTTGCCCAGCAATCCGGCGGCACGGTGACGATCGATTCCGAGGTCGGGAGCGGGACTCGGGTCTGCATCTATTTGCCGCGCTCGGCGAGCGCCGCGGAGCGTGCGGCGGAGCGGCCGCCCCTCACGGCGGGCGATGTCGGTCCAGCGGAGCGTCACGAAGGCACTTCGATCCTGGTGGTCGAGGACGACCCCCGGGTCAGCCGGTCGACGGTCGCTGCGCTGGAGGAATTGGGGTACCGCCCGGTTGCGTGCGCGAGCGGACGCGAGGCGCTCGAGTTGCTCGGCCGCGAGCCGGGCATCCGGCTGATCGTCACCGACGTGATGATGCCGGAGATGACCGGGATCGAACTTGCCCAGATCGTGGCCAGGCGCTTCCCGGAAAAGCACCTCTTGTTCGTCACCGGTTATGTCGGTGAGGCCGAAGAAGCGCATGACCTGATCGGGCACGATCTGCTCCGCAAGCCCTTCACCGTCAACGCGCTCGCCAGTGCCGTCGAGCAGGCGCTTGCTCACAAGGTCAGCGAATTGCGCCTCGCTTCAACAGACGAGGCAGCAGAGTAACCGCCGCCATCAGGGGCCAGCGCCTCTGCCAAGGCGTCAGTGCAATGTCGGTGCCGGCATGGCGGTTGATTTTCCAGACAAGGTAATCGGCGCCGCCGGCGAAGGTCGCCGAAGCCTTCATCAGCCGGATCAGGGTCAGCATTTTGCCCTTACGCTGCCGCTTGCGCCAGCGGCGAAGCGCGGCCGGACGGTCGCCTCGGGAAGCGACCACGGGCGCGAGTAGGGCGTCTCCGAAGCGGCGGTAGCGGTCCGGATCGGAGTCGACGATCGAATCCGACCGCTGCGCGCGCTCGGCCCGAAGTTCGGCGCCGTAGGTCAGGGCAAAGCCCGCCCGGAACACGGCGAGTGGGTCATCCTGTCCCTCGTTCATCGTCGGAATGGTCAGGGCGAACAAAGTGGGCGCCGCCTGCGCGATGGCCGATGTCGCGGCCGCGCGAGCCGCCTCGTCCTTGGCCCATACCAGCCGGGACGG
>DASTDX010000069.1:0-30291 GCA_035710145.1 Allosphingosinicella sp.
ATCGGCTCGGCCGCGACATCCCGCTCCTGCCGACCACACCGGCCGAGTTCGCCAAAGCGGTGGCCCTGGTCGTCCTGTTCGCCGCGCTGACGTTCGGCGCCTGGCAGATCCCGATCGCATGGCTTCGGTGGACAATGGTGACGATCGGCGCGTTCCTCACCATCGCGGCACTGATCGTGCCGATCTCGATGGTGGCCGCACCGCGCATGAAACCGGAAAAGCGCCGCTGGTTCTGAGGCCCGAACGGGGCGTCGGCCAGACTGGACAAAAGAAAAGGGCCTCCCGAGGGAGGCCCTTTCATGTTCGCGACGAGCGCCAATTCAGGCGGCTTCGGCCTCGAAGGCTTCCTCGCCCTGGACCGGACCGCTGTCCTGACCCTTGGCGGCGAAATCGCGATCGACCAGCTCGATGATGCCCATCGGTGCGGCGTCCGAAGCGCGGATGCCGGCCTTGACCACCCGGGTATAGCCGCCGGCGCGGTCCGCGTAGCGGGGCGCGAGGACGTCGAACAGCTTCTGCAGCTGAACGTCGTCGAGCAAGCGGGCATAAGCGAGACGGCGGTTCGAAAGGCCGCCTTTCTTGGCCAAGGTGATCAGCTTCTCGACATAGGGCCGAAGCTCCTTCGCCTTGGGAAGCGTGGTCGTGATCTGCTCGTGCTTGATCAAAGCGGCCGCCATGTTGCGGAACAGGGCCTGACGGTGGCTGGAGGTGCGGCCGAGCTTACGGCCGCCGACGCGGTGACGCATGTCTTCTTCCTTCGTTCGTCCCGAAGCCGTCTAGCCGGCGGACTGGAGCCTTGCTCCGTTCCGGCCTGCTGGTACTTCGGGCCAGGCGATCAAAAGGGGGACCGCCCAGACCCCAAAGCAAACGGCGGAGCCGTGCCCCGCCGCGTCGCCGGCCCCAAAAGCGGAAAGCGGTCCGGAAGTCAAGTCCGCGGGGTGCGCGCCCGGTCTGAACAGGGCGCCGTGCCGGTCAGGCGGCCTGCTTCGACGCCGCCCCTTCCGCGCCCTCGAGCAGCCAGGCTTCGGCCACTTCGACATCCTCGAAGAAGCGGACGTCGCGCCCGGTGCAGGCCCGCATCAGTTGCGATCGGGCCAGGGTCGGGCTGGCGACGAAGGCAAGCCGCCGCGAGCGATAATCCGGCGCCGCCAGCAGTTCGCGGAACGCCTCGACCATCTCGGGCGACTGGATTTTCATCCGCCTCACGTCGTTCAGGGTCGAATGGGCGTTGGCGGGAAGCCCGAGCTGAGCATGCGCCTTCGCCCGCGCCGCGATGAAGCGATCGAGCTCCGCGCGGGTGAAGAAACCGGTCATGACGATTCGAATGAGGCCGTTCTCACGATCGGCCTGGATAAGGAATTTAGCACTCATCGCGGCAGCCCTAAGGGGACAAGACTACCGATTTCCTAATTCATTCTCGCGGCTTACCCGGGGTTCAAGGAGTTCGCGATCAACCCAGCTCCGTCATTGCAGACCCCGCCTCGCAGGGTCGCAATGACGGAACATGCAGGCCGCTAGCTGCGGCGGTCGCCACGGTCGCCCTGGCCCGATTTGGTCTCGGTCTTCGCCTTCTGGCGACGATCGGCGGCCAGGGACCGGCCGACATCGTCGGATTCCTTGAACCGGCCATTGCTGTCGCGGCGGACATATCTCTTGTCGGTTCCGGTATCGATCAGCTCGCGCTTGCTTGCGGCCATGTCTGAAGCTCCTTCATTGCCTGCCCGGATAACCGGCGGGAATCGCTGAGGTTCCGATCGTCAGACGCGGCCGTGACCGGCCGGCGGACCGAGCAAAAGTCGGCTCCGTTCACGTCCCGGCGGAACCACCGTCTGCCAACCGAAGCGGAACAGGCGCCGCGCGAGACCGTTGGCGAATCACCGAGACTAAGCGTGAAGAGGAGGTCCTCCCATGAGCGCCAACGGACTCGAAGTCTTCGACAAGACGCTCCAGACAACCAACATCTGGCTGAACGAGATCATGGACCGGCTCGGCCCCGACCGGCAGCTCGCGTGGAAGGCGCTTTCGGTCGTCCTCCACAAGTTGCGGGACCGGCTGCCGCTGGAGCTGAGCGCCCATCTCGGCGCCCAGCTCCCGCTCCTGGTCCGAGGAGTCTATTACGACCAGTTCGAGCCGAGCCGGATTCCGATCGACTGCCGGACCCCCGAAGAATTCACCGAGGAAGTCGCCGAATGGCTCAGCGACGCCCGCGAAGTCGATCCGGCCGACGCGATCGCCGCCGTCTTCGCAGTCCTGGAGCGCCATCTGTCGGACGGCCAGATCGCCAAGGTCCGAACCGCCTTGCCCAAGGGGATCAGGATGCTTTGGGACGGCGCCGACGCCCGCTTTCTCGCCGAGGCCGGCGCCTGATCTCGCGAGGACGGGCCCGATACCTGCCGAGGCCGGCTCTGATCCGATCCGTGCCGACGGCGGCGCTGACTGTAGCCGAGCAAGGCAGCTCATTTTCCCCGACTTTTCGTGCCTTTGCCGCCGATTTGTGCTATCGGGAGACGTGGGGGGCAAGAAAGGAGACAGACCATGTCTCAACCTGCTCGGCCGGCGCCCGATTACGAACCGCCGCTCGATTATCGCCACGAACTGATTTCCTCCCGCCGGGTGGAAGGCACACCCGTCTACAACCGCTCCGACCAGAGGCTTGGAACGATCCACAACGTCATGATCGAGAAAGCGACGGGCAAGGTCGCGTACGCTTTGTTGTCCTTCGGCGGCGTGTTCGGAGTCGGCGAGCATGTCCATCCAGTGCCGTGGGATCGGCTCAGCTACGACGTCAATCTCGACGCCTACGTCATCGACCTCACGCGCGAGCAACTGACCGAAGCGCCGACACTTCGACTCGACGACGCCGACCGTCCCCAGGCGAAGGATTATGAGGAAGTCGCCGGCTATTACGCCAATCTGCCCTGGTGGGGCCTCTGACGTTCGCGGCCCGGGCGATGGCTCAGGCCGAAGGCTCGACGACGATCTCGCTGGTCAGCGAATTGGCGATGAAGCAACGTTCGTGCGCCTCATGATGGAGCCGGTCGAGCTCCGCTGAATCCGGCTGCCGCCCGATGAAAAGAATCGCCGGCCGAAGCACGATCCGGGTGATCGCCCACCGGCCAGGCCCGATCCGGCCCATCTCCCCTTCCGCCTTGTCCGTATAGGAATCTATGTCGAAGCCGGCCGCCTGCGCGAGCGACAGGAACCAGAGCATGTGGCAGGCGGAAACGGAAGCGACCAGGGCCTCTTCCGGATCGACCGCAGCGGCATCGGACATCGGCTCCGGAACAACATGCGGCGAGGCGGAGCCGGCGACGACGAGGCCGCCGTCGAACCGCCATTCGTGCCGGCGACTGTAACGGCCCGAGACGAACTCGCCGTCCGATTGCCAGCCGATCTCGGCGACGTGCCGGCTCATCTCCACGGCGCCTTCATTGGTAAAAGCGTCAGCCCGCGGCCGCCTGCCGCGGCGGCGTCAAGGTGAAGATGTCCTCGGGCTCGACGGCCTCGGCTTCGCGGGACTTCGCCTCGACGAGCGGGGTCGCCGTCAGCAGGGGCGCAGGCTCCTCCGAGGGCGACAGGGAATCCCGCCGGGCCAGCCGCCCGTCGACCTGGGCGCCGGCGGCGACGATGATCGTCTGGTAGGTGATGTCGCCCTTGATCCGGGCGGTGGATTCCAGCGTCAGGCTGCCGGCGAAGACCGTGCCTTCGACCAGTCCGGCGATCCGCGCTTCCTCGGCATCGATGTTGCCGGCGACGATTCCGCTCTTGCCCTGGCAAAGCTGGGCGCACCGGACATGGCCGTCGATCCGCCCCTCGACATGAAGCTGGGTGCTGGTGCTGACGTCACCACTGACGACCACTTCCGGGCCGATGAAGGACAGGCCCGTCGGACCCGCCTTGAGCGGCTTCGGCACGTTATCCGGCTTGCTCCTGGAAAACATGAATCGATCCTCCCCCGCAACGGGTATCGGCCGAGAACAGGTTCGAGATCAAGCGTCGCGAGCCGCGATTCCCGGGCCGATTCGGGTTCCTTGCCGATCGGGCCACCCCCGGCGGCTTGTGATCGGTGGAGCGGAGGCGAACACGCCTTTGCCCCAGAAACAGTAATGGGGGCTGACGTTGCCGCCAGCCCCCACTGTCCCTTTGCCGGCGCTTCACCTTGCGGCGGAGCACTGGCTCCGGGAAGTTTCGAGGGACGATCAAGCCCGAACCGGGGGTTCCGGCCTTTATCCCTCCGGGGTCCGTTCGAGACTTGCGCCCCGATTGGGTTCCCCGCGGGCTCCCCGTCAGGGCCGAAGCCCTGGCGGTTCGCCGCTCGGCAGATCAGGAACTCGCGTCCCTGTTCCCGCTCCCGACGGCGCCGAAAGCCGAAGCCTCGGATCCGTCCGGTGGCGGGATCCTCGGCCGAAGCCTCGGTTCCGCCTGTGGCAGTCCATGGACCGGGATCCTGGGTCCTGCCGGTTCGCAGCTCCCGAGCCTGAGCCCGGTCCTGCCCGACAATCTGGCCAGGCCAGTTCGCCGGTGGCAACGCGCCGACTTTCGTCCCGCTCTTGCCGGACAGGCGTGAACTTGCGTCCCTGCCTGCCTGTCGGTTCTTCAGGCCTGAGCCCGAAGAACCGTGGGCGCTTTTCGAAGCCTGCCGCTTTCGCATCCGCTAAAGGGCAAGCCCGCAGCTTCCGCCTGGCGGCGGCTTCGTCAGCCGCCCTGCCTTTGCTCTGGGCCGTTGTCTGGTGAGACAAGGGCCCGGTCGCTCCGGCTGTGGCTGGGAAGGCTCTCGTTCCGTTGCCGGAAGATCGTCTTGGCCACGGGTCGAAGCTGTCATGAAAACCGATTCGGCCAAAGGGGAATCTGCCTGTGGATAATGAGGATAACGGGCATAACTTACGGCCTCGAAACGTTTCGGGCAGGACGCTTGGATCGACGCGAATCGGTCACTTGCCCTGAGCCCGACGGCGCCAAATGCCCGGCTTGCGGCGAACGCGGCGCCCGCATAAAGGAGGCGCCAATCAATCTTCACATCTGAAGGAAATTGGCGGCATGGACGATCGGTTCAACACGATTGCAGGGTGGGTGCTCGGCGCCGGCATTGTGCTGCTCGGCGCGAGCCTCGTCACCGGCGAAGTGTTCAAGGCCGAACGCCCGGAGCAGATGGGCTATCCGATCCAGGGCGTGGTCGAGGAAGGCGGCGAGGAAGGCCCCGCCGAACAGCCGATCGCGCATTATCTGCAGACCGCCGACGCTGCCGCCGGCGAGGCCGTGTTCCGCAAGTGCGCCGCCTGCCACACCGTCAACCAGGGCGGCGCCAACGGGCTCGGGCCGAACCTGTTCGGCACGATGGGCGCGACCGTCGCCCACGTCGCCGGCTTCGCTTATTCCGACGCGCTTCGCGAAAAAGGCGGCAATTGGGACTGGGACACGATGAGCGAGTGGCTTCGGTCGCCGCGTGAATTCGCGCCCGGCACGAAGATGACCTTCGCCGGCCTCAGCGACCCGCAGGACCGCGCCAACCTGATGGCCTATCTGAACGCGCAGGGCGGCAACCTCACCGTACCGCCACCGCCCGCCGCATCGCCGGCAGAGCAGGCTGCCGAGGCTTCCGATCAGCCCGCCGAAGGGGACATGGCCACGGACGTTCCGACGCCCGACGGCGCCGTCCGCGACCAGCGCTCCGTCGGCGGACCCGCCGCCACCGACGTTACCGGCACCGCGGCGCAGGAACAGCCGAAGCAATAAATCGGGGAGCCTTCGCTCCTTCGCTCAGCACCCCAGCCCTTCGTCGGCGTCCGCGTAATAATCGCAGACGCACGACCAGGCTTCCTCCGCGGTCTCGCAGAAGGTGAAGAGCTCGAGATCGTTGGGGGCGATGACGCCTTCCTCGACCAGGGCCTCGAAATTGACGACCCGGTCCCAGAACTCGCGGCCGAAGAAGATGATCGGCAGTTTCTTGACCTTGCCGGTCTGAACCAGAGTGAGAAGCTCGAACGCCTCGTCGAATGTGCCGAAGCCGCCTGGGAAGACGGCGACGGCCCTGGCGCGGAGCAGGAAGTGCATTTTACGCAACGCGAAATAATGGAAACGGAAGCTCAGCTCCGGAGTCACATATTCGTTCGGCATCTGCTCGTGCGGGAGGACGATGTTGAGCCCGACCGTGTCGCGGCCCATTTCCCGGGCGCCACGATTGGCCGCTTCCATGATCGAAGGACCGCCGCCCGAGCAGACCACGAACTGGCGCCGGCCATCCTCGTCGGGTTCCACCCGGCTGGCGATCTGGGCGAGCTTTCGCGCCTCCTCATAATATTTCGACTTGGCGAGAAGCCGCTCGGCAATCGCCCGTTGCTGCTCCGTGGCGGCCGCTTCGACCAGGGCCAAAGCCTTGTGCGGTTCGGGGATCCGGGCCGAACCGTAGAAGACGAACATCGAGGCGATCTTCGCCTCGTCCATCAGCACCTCGGGCTTCAGCAGCTCTAGCTGGAAGCGCACCGGCCGGAGATCCTCGCGGAGCAGGAAGTCCATGTCCTGGAAGGCCAGGCGGTAGGCGGGATGGACGGTCTGCGGGCTGATCGCCGCCAAAGCGGCGCTTTCGGCTTCTTCGCGAGCGTCATGGAAGACGCGCTTCGGCGGAACGGGATCGGTCATGGCGGCGAGCCTTAGGTGGTGGAAGGGCTAGCGGCAATAAGGGCCGCGGCCCATGTCGAAGTGCAGGTGATTGTAATGATAGGAGTCGCTGTCGGGGCCAAGGCCGATGTTGAAGCGTCGGCACCCGCCTTGATGGATCGCGCGAAGGAAAAGCCGGACATTCTCGTCCGGGCCACGCCAGCCATGCTCCACCGTCACGCGGCGGCGGTCGGCGAGGAGGAAGGCGGCGACGTCGACGGCGTTCGCGAAACCATGTTCGCTCATGCGCGCGCCGGGCCGACTGTTGACTCCGCGGCAGGCATAAGTGCCGAACGTCTCGACCCGGCGCACCGGCGCGCCCAGATACTGCGCCGCCGCCGGTTGCACCGATTCCCGAACCCAGCGCGCGAACACGCTTGCGAGAGGGCAGGTCATGGCGCCGAGATTGGTGACCGGGGTACCGATCTCGAGAAGCTGGACAGCGCCCAGGGCCGAGCAGCCGCCGTCGAAGCGGCGGTCCTCGAGCATTCTGAACCCCACCTGTTCGCGGCGGAGGCCGGCAAGGCACTGGCGGGTCGCGGGGTCGTCGGCGTCGGCCCGACTCTGGGTCGCCTGGCTTTGCCGAGCCGGACTCGGCGGCGGCGTCCGCCGGTCGCCGCCGGGGATGCAGCCGGCGAGCAGAAGCAACAAGACGAAAAAGATCGCGGGGCGCATCCGCGAAGAGTGGAGGCGCGCAAGCGCGGCGGTCAAGCGCAAGTCGGTTGACAGCCTCGCTGCCGCCTTTAAGTCCGGCGACGGGCCACGCCGTCCCAACGCGGCGCGTGCTCTCTGCGAGGAGAGTTGAACAGTGACGACCCCTGATCCGGCTTTGGCCGGCGCGCAAGCGCGCATCGAAAAACCCGAAATACGCCCTGCCCGCCCCTTCTTCTCGTCGGGGCCCTGCGCCAAGCCGCCGGGCTGGTCCGCCGGCAAGCTTGCCACCGGCTCGCTCGGCCGTTCGCACCGATCGAAGCTCGGCAAGGCGAGGCTCGCTCACGCGATCGAGCTGACCCGCCATGTCCTTCACGTTCCGGCCAGTCACCGAATTGCGATCGTCCCCGCTTCGGACACCGGCGCAGTGGAGATGGCCCTGTGGAGCCTGCTCGGCGCCAAACCGGTGACCTTGCTGGCCTGGGAGAGCTTCGGCGAAGGCTGGGTCACCGACGTCGTCAAGCAACTGAAGATCGACGCCCAGGTGATGCGCGCGGATTATGGGGCCCTCCCCGACCTTGAAGCGGCCGACCCGGCCAGCGACATCGTCTTCACCTGGAACGGCACCACCTCCGGCGTTCGCGTGCCGGACGGCGACTGGATCGACGAGCGCCGCGAAGGCCTCACGATCTGCGACGCGACCTCGGCCGCCTTCGCTGTCGATTTGCCCTGGGACAAGCTCGATGTCGTCACCTTCTCCTGGCAGAAGGTGCTCGGCGGCGAAGGCGGGCACGGAGTCCTGATCCTGTCGCCGCGCGCGGTCGAGCGGCTTGAAAGCCATGTCCCCGCCTGGCCGCTGCCGAAGATCTTCCGGATGACCAAAAGCGGCAAACTGATCGAGGGCCTGTTCAAGGGCGAGACGATCAACACCCCGTCGATGCTCGCGGTCGAGGATTATATCTGGGCGCTTGAATGGGCCGAACTCCAGGGCGGCCTCCACGCCTTGATCGCCCGCGCCGACGCCAATGCCGCGGCGCTCGAAACGTGGGTGCAGAAGACCCCATGGGTGGAGTCTCTCGCTTTGGACCCCGCGACCCGAAGCAATACCAGCGTCTGCCTGAAGTTCGCCGGCGAGGCAGCGACGCTCGACGAAGACGGACAGAGGGCATTGGCAAAGAAGATCGACGCTTTGCTCGAGGCGGAGGGCGCCGCGTTCGACGTCGCCGGTTATCGCGATGCGCCGCCCGGGATCCGGATCTGGTGCGGGGCGACCGTCGAGACCGACGATATCGAGGCTCTTGGGCCGTGGCTCGACTGGGCCTTTCACGAAGCGCGCGCGAGCTAAAGGAATCCCAATGCCCAAAGTGCTGATCTCGGACCCGATGGATCCGAACGCCGCGACGATCTTCCGGGCCAACGGGGTCGAGGTCGACGAGCGGCCGGGTCTGTCGAAGGACGAACTGAAGGCTATCATCGGCGATTATGACGGCCTCGCGATCCGCTCCGCCACCAAGGTGACCCCGGACGTACTCGAGGCCGCGACCAAGCTGAAGGTGATCGGCCGGGCCGGGATCGGGGTCGACAATGTCGACGTCCCCGCGGCGACCGCCCGCGGCATCGTCGTCATGAATACGCCGTTCGGCAATTCGATCACCACCGCCGAACATGCCATCGCCCTGATGTTCGCCTTGGCCCGTGAACTTCCGCAGGCGGACAGCTCCACCCAGGCCGGCAAGTGGGAGAAGAATCGCTTCATGGGGGTCGAGCTGACGAGCAAGACCCTGGGCCTGATCGGTGCCGGCAATATCGGCTCGATCGTCGCGGACCGGGCCCTCGGCCTCCGGATGAAGGTGATCGCCTACGATCCCTTTCTGACCCCGGAACGGGCGCTCGACATGGGCGTCGAGAAGGTCGAGCTCGACGCGCTCCTCGCCCGCGCCGATTTCATCACCCTCCACACGCCCCTCACCGATCAGACCCGCAACATATTGTCGCGTGAGAACCTGGCGAAAACCAAGCAAGGGGTCCGGATCATCAACTGCGCCCGCGGCGGCCTGATCGACGAGGCGGCGCTGAAGGAAATGCTGGAAAGCGGACACGTCGCCGGTGCGGCGCTGGACGTGTTCGTCGAGGAACCGGCCAAAGCCAGCCCCCTGTTCGGAACGCCGGGCTTCGTCGCCACGCCGCATCTCGGCGCCTCGACGACGGAGGCGCAGGTCAACGTCGCGATCCAGGTCGCCGAGCAGATGTCGGACTTCCTGATCCGCGGCGGAGTCAGCAACGCCCTCAACATGCCGTCGCTTTCGGCCGAGGAAGCGCCGAAGCTTCGCCCCTACATGGAGCTGGCCGAGAAACTGGGCTCGCTGGTCGGGCAGGTCGAGGGCCGGCGGCTGACCGGGGTCGCGATCGAGGTTGAGGGCGCGGCGGCACAGCTCAACCCGAAGCCGATCACCGGCGCTGTTCTGGCCGGGCTGATGAAGGTTCATTCCGACACGGTCAACATGGTCAACGCGCCTTTCCTGGCGAAGGAGCGCGGGCTCGACCTGAGGGAGATCCGTCACGACCGCGAGGGCGATTACCACACCCTCGTCCGGGTCACCGCCAACACGCCGGACGGGCCGCGATCGGTCGCCGGCACCCTATTCGGCAATGCGGCGCCGCGGCTGGTCGAGATTTTCGGAGTCTCGATCGAGGCCGAGCTGCAGGGCGAGATGATCTACATCGTCAACGAGGACGCCCCGGGCTTCATCGGCCGGCTCGGTACCACCCTAGGCCAAGCGGGCGTGAATATCGGCACCTTCCATCTCGGCCGGCGCGAGGCGGGCGGCGAAGCGGTGGCCCTGGTGTCGGTCGACCAGCATGTCGACGAGGCCCTGGTCGGAAGGCTCGGCGCACTGCCCGGCGTCAAAAGGGTCAAGCCGCTGCGTTTCTGACGGAAATATGCTAGCCTGATCCAGTTCATGTCTCCGGGGACCCGTCCGATGCGCCGCCTGTTGCTTATCCTTTGCGCCTTTCTCCTCGGCACGCCTGCTTTGGCGCAGGAGCCGGAATGGCGCACCGCGCCGGAATATGACGTTCTGCTTCGTCCCTGGGCGTTCGAGCCCAACCCGATCCGGCTCGAGGCCGGGCGTGCGGTCAAGCTTCGTTTCGTCAACCAGGGCCAGGCTACCCACAGCTTTTCTGCCGGCAACTTCTTCCGCAACGCCCGGGTACGTTCCGGCGACATCGCGATCGTCGGCGACGGCAGCCTGCGCCTCGCGCCCGGCGAGCGGCGGACTATCGCTCTGGTCCCGGCGCCGGGACGCTACCGCGTTCGGAGCGGGAACATCATCCACCGGCTGCTGGGCATGTCGGCCGTCATTATCGTCGAGTAACAAGGCGAGGCTGCTTGCGGAGACCTGAGGCTCCAGCCCGAAGCCGCATTCCACCCTTGGATGTCCGAAATCGAACAGGTCTGTTCGGCAACGCACAGTCATCGTGCGTCTGGGCTCCCCACTCATGGCTTCGGCAAATGGCATGATCATTGCGTCGAAAAGGTCATTGCCGATCACAGTCGAGGACCTCGCCATGCTCAAACCCCTGATGTTCGCCTTGCTGCTCACCGGCGCTACGCCGCTCGTCGCTCAAGCCGCGCCGCAGCCGGCGCCCGGAGCCGCCGACATTGCCGTCGCGCGCGCCTTTTTTGACGCCATCGGCGCTGAGAGCCCGGCCAGCGTAGAGACGTTCCTTGCGACGGGAATCTCGCCGCGCGCTTCCGAGTTCGAGGCCCCGGAGCAGCTTGCCCGCCGCGTTCGCGCTCTTGCCGAACAAAGCGGCGGGATCGACATTTCGGAGTGGATAGAGGCGGGCGATCAAGTCCGCTTCTCGGGCACTTCACGCAGGGGCGGTGTGCCGGTTCGCGGAATCCTCGGCCTTGCTGAAGGGAAGCTGCTCGGCTTCCAGATCGCCCCGGACCGCCGCATCCGCGGCGCCAGCGCGCCCGAATGGCCGGAGTCCGCAACCAGCGCGGAATCGGCGATGGCCGCGATCGAGCGCGAGCTGGATTGGCGAGCCGGCACCGGACGCTTCTCCGGGGCCGTCCTGATCAACCGCAGGGGACAGCCCGTGCTCGAACGCGCTTTCGGCTTCGCCCGTCGCGCGCCGGACATCTCCAATACGCCCGACACGCCGTTTCATACCGCGTCGACGACGAAGATGTTCACCGCGGCCGCGATCGGGCAATTGATCGACGCCGGCAGACTTGGCCTCGACACGACGGTCGCCCAGGCCGTGCCCGCATTCGCAAACGCGCCTGGCGCCTCAGGCGTGACTCTTCGTGACCTGCTCGGCCATCGCGTGAGCTACGGCGATTACATCCTCAGCGATCAGTATCGGGCGATCGAAGGCGTCGGGGTGTCGGCCACGGAATTGCTGAGCCTGCTCGAGGATCGACGGCCGGAGCCCGCGCGCGAAGGCCGAATTTCCTACAGCAACGCCAATTATCTCGTTCTTGCGGCGGCGATCGAGGCGGCGTCCGGGACGAATTATTACGATTATGTCGAGCAACATCTGCTTCGTCCTCTCGCCATGTCCAACACGCTTTTCGGAGCGCCCGACAGCCGCCCCGAGGGCGCGGCCATCGGCTGGATCAAGGACGACGTGACCGACCCGCTCGGCATTGGAGAATGGCGACCAAACGACAACGTGGTCCCCTTCCGCGGCGGCCCTCCTGGCGGAACCTGGTCCTCGGCGCGCGACATGGGGCGCTTCATCGATGCGCTCGCAGGCGGCCGAATCGTCAGCTCCGAGACGCTTGACGCGATGATCGGCGATCGCCGCAACATGGGCCGCACGTTCGGCTACGGGCTGGGGTTGATGCTCAACGAGGTGAACGGACGCCGCTATTTTGGACATGATGGCGGCGGCGGCAACGCCGGGGTCAGTACGTCGGTCTTCACCGCCGAAGATGGCGAGTGGTCGGTGGTCGTCCTTTCCAACCTGAGTTCGCCCGCCGGCGATAGCCTCGGCAAATCCCTGATCGACCTTCTTCTGACGGTACCATCCGGAGAACCGTCATGATCATCAGGTACCTCGTTCGTGCCGCGGCGATGATGGCCTCCACCGTCCCCCTTGCTCCGGCCATTGCTGGAACATCCAGCCGCCGCGCCGGCCGCCCAACCTCCTCCACCTGCCGTCACTCCGCCACCTGAAGGCGAAACGTGCCCCAGGCACCGACAATGCGAATAATGTCCCGCCAATTTCCGAACCATTCGCCATCTGAGCCGTTGTCATAATATCCCCCAACAAATGGAGAGTGAAATGAACAATCCCGACAACAAAAATGCCCCTGATGCCGACCGCACTGAAGGCAGCATGAAGAAGATGGGCGGCGACATAAAAGAAGGCGTCGGGTCGGTGATCGGCGATGAAAAGATGAAGAGGGAAGGCCAGGCCGATCAGGCCGAAGGAAAGTTACAGAATGCTTGGGGCGGAGCCAAGGACAAGGCTCGTGAGATGACAGGCGAAAAAGACAAAAGCTGAGATCGTGCTCACCGGAGGCGGATTTGCTTCGCCTCCGGATGCACTCATGGACGAACGACGTTCACAGTCTGGTGATGGAACGAGACTGCCGTTCCCAGCGCCATTTCCCGGCGGTTCCCGGTCAAAGCAGGACTGTGGGCACAGTCTGGTAGACGATCGCTACAAAAGCGAGTGCGTTTCCGGCCGCGGCGAGGGTTGTGATCCAGCGCTTCAGGACATCATTCGGCTCCGCTTCGACTGGCCTGGTGGTAACCCAAAGAAGCCAGCCGGCAACGGCCAGTGAAACGACCGTCACGGCGAAAGCGAGACCGTTGGCGAGCGCGGCCCCGGGAAACAGACTGGCGACCATGTAGAGCGCGAAGAAGTGGGCGGCCCAGATGAGGAGCCCACTCAACAAAAGAAGCCACGCGCGTATCAGCCGATCCCCGGGAAAAAGCGAAGGAGCAGCGCCATCGCGCTGCCTTGCGCCGCGGTGTAGAGAAGAAACAGGCTGACGACATCGAAGGTCGTGTTGCTCGGTCGGGTAACCAGCCCGCGTGCGGTCCTGGCGGCAAGATATCCGCCCATCAGAACGACCACGGCGACGAGCTGCGCCTGAAGCGCCAGCAGCGCATGCGAAAAGGCGCCCTGGGCGGTGAGCTCCGGATCCAGTCCCTGCGCCCGCCAGCTGAACCAATCCGCGGCGATCGCGGTGACGGCAAATCCACAGGCGAACAGGATCGCTGCAGTCGGGCTCCAGGTGCTTGACCCATCCCGGCCGAGCAGTCGCCATCCATAAAGAACCAGCACCGCCGAAGCCGCCCAGCTCGCGACGATGGGGAGGGCCCACCACTGGCCGCCGGGCGAGACCCAATATTCCGGGTGAATGCCGTAGACGAACAGATAGCCGAAGACCGCCATCAGGAAGATCATGAACGCGACGACCAGGACGCACACGATTGCCCACCAACCGTGCGAACTCGGCCCCGTGACGTAGGTGGGCAGCATCACGCCGGCGCCGACGTCAACCTGCGCCTGCTGCACCGGGCGATCGGTGTCCCACAGCCAGCGCAGGATGGCGAGAATGGCGAGGGGCAGGCAAATGATGGCCGGCGTGTAGGCCTGGACGGTCAGAAGCAGGAAGAATCCGGCGGTGAACACGGCGCCGAGCAGCGGCCACACCGACGGGCCCATCATGATCTGCAGATATTGGGGCTCGGCACGGATCGGGCTCGTGATCAGCGTCTCACGTAGGCCGGTCGCAGAATTGGGCAAGAAATGCCGGCCCTGCTCGACTTCGCCCGAGAGGGCGGGATTGTCCCACAACGGGCTTCGACTTCGGACGACCGGTATGCTGCGGCTGGAGTAAAGGCCGGTGGGAAGCCATTCGAGCGTGCCGCCGCCATAGACGTTGCCGGCATCGTCCTCGACGGTGAAGCGAAAGCGCCTGGCGATATCGAACAGGAACAAGGCGACACCGGCCGCAAGCGTGAACGCGCCCGCCGTCGAAAGCAGGTTGGTCCACTCCCAGTCCATCCCCGGCAGGTATGTGTAGACCCGCCGCGGCATGCCCATCAGCCCGGTGAGATGCATCGGCAGGAACGTCAGGTGCATTCCCGCAAACATCAGCCAGAATATCCATTTGCCAAGTCGTTCCGACAGCGCGCGTCGGCTGGTCATTCCGAACCAGTAATAGAAGGCCGCGAAGACCGGGAACACGGCCCCGCCGATCAGCACATAATGAAGATGTGCGACGATGAAGTGGGTGTCGTGCACCTGCCAGTCGAAGGGGACCATTGCGACCATCACCCCGGTGAGCCCGCCGATCACGAAAGTCACGAGGCCGCCGATCACGAACAAGGTCGGCGTATTGAAGACGGGCTTGCCGATCGCGAGCGTCGCGATCCAGCTGAACACCTGGATGCCCGCGGGGATGCTGACCGCCATGCTCGCTGCGGAAAAGAAGCCGACCGACAGCATTGGCATCCCGGTCGTGAACATGTGGTGGGCCCAGACGCCGAAGCTGATGAAGCCGGTGGCCAGGAACGCCAGGACGATCAGCTGATAACCGACGAGCTCCGTCTTCGCGAGACTGGATACCATCATGGAAACCAGGCCCGCGGCGGGCAGGAAGATGATGTAGACTTCCGGATGGCCGAAGAACCAGAAGAGGTGCTGCCACAACAAAGGGTCGCCGCCGCGGGTCGAATCGAAGAAGGGCCAGTTCAGCGCCCGCTCGAGCTCCAGGAGGAGGGTGCCGAGGATCACCGCCGGAAAGGCGATCAGAATCATCCCGGCGAAGACGAGCATGGCCCAAGCGAACAAGGGCATTCGGGCGAGGGTCATGCCCGGCGCACGAGTCTTGAGGATTCCGACCAGAATCTCGATCGCGCCGGCGATCGCGCTGATCTCGATGAAGCCGATCCCGAGCAGCCAGAAGTCGGCGTTGATCCCGGGCGAGTAGGTCATGCTCGTCAGCGGCGGGTACATGAACCAGCCCCCATTCGGCGCCAGCCCCACGAAAATGGACGCGAAGAAGCACAGACCGCCGATGAAATAGGCCCAGAAGGCATAAGCTGACAGCCGCGGGAACGGCAGGTCGCGCGCGGCCAGCATCTGGGGCAGGAGCAAGACGCCAATCGCCTCCATGATCGGGACGGCGAACAGGAACATCATCAGTGTTCCGTGCATGGTGAAGAACTGGTTGTAGGTTTCCTGAGGGAGCACGCCGAGCAAGGGCAAAGCTAGCTGGGTTCGGATCGCGAGCGCCAGAACGCCGGCGAGAAGAAAGAAGAGGAAGGCCGCGGCGACGTACCAGATGCCGACATAATTGTTGTTGACGATGGTCACCATTCGCCATCCGCGTGGTGCGGCCCAGATCCGGTTGAGATCGTCCACTTCGCTGTCGGGACGGGCTTCCGCGGTCGGAAAGCGCTCGAGCAGCCGAGGGTCGAAACCGGTCTCCGACGTCATTTCTGAGCTTCGAGATAGGTCGCCAGAGCGGTCAGCTGATCGCTCGACAACAAAGTGTAAGGTGGCATGCGATTGTTGGGCTTGATCGCCTGGCTGTTGCCGATCCAGCCCATCATGGTGCCGCGGTTGTTCGGCAATATTCCCGCGCCGAGCGTTCGCCTGGACCCGACGTGCGTGAGGTCCGGACCGGCCAGGCCATTCGCACGGGTCCCGGCGATTCGGTGGCAGGCGGCGCAGCCGGCCGCCTCGAACAATTGCGCTCCCGCAACCGCTGCCGGCGGCGCCGGCGCCCGACGCCGATTCAGCCGCGACTGCATCAGGCGTTGGAAGGCGCCCGGCTCGTGCGCGATGACGGTAAAGCCCATCAAAGCGTGCGGCCCCCCGCAATATTCCGCGCACTGGCCTCCGAAGACGCCCGGCCGATCGGCCTGGATCCGCATCAGGTTGCGGCGGCCCGGCACCATGTCGAGCTTGCCGGAAAGGCGGGGCACCCAGAAGCTGTGGATCACATCGGCGGACTGCAGCTCGAGCACGATCGGTCGTCCAGCCGGGATGTGCAATTCATTGGCGTCGTGAACGACCTCGCGGCCCTCATTGTCCAGATAGGCGACCCGCCACCACCACATTTCGCCGGTGATCCGAACGCGCAGCTCATCGCCGGTAATTGGATCCGTCAGATGGCGGGTGAGCGACAATCCGTAGATCAGCAAGCCGGTGAGGACCACGAGCGGGAAGGCGATTCCGCCGAACCATATGACGCGCTTGCCGCCCAGTTTCCGCTGCAGCTCCAGGCGACCGAACAGCGCCACGTACAAGGCAGCAAGAACGACAGCGAGGACCAAGGCCGCCATCGCGAACAGAATCCAGCTCAACGTGGAAATCGCGCTCGCATAAGGGCCAGCAGGGTCGAGAATGGGCGGTGGCCAGCCTGAGAACATTCAACGGCCCTCCTGGCCATAGAGATAAGCGGCGACGTCGCGCGCCTCCGTGCCCGTGATGGGCATTGCGGGCATCGCGGAATCCGGCACAAGTGCGGGGGCATCGCGAACATAAAAGGCGAGGACGTCCGGACGATTGGGCAGTCTGCCCGCGACGAGACCGCGTCGGGCAAGCCCGTCGAGGCTGGGGCCCATCGTGCCCTTCGGCCAATCGATCCCGGGAATGTCGTGGCAGCTGCCACAGCCGACGCGCTCGATCACAGCCTTGCCGTTCGCCGGGTCCGCCAAAGCGATGGACGGGTGCGGCTCGGGCGGCGCCTTGCAGGCGGCGGCCATGAGCAAGGGGACGGTGGCCGCGGCGCGGAACAAGCGCCGGCCGGAAAGGGTTGCGAAACGGTGCGCAATCTCTCTCTGATCGCTCTGGCGGCCTTTCTCGCTGCCTGCGTCGACGCCGAAACCATATCGATCGACCGATTCGCCGCGGACGGCCGCCTCGTTGCGCTGAGCGGCGCCGAAGCGGGGGCCGACAATGCCTGCTTCACCTGTCATGGACTCGACGGACGCGGCAACGGCGCCGGCTCGCCGCGCCTCGCCGGCCTCGACCCTGGGTATCTCGAGCGGCAGCTGGAAGCTTACGCCGACGGTCGCCGCCAGCATGAACAAATGGCGTGGATCGCCAGGCAACTCAGTCCGGACCAGCGCAAGTCGGTCGCATCTTATTATGCCGGCCTGCCCTTCACCGCGAACCCAGGCAGAGCCTCCCCGGCGCTTCGCCTCTATCATTTCGGCGATCCGTCGCGAGGGCTGCAATCCTGCGCCGACTGTCACGGGCAACAGGCGCAAGGGACCGGTCCAGCCAACCCGCCGCTCGCCGGCCAGCCGGCCGGCTATCTGGCCGAGCAGCTGGCGCTTTGGCGCCAGGCCAGGAGGCGCAGCGATCCGGGCGACGTGATGTTGAGGATCAGCCAGCTTCTGACCCCTTCCGAAAGTCTTGCCCTTGCTTCCTACGCTGCGAGCCTGCCCGGGAGTCCTCCCAGTCGGGAATTTCCGGAAGCATCCCCCGGAGCACGTCATGACGATCCCAGAAGTGGTGCTTCAGGGCCGCCCCTGCATGTGCCGGAATCAGCAAGAGCAGCAGAATGACGGAGGCAACGTGCACATCCTCCGCAATGTCGAGAATGATATAACGGGTAACCGGCTCGAACCCGGTCAATGGGACCTGGGGCCAAGGCAGGACGCCGCCCAGGTACAGGGGTCCGGGGCTCGCGATCGAAGACCACATGACCCAGCCCGACAGCGGCAGCGTGAAGAAGGTCACGTAGAACAAGATCGCGGTGGCATGCGCGACTTTCGTCTTCCAGCCCTGCGTGTCGGCGTCGTTGTACGGGTCATCGATCAGCATCCGCCAGAGGATGCGTCCGATCGCGAGAACCAGGACTGGAAGACCGGCGGAACTATGGATCTGATAGGCCCGGACCTTGTCGCCGCCCGGCATCATCCAGTCGGTCCAGAATCCCCAGCCGATCTGGAACAGCACGAGCGCGGCCATGACCCAGTGGAAGGCGATCCCGACCGGCGAATAGCGCCCCTCTTTGGTATAGTTGTTGCCCCAGGCGCGGAGCCGCTCGATCATCTGATTGGTTTCCGCTCTTCCCGAGCAAGCCAGCGCCCGGCGATGAAGAGAGCGGCTGCGAGGTACAGCGCGGCGGCGGGCGCCCACATGATGAGCCCGGCGATCTGCTGGTCTTCGAGAGCGCTGAAGCCCCAAGGGAACGTGGTCAGGAAATGAGGCTCGTAGATCGGCACGCTTGCGAAGGTGATCAGCGCGCCGAGCAGGCCCATCTGGACCGTGGTCGTCAGCAAAGCGGCCACCGCGGCCGGCTCGCCTGACCGTCTGAGCGCAGCCCAGAAACCGGCCGCCGTGCCTGCCAAAGTCAATTGCATCAGCCAGTAGACCGAGTGGCTCGAGAGCGCCCGAGCGTAAAGGTCCGGAGCATGCCAAAGCCAGAAGCAGAGTGCCTGAATCGCGGTCCAGAACAACAATGAGCCGGGCCAGCGAGTCCGCTCAAGCGGAAGCGCGAACACCAGCAAGGGTGCGATGGCGACGGTCAGAAGAAGATGGTGAGCGACCCGCGCGGAGAACAAGGCCGCGCTGAGGGCGCAAAAGGGACTGACGAAAACCAGGATTGTGATTGCCAGCGCTGAAGCCACGATTCGACGCCGCGCCGGGCTGTCCGGTCCGGACTTCCAAACCCATACGAAGAGTGCAGCGACGCCGACGAGCAGGACCGGATCGAGATTCCAGCGGCCCAGCCATTCGCCCGGTATGGGCGCAACGCCGCAATAGGGAGCCCAGATATGGGCGCCCTCCGGACTCACCTCGCCGATGATCCGGCCGCCGCCGGCGCGGCACTGACGGGACGCTGGGTGGGAACGACGCGCCAGATCGTGTTCGACAGGTCATCGGCGACGATCAAGGCTCCGCGCGGGTCGACCGTAACCCCGACTGGACGACCGCGGGTCCTGCCGTCCTCGCCCATGAAGCCGGTGACGAAATCGATCGGCAATCCGGCGGGGCGTCCACCCCGGAAAGGCACGAAGACGACCTTGTAGCCCGACGGAACCCTGCGATTCCAGCTGCCGTGCATGCCGACGAACACGCCGTCGGCGAAGCGTGCGCCCATGGCGGGCGCGGAAAACGCCAGTCCCAGTGGAGCCGTGTGCGAGCCGAGACTGTAGTCCGGTCGAATCGCCGCCTGAACCATCTCGGGTCTCTGCGGGCGAACCCGGGGATCCACATTCTGCCCCCAATAGGAATAAGGCCAACCGTAGAAAGCGCCCTGACGGACGGACGTCAGGTAGTCCGGCACCAGGTTAGCGCCCAGTTCGTCGCGCTCGTTGACCACAGTCCACAATTGCCCGAGGCCGGGAGCAACGGCTAGCGCGGTCGGGTTGCGTAGTCCGGTCGCGAAGACACGGTGCATGCCGGTCTGCGCATCCACCTGCCAGACCAAGGCGCGATCTTCCTCGATGCTCATGCCGCGTTCGCCGGCGTTGCTGTTGGATCCGATCCCGACATAGAGGTAGCGCCCGTCCTCGCTCGCGGCGAGCGACTTGGTCCAGTGGTGATTGATCTCCGATGGCAGCCGGGTGACTTCGACGGGAGGACCGCTGGCACGGGTCTGGCCGGGGCTGTAGTCGAACCGGACCAAAGCGTCCTGGTTCGCCACGAAAAGGCGATTGCCCACCAGAGCGAGGCCGTAGGGCGCGTTGAGGTTCTCGGCGAAAACGGTCCGACCTTCGTAAGTGCCGTCGCCGTCTGCATCGCGAAGCAGGGTCAGCCGGTCGCCGCTTTCTACCGAGGTCGTGCCTTTCTTCTTGATGAATCCGGCAATGATATCCTTGGGGACGAGAGCCGGCGCTCCGCCGCCTCTCCCCTCCGCGACGAGGATGTCCCCGTTTGGCAAGACGAGGGTCTGGCGCGGGATTCTCAGGTCGGTCGCGATAGCGGTGATCGTGTAGCCAGCCGGCACCGCGGGCCGCTGATCGCCCCACTCCGCCGGATTGGCGATGTTCATTGCGGGCAGCAATCCGCGCTCGGGCGCGCCGAGGGTCGGATTGGGACCGTATTCGACCGGATCGTCGCTGCCGCCGCAACCGGCGACCAGGACCGCCGCGGCGGCGGCGGTGGCGAAGCGGAGAGAAATCATGGCCGCTCACCTCTGTGCAGGCTCGAATGTGCCGCCCAGTTCGCGGCAACGGCAAGCAGGAATACGATCACGGAAAGGATGAAGCCGGCGGGCATCGAGGCCCAGGCGTCCTTCGCATGGACCAGCGCATCGATGAACCCCAGCACGAAAGTGGCCAGGATCAGGGCGAAATAGAGCCACGGCCGCCGGCCCCTTCGATCCGCACGCAGGAGTTCGACGAGCGACCAGAGAAGGGCCAGGCCGGTGAAGACCAACCCGCCAACCACCAGCCAGGACGCAAAATTCTTCCACTGGATCTGATAGCTGGACGAATAGGCCCAGTCGCTCAGAACGGCGCCGAGAAACAAAGGTATCGCCGAGGCGAGCAGGATTGCGTGAACGGGATTCATTCCAAAGCGAAGGTCTCGCTCGATACTTGCAGCCACAGCTGCACCTCCCTGGTTGGCGCGGGCGACATTCGACAGGAAGCCCAACGCGATCACAGCCATGCACGCGGCTTTGGGTCACTGGCGCTCCATAAGGCGCATTAATGGAATGCAGCCGGGCCGAAGTGGTTCCTTCCCCGCTCCCGAGCCTGACTTGAAGGCGCCCGGGCAGTCTGCTCACAATAGCGGCTGCAGGGCCGGAACGGAGAACGCCGTCGGCCGGATGATCCGTCCCCTAGCCCTTTGTCGCCAGCCAGATCACGTGCCGCGGCCCCTTGCCGTTGGAACGGGCGCGGACGACGACTTCCTCGACTGCGAAGCCGGCGGCCTTCAGCCTTTTCGTGAAGGCGGGATCGGGCGCGGCCGACCAGATGGCGAGGATACCGCCGCGGCGAAGCGATGCCCTGGCGGCGGCCAGGCCGTCCCGCGAATATAAGCGGTCATTTTCCTGGCGGACGAGGCCGTCAGGGCCGTTGTCGACGTCCAGAAGAATGGCGTCCCAGGCGTCAGGGCTCCTGACGATCGAGGCGGCGACGTCGGCTTCCAGCAGGCTGACGCGGGGATCGGCGAGGCCGTTGGCGGCCAGGCTCGCCATCGGACCCTTCGCCCAGTCGATGATCTCCGGTACGAGTTCTGCCACCGTGATCCTGGCGTCCCTGCCCAGCGCGCCAAGCGCGGCGCGGAGGGTGAAGCCCATCCCGTAGCCGCCGATCAGAAGGTGCGGCGACTTGCGGCCGGCCAGCCGCTCGCAGACGATCGTCGCGAGGGCCTCCTCCGAACCACTCATCCGGCTGTTCATAAGTTCGTTGCGGCCCAGGGTGATGACGAAATCGGCCCCCCGCCTGAACAATTTCAGCTCTTCGCCGCCGGGGACCAGGGCCATTCCAAGAAGCTCACGTACGATCAAATGGATTCGCCTTCGATAAGGTTCGACGGATTGGTCCCGGCCGCAGGGGCGGCGCTCTCGGAGGCCTCAGCCGCCGCCCGGCGCCTTGCTTCCCATCGGCCGGCTTTCCGATCCAGCCTGCTCGCCGCGCGGGCCTTTCTTCCAGTCGATCCGGTAGAGATCGAAGCGCCGGTCGCTCAAGTTGCGGACCGTGCCTTCCGCTCGCGCCCAGGTGAGATCGGCGAGGTTGACGTCGGCGATGGTCAAGGTCTCGATATTCTCGCTCGCCTCGGCGGCGACGCCGTCCCTCGCGAACGGGAAATCGCACGGGGTGAGGATGCAGGACTGGGCATATTGGACGTCCATATTGTCGACCCCGGGAAGATTGCCGACATTGCCGGAGAGGACGACGAAGCACTGGTTCTCGATCGCCCGCGCCTGCGCGCAATAACGCACCCGCATGTAGCCCTGACGATTGTCGGTGCAGAAGGGGACGAAGATGATCCGGGCGCCTTCGTCCACCAGCCTTCGGGCAAGCTCGGGGAACTCGCTATCATAGCAGATGAGCACGCCGATCGGGCCGACGTCGGTCTGAATGACGTCGACCGAGCTGCCGCCCCTTATCTTCCACCAATAAGCCTCGTTCGGGGTCGGGTGGATCTTCTCCTGGGCGTGCACGGAGCCGTCGCGAAGACAGACATAAGCGACGTTCTGGATGCTTCCGTCGTCGGTGCGGGTGGGATGCGATCCGCCGACGATGTTGATGTTGTAGCGCAGGGCCATTCGCGAAAGCTCGGCGACGACCGGGGCGCGATGCTCGGTCATCCGGTCGATCGCCGCCATCGGCGACAGGGTTTCCTTCTCGAACGAGAGAAGCGACATGGTGAAAAGCTCGGGGAAGACGACGAAATCGGCGCGATAATCGGCGGCGACGTCGACGAAATATTCGACGTTCTGGACGAACTCGTCGAAATTCTTCACCGCCCGTGCCTGGAGCTGGACGGTCGCGAGCCGCACGCTTTCGACCCCGCGCGGGACCCGGAAGGCGGCTGGTTCGCCCGGATCGACATAAGGGTTGCGCCACACCATGTGCGCCGCGAACCCGCCCGAGGCGCGATCCAGCGGCAGATAGTCCTTCAGCACGGCGATCGGCGTGAAGCCGTTGGCGAGCTGAAATCCGATCACCGGATCGCGAAGTTTCCCGTCGCGGACCTGGGCGAGATAATCGTCCGGGCCGTTCACCTTCGACTTCGCCCGGGCATAACCCGGCATTCGGCCGCCGAAGACGATGCCGCGCAACTCCATCTGCTCGGCCAAAGCACGGCGCGCTTCGTAGAGGCGCTTGCCGATACGAAGGCCGCGGCGGCGCTCGTCCACCGCCATTTCGATGCCGTACAGCCATTCCCCGGTGGGATCGTGGCGGCTGCCGAAGCCGTTGCCGCTGATCGTCTCCCAGTCGTGAGCGGCCAAAGCGACCGGCTCGTCGATCCGGGAAGAGGCGCAATAACCGACGATCTCGCCTTCGAGGACGGCGACGAACTGGCCTTCGGGAAAATTGTTGATCTGGCCGAGGATCTGGCCGGCGCTGTAATTTTCGATCCCGGGATAAGCGCGGCTGATCAGGGCAAGGATTCCCGGCACGTCGCGGGCGACGGCGGTCCGAACCTCCAGCCTGGCGGGGCTTCTCCGGGCCATCAAACGCTCCTGTCGATCGTCACCAAATGCCCGCCTATTACTTGCGGCTCTTGCGAGCCGCGTAACGGGCGTCCCGGGCAGCCTTTCGCTCCGCTTCGGTGGGCGGGGGCGGAGCGGCCGTGGCGTTCGCCGCTGCCTCGGCCTTGGCCGCCTTCGCTGCTCTTTCGGCCTCGACTGCGGCCTTTTTCTCGGCGCGCTTCTCGGCTTCCCTGGCTTCGCGCTTCAGGCGAGCGGCCGCACGTTCGGCGGCGACCTTCTCGTCCACCGGTGGCTTGGCACGAAGATTGTCGAGGGCCTTCTGCCTGGCTTCTGCCGCCCGGCCGACCCGGTCCTGGAAAGAGGGATCCTTGAATGACGTCATTGCTGCAGCGTTCCTCATCGATTTCCTGAGCCGCGACATAAGTGCCGCGGGCGAGCGCCAGGAGCAACGAGAGAAGACGGGAGCAAAGCGCCGAAGCCATCAATTTGCGACCCTGCGCAGGGTCTATGTAGGCCCACGCCGGGAAACGGCAACCTCGTTGAGGTTCGCCGCATGGCAAAACCTGTCCGGCAACGTCCCCGAAATCGTCGATCAGGGCCCTTCGTGAAGGACATCCGTTCCCGGCGCCGGGATGGCATCGAGCTGCTTGCGGCTGGATTCGGCAATGCGCTCGATCTCGGCCTGATGTTCGGCAGCCTCGCCCGGGGAATCGGCCTGCTTCCGCCGCAAGACGCCGGTCAGCTTCGTCGCTTCGGAGACGGTGTTGAAGATCGTTCCGAACTTGCGAACGTTGGTGTGGAGCAGCTCCAGCCGATGGTCGCTTTCATCGGTGGCGACGATAATCTCATAGCCCACGGAAACCAGCTTCGGCGGACGGTCCCGGCGGTTCGCCGTCAGCTTCACCTCCACACCACGCAGATCGAACTCGAGCAAGGGGGTCACCCGCTCGACGCCCTTGATGATGCAGGCCGCGATGGATGCAAGGAAAAGCTCGGCGGGGTTGAACGCATCCTCCCGCCCAGACAGGCTGGTGTCCAGGATGACCTCCGCCGCCCTGGTGGTGGCGACGCTGCCGCCGCCGTCGATACGACGAGCTTTCACCGAATAAGTGGACACGATTCCACGCCTCCCGATCTGGTCTGGCCTGGACGATCGCCGGGCCAAGCGGAATAAGCATTTCCCCTTAGGGGCGGGGGCCGCTGGAGCGGCCAACACCGTGGAACGCGAAGATTGTGTGGACGTCGCGGTCCGGCGCCTAAGGGACATTCCGTAATGCGCGCCCGTACGATTCAGGGAATAGACAAAGGGGCGAGGTGCGCCCGTCTGGCGCATATGCTTTCCAGCCAGTTCTTGAATGAGGAGGGGCCCGATGAATCCGGACGAACTGGCGTATCATCGCGAAAGGACGCAGCAGGAAGAGGATGCGGCCCGGGCAGCAAGCTGCGAACCTGCCCGGCAGCGGCACCTGGAACTGGCCGCGCTCCACCGGGCGCGCTGTGAACCAGGTCCTTCGACCCTCGCGGGCACCACGCCACCCGTGCTGCACATGACCCTCTCCAACCTGGCCTGAAGCGGGGCCCCGCGGGCGCTGCCACGATCGTAGCCCGGCGTCTTTTGACGCGTTACAGGGGCGGGATGCAGCGATATTACAGCCAGTGGACTCTACTCGCGCCCTTGTTCGGCTGGCTTCTCATCGCCCTCAGCTTCGGCGCCAACGTCTCCCCTTTTCTGCTCTCGGCGGCCCTGGTGCTTGTGGTCCTGGCAGCGGTCCATCACGCCGAACTGATCGCTCACAAGGTGGGTGAGCCGTTCGGTACCTTTCTGCTCGCGGTCGCGGTCACGGTGATCGAGCTGGGACTTATAATCACGCTCATGTCCGCCGGCGGAGAAGATGCCGCCACCCTCGCCCGCGACACATTGTTCGCAGCCGTCATGATCATCCTGAACGGCCTGCTCGGGATCTGCATCCTGATCGGCGCGATCCGTTACCGTGAGCAGACCTTCCAGCAGACTGGGGTCAGCGCCTCCCTGGCGACGATCTGCGCACTCACCATCCTGACTCTGGTTCTCCCCAATTTCACTATCAGCGAGCCGGGGCCGGTCTACGCCCCGTCGCAGCTCGCCTTCGTCGCGGTGGTTTCCTTTCTCCTTTACGTCACCTTCGTCGCCGTCCAGTCGGTCCGGCATCGCGATTACTTCCTGCCGCCCAAATCGGTGGCCGGGGATGTGGACATACATGCCGATCCCCCGACCAATCGGGCGACCTTGATCTCGGCGGCCCTCCTGATCGCGTGCCTTGGCGGAGTGGTGCTGCTCGCCAAGACCCTGGCGCCGCCTATCGAGGCCGGCGTCGCCGCGCTCGGCGCGCCGCGCCCCATCGTCGGCGTGATCATCGCAGCTCTCGTCCTGCTTCCGGAGAGTGTCGCAGCGGTCAGGGCCGCTTTGGCCAACCGGCTCCAGACCAGCCTCAACCTCGGGCTGGGTTCCGCGTTGGCAACGATTGGATTGTCGATCCCTGCCGTCGCTGCCTTGTCACTGGCCATCGATCTTCCGATCGCGCTCGGCCTCGACGCCAAGAGCGTCGTCCTTCTCTTCCTGACTCTGATGGTCGCGACCTTGTCGCTTGCGACCGGACGAACGACGATCCTCCAGGGCGCCGTCCACCTTGTGATCCTGGGCGTCTATCTGTTCACCACGATCGTGCCATGACGGTGCCAGGAAAACGGGACTTTTCTTACCCAGGTAAATGACCCGGCGACCCCTCAATTCTAGACATGGTCACGGGAGGAGGCGGGAAATGATCAGAGACTCCGAGCGCGACTATCACGAAGCGCGGGCGCAGGCCGAGCTCGATTGGTCCCAGCGCGCCACCCACAGGGCCGCCGTCGAATCGCATAGGCAATTGTCGGCGCTCCACATGCAGCGGGCCCAGGCGACCAAGTCGCTTTCCGACTGAAGTCTCTGCCCAGAGAGCCTGGTCGACGGATCAGGCGCCCCGCCGGAGCCGCCTCACCTCGCCCCGCAATTGCCCGCGGATCGCCCCGGCCGGAAAAGCGGCATTGTGGACATTCACGTAATAATCGAACGACCGGCCCACCATGTCCCGCGCGAGGGCCTGGTCGACGGCGATGCAGCCTTCGCTTCGGCCGTCGGCGCCGGGCGTCGTGAGGGTGACGACCGGGGGACCGGCGGAGCCGGCGGGGCCGCGATGAATGTGGGCGGCGGAGGCGGGATCCAGGCCGCGGACGGCCAGGGTCCAGCAGACCTGACCGCCGGCTGGATTGACCCGGACGACGGCCGTTCCGCTGCCGTCTGGATCGCCCGGACCGGGCACTTCCTGGAGGCCATTGAGACTGGCCCGAAGATCGGCGGGGGTCATGCCTTCGCCGGTCGCGCAAGCGGCGACGAGGAGGAACATCGGCATCAGGCCCAAGCTCTTGTGCATCATCTTCTCTCCCGATCCCGATCCCGTTCCAGCCACCGGGTTAGCAGGGTGTAAGCAATGGCAAAAGGCGGCGGCGCCTGAAAGGGCGCGTCCGGAGCGCCGGCGAGCGCCGCCTCGATCCCGGCCCGATCGACCCAGAAGCCGTCCTCGAGCTCGTCGAGATCGAGCCTGATCTCGTCCGTGTCGGCCTGGGCGATGCACGCGATCATCAAGGATCCCGGAAAAGGCCAGGGCTGGCTGGCGACGTAGCGGACGTCGGTGACGGCGATTCCGGCCTCCTCCATCATCTCGCGCGCCACGGCTTCCTCGATCGACTCGCCCGGTTCGACGAAGCCGGCCAGAGCCGAATAACGGCCGGGTGGATATTGCGGCTGGCGGGCGACGAGCACCCTGCCCTCATGCTCGGCGAGCATGATGACGACCGGATCGACGCGTGGAAAGTGATCGAGCCGGCATTGGCTGCACCGCCGGCCCCAGCCGCCGCGGAAACTCCGGGTCTCGGCGCCGCAGCGACCGCAGTAGAGATGGCGGTTGTGCCATTCGTTGAGGCTTCGGGCCGTCCCCCAGATCGCCGCGTCCTTCGGGCTCATCAGGCTCAATTGCCGGAACACGCTCCAGGCACGCTGGCCGATCGTCTGGAGCTTCACCAACGGCGCGAAGCGCGGTGCCTCGCCGTCCAGGCCCAGGAATATCATCTCCTCGATCTGGCCGAGCTCGCCCCAGATCAGGCTCCCGTCCTCGTCGAGCATCGGATCGAGCTCGGCAAGCCTCAGCATTCGCGCCTGCGCGCTGGCCACGAGGGCGGCGAGCTCCACCTCCTTCAGGCGAAGATGGTCGGCCCGGTCGAGGCCGGCGCCGGTGAACCCCAAAGGGCTCATGCCGACTGTCGCCATTCGACACCACGTTCGGCGAGCTTCGCGAAAAGGGTCGGGAGGCCGGCCTGAGCGATGCGGTCGATGGGCCACCAGATGCCGTCCGGGCGGGACCCCGCCTCGGCGCAGAGGAGGCTCATGTTCAGGGCGAAATGGGTGAAGACATGGTCGACGGCGCCGGCTTCGCACCACTGGGCCTCGGCCGGGGGTGCCTCCGGCAGGCCGAGCATGCCGCCGAGCAGGCCCTTGTCGGGACGGCGGCGGAGCAAGACGTGACCGTCATGCTCGAACCAGTAAGCGGTTCCCGAGCGGTTCGGGCGGGATCGCTTCGGCGCCCTGACGGGGAAACGGCCGGGATCCCCGGTGCGAAAGCCCGCGCAATCCGCCATCAGTGGACAGCGGCCGCAATCAGGATTGCGCGGCGTGCAGACGGTCTGGCCGAGTGCCATCATCGCCTGAGTGAACTCGCCGGCCCGCTGGTCGGGGACGAGAGTGGCCGCCAGAGCGCGGATCCGCGGCTTCGCCGCCGGCAAGGCGTCTACGACTGCAAAAAGACGGGCCACGATCCGTTCGACATTGGCGTCGACCGCCACCGCCTTGCGGCCGAACGCGATCGCGGCGACGGCCGCGGCGGTATAGTCGCCGACGCCGGGGAGCCTGCGAAGCTCCTCTTCGTGAGACGGGAAGTTGCCGTCCAGTTCGCCGGCCACCTGGCGGGCGCAGGCGAGGAGGTTGCGCGCACGGGCGTAGTAACCGAGCCCCGCCCAGGCAGCCATGACGTCCTCGTCCCGGGCCGCAGCCAGATCAGTCACCGTCGGCCAGCGGGCGGTGAACTTCACGAAATAGGGCGCCGCATGGGCGACCGTCGTCTGCTGGAGCATGATTTCCGAAAGCCAGATCCGATAGGGTTCCGGCCGCTCTCCGGGCGCCGGGCGCCAGGGCAGCCGACGTTTATCCACAACATACCAACACAAAAGCGCGTTTGACTCATCGACGGCCATGATCGGCCTATGCCATGCTTCCACCCGTGACGAAATCGGGCGGGACAGTGAAATCGAGAGCCGGCAAGAAGCCCGGCGCGGAGGCCGTGCGATCGAAGCGGGCACGATCGGTTTCGGACCTGCTTCCGCATGTCGGTGGCGCCGCCTTCCGCCGGTTCGGCTTCGTCCAGTCCTCGATCGTCAGCCGGTGGCACGAGATCGTCGGACCCCGTTATGCTTCCGTATCGGCGCCGGAGACGATCCGGTTTCCCCACGGCAAGAAGAGCAATGGCACCCTCACTTTGGTCGTCGAAGGCGCGCACGCGCCGATGATGCAGCATGTCGCGCCGACCATCATCGAGCGGGTCAACCTGTTCTTCGGTTACCCGGCGGTGCAGCGGGTCGCGTTCCGGCAAGGAATCGTTCAGGCGGAAAAAGCGAAGCCGCGGCCGGCGCCTCCCTCGCTCCGGCCGA
Source organism: Allosphingosinicella sp. (assembly GCA_035710145.1). Taxonomy (GTDB): domain Bacteria; phylum Pseudomonadota; class Alphaproteobacteria; order Sphingomonadales; family Sphingomonadaceae; genus Allosphingosinicella. The sequence goes on from DASTDX010000069.1 coordinate 29,183, forward strand.
TCCCGGCCGAGCTGGGGGATTCGCTGCGCGAAGTGGTGGATCCGGAGCTTCGCGCCTGTCTGGAATCGCTTGCGCGAGGCCTTTCCTCCGGCGAAGGGGACGCCGGACCGGCGATCCCCGTCGTCTCGACGATCCCGGTCGTCGGCAGAATTGGTGGAGACAAGAAGAAATGAAGATTCAGATCAGCGCCGCTGCACTGGCGCTTTCCCTGGTCCTGACCGGCTGCGGCGGCGACGAGACCAGTGGCACGAACGGCGTCGCCGGCGCAGTGAGCAATGCACCCCTGACCCAGATTCCGGCGCCGAACAATGGCGACTGGCGCGAGGTGGTGACCAAGACCGAGGCCGGCGGCTTCCTGATGGGCAATCCCGACGCGCCGGTGAAACTGGTGGAATATGCCTCCCTGACCTGCCCGCATTGCGCCACCTTCTCCGCGGAAGGCGCGCCGGCGCTGCGCGACAATTATGTCCGGTCCGGCCAGGTCAGCTGGGAATTCCGCAACTTCCTCCTGGGCGCGCCCGACGTGGCCCTTTCGACCCTGGCCCGCTGCCAGGCGCCGTCGGCTTTCTTCCGGACGATCGAGCAGATCTTCGAGCAGCAGCGCGAGTTGCTGGAGCGGATCGACGAGAGCGAGGCCGAGCGCATCCAGCCGATGCCGCCGGAGCAGCAGATCGCCCCTCTGGCCCGGGCCATGGAGCTCGATACCTTCTTCGCTCGGCGCGGAATGCCGGAAGCGCGCTTCAACCAGTGCCTTGCCGATACCCAGGGCATCCAGGAGCTCACCGACATGAGCAATCGGGCCGCGACCGAGGAAAATGTGACCGGAACGCCGACCTTCTTCATCAACGGCACCCAGCAGCAGGTGAATCAATGGCGCGACCTGGAACCCCAGATCCGAACCGCGATCGGCGGCTGAGGTGAAGCTCAGACTCTCCCTCGCGATCGTCGCGGCGGCGGTGCTGGCAGTTCCGGTCCTGGCGCCGGCGCAGGCCCCGGCGGCTCAGCAGGACTGGAGCCGGACAATCGTCGCCACCCCGGAGGGCGGCTTCCGTATCGGCAATCCCGACGCACCGATGAAGCTCGTCGAATATGCGTCACTGACCTGCCCG
>DASTDX010000070.1:0-8733 GCA_035710145.1 Allosphingosinicella sp.
AGGGGTCGCCATAATAGCCGCCATAGCCACCATAGCCCCCGCCATAGGGGTTGCCGTAATAGCCGCCATAATAGGGCCGGCCGTAACCGACGGACACGCCGCCATAGCCGTCACCATAATAATCGGAGCAGCCCGCCAGCCCGAGCAGGGACAGCGGCAGGAGCAGCGTCAGGACGCGACGTCGAGCCATCGGTAAGTCTCCCCTGGAGAGAGACGCCCGCCCGCCCCACCAAAGTGGGCAAGCGTCGGTGTTAACCGTTGGTAAACCAACGGGTTGAAGGTTTCCCTTGCGGAATGAACCGCCGGTGAACGCGCGCCTCAAAGCAGGACATTTGAGACAAAAAAGGGACCCCGGCACGTGGCCGAGGTCCCCGTTTTTGACTGCGATGGACTGGTCAGACCGCGACCGACGTCTTGCCCTTCTTGACCTTCCGGTCGGCCCAGACGTTGCGGTAAGCGAAATAGGCCAGAACCGTCGCGAACAGCAGGAAGATCACCACCGCGAGGCCCATCTGGTGGCGCTTCTCGAGGTTCGGCTCGGCGGTCCACATCAGGAAGGCCGCGACGTCCTGCGCCATCTGGTCACGGGTCGCCTGGGTGCCGTCGGCATAGCTGACCTGGCCGTCCGCGGTGATCGGCGCCGGCATCGCGATGTCGAGGTTCGGGAAATAGGCGTTGTAGTGGAGCCCTTCCGGAACCTGGTGACCGTGCGGCGCCTCGCGATAGCCGGTGAGCAGCGAGGCGATATAGGCGGCGCCGTCGGGGCGCGCCTTCGCCATCAGCGACAGGTCGGGCGGGTTGGAGTTGTTATTGGCCGCGCGCGCCGCCGTCTCGTTGGCATAGGGGCTCGGGAAACGATCGGCCGGGACGGCCTTGCGGGTCGCCGCCTCGCCGGTGTCCGGGTTCACCGAGGGGACCTGGATCGGCCACTGGTCGGCGATCGCGCGGACCTCCGCCTCGCTGTAGCCGAGCTCGGCGAGGTTGCGGAACGCGACCAGGTTGAGGCTGTGGCAGCCCGCGCAGACTTCCTTGTAGACCTGGAAGCCGCGCTGCAGCTGGCGTTCGTCATAGCTGCCGAACGGGCCGTTGAAGGTGAAGCCGATCGACCGCGGATGCTCGTAGGCGGCGTGGCTGCTCGCTCCTTCCTCGGCCGTGAACCAGGTGAACAGGCCGGTGATGAACGAGACTCCGGCGACGAAGACGAAGCCGAGGCCGATCAGGATGGCGATGAGACGTGCCATGGGTGCTTTCCCTTATTCGGCAGGCTGCGGCTGGGCGTCGCCGGCCCCGGGCTTGGACCCGGTCGGCATCCCCGCGGGTGAGGCTTCCTGAGCTTCGCCATGGAGCACGCTCTCCGAGATGGAGTTCGGCAGCGGCTTGGTCCGTTCGACCTTGGCGAGGATGGGGATGATGATCAGGAAGAAGGCGAAATAGTACATCGTGGCGAGCTGGCTGATGAGCACATAGGGCTCCTCCGCCGGCAGGCCGCCGCAATAGCCGAGCACCACCACAACCGCGAGCCAGATGAAGAAGAAGATCCGGAACAGCGGGCGGTAATTGGCCGAGCGGGTCGGCGACGTGTCGAGCCAGGGCAGGAAGAACATCACCAGGATCGACGCGAACATCGCGATCACGCCCCACAGCTTGGCGGGCAGGATGAAGTCCACCGTGAAGGCGCGAAGGATCGCGTAGAACGGCCAGAAATACCATTCCGGAGTGATGTGCGCCGGAGTCGAGAGCGGGTTCGCCTGGATGTAGTTGTCCGGGTGGCCGAGATAGTTCGGCAGGAAGAACACCATGATCGAGAAGATCACCAGGAACACGCCGAGGCCGAAGCCGTCCTTGGCGGTGTAATAGGGGTGGAACGGCACCGTGTCCTGCGGAGCCTTCACGTCCACGCCGGTCGGGTTGCCCGAGCCCGGGATGTGAAGCGCCCAGATGTGCAGGATGACCACGCCGAAGATCACGAACGGCAGCAGATAGTGGAGCGAGAAGAAGCGGTTCAGCGACGCCGTGTCGGGCGCGTAGCCGCCGAGCAGCCAGATCTGGAGCGGCTCGCCGACCAGCGGGATCGCCCCGAACAGGCCGGTGATGACCTTGGCGCCCCAGAAGCTCATCTGGCCCCAGGGAAGGACGTAGCCCATGAACGCGGTCGCCATCGCCAGAAGGAAGATGACCAGGCCGAGCATGAACACCATCTCGCGCGGCGCCTTGTAGGAGCCGTAATAGAGATTGCGTCCCATGTGGACGTAGATGGCGATGAAGAAGAAGCTCGCGCCGTTGGCGTGGGCGTAGCGCAGGAACCAGCCCTGGTTCACGTTGCGCATGATGTGCTCGACCGACTGGAACGCGATCGCGGCGTCGGCCCGGTAGTGCATCGCCAGGATGATTCCGGTGACGATCTGGATCGCCAGCGCGACTCCGGCGAGCACGCCGAAGTTCCAGAAATAGTTGAGGTTGCTCGGAACCGGATAGCCCGGGCCGACGGCGCCGTGGATGAGGCGCGGAAGCGGCAGACGCTCGTCGAGCCACTTCATGACGGGGTGCTTGGGCTCGTAATGCTGTGCCCAGGGGAAGCTCATCTTACTGGTCTCCCTCAGCCGATCCGGACGGCGGTATCGGAAGTGAATTCATATTCCGGCACCTCGAGATTGATCGGGGCCGGACCTTTGCGGATTCGACCCGCGGTGTCGTAGTGCGAGCCGTGGCAGGGGCAGAAATAGCCGCCATACTCGCCCTTGTTCTCGCCTTCCGCGGCGCCGAGCGGCACGCAGCCCAAGTGGGTGCACACGCCCATGGTGATCAGCCACTGAGGGCGACCTTCCGAGGTTCGCTCGGCGAGCGTCTGCGGGTCGCGAAGCGAGCCGGGGTCGACGGCGTTGGCCGCCTGGATCTCGGCCGGGGTGAGGTGACGGATGAACACCGGCTGCTTGCGCCACTCGGTCTTGACCGCCTGGCCCGGCTGGATCGCCGACACGTCGACGTCGATCGACGCCAGCGCGAGCACGTCGGCCGACGGGTTCATCTGGTTGATCAGAGGGTAAAGGACCGCCACCGCACCGGCGCCGGCGAAGCTCACCGCGGCGATGTTGATGAAGTCCCGCCGCCGCACGCCGTCATGCGGCGCGTCCTCCGGCCCGGGTCCGGTCTTATCGAGAGTCGCCATATTCTACCTTCAGCGCCCACCCCAGAAGGGAGTTTGTACTGGATGCACGAAACCGCCCCCATGCCGGAAGACCGGTGGGAGCGACGCCACGCGAACAAGGCCGCAACCCTGCGGCTCGCCGGCCTGATAGCCGCGAGCGCGGCGCTTTGCCAACATGGATTTTGACGGAAAGGGATGACGACGCGCGCCCGTCACAATCCCCAGTGGCGCGCCCACCGCTGCGGAATGAGCCCGAGACAGGCGATCAGAAGACCGACCGCCGCGAGGACGAAGATGGCCGTGCGGTCGCTCGTCACGGACAAAGCGGCCCGCTGCGGGTTGGCGGGATCGTAACGGACGCTCACCTCGCTTCCGACCGGATAGGCCGCGGCATAGGCCTCCGCCTCGCTCGCCGCGTCGAAATTGGGGTGGTCGGTCAGCAGGATCTTGCTGTTTCGGTAGATCGTCCCGTTGACCTCGAAGCGGTAGCGGACGACCGGCGCATAGGCGATGGTGCGGCCGGAAACCGTCGCGACGCTGGTTTCCACCACCTGGCCGGTCGCCGTTGGCCAGTCCCGCGCCGCGCCTTCGGTCCAGGCGGCCCAGACGTACCAGATCAGGGCGGCGATCATGAACGGCGCGCCGATCATCAGGAAGACGATCCGCCGAGTCCTGGCTGCGTCCGCAGGCCGTTCACCGGCTTTCCTGGCCATGGTTTCCTTCCCTCCCCTGCCCTGCCTCCAGGAAACACAGACTGGGCAGCACGGCAATCGCCGCATTAAGGATCGAGCCATGCGCCTCGCCCTCTATCAGCCCGACCAGGCCGGCAATGTCGGAACGATCCTTCGGCTTGCCGCCTGCCTCGGCGTGCCGGTCGACATCGTCGAGCCGTGCGGCTTCCCGTGGAGCGACAAGGCGCTGCGCCGCGCCGGCATGGACTATGCCGAGATCGCCGAGGTGACCCGCCATGCCGACTGGGACGCGTTCGCGGAGGCGCGCGCCGGCGCGCGCCTCGTCCTGATGACGACCCAGGGCGCGACTCCGCTCCCCCAGGCCCGGTTCGAGGCGGGCGACATCCTGCTGATGGGCTCGGAGAGCTCGGGCGTCCCCGCGGCGGTCCATGCGGTGGCGGCCTTGCGGGTGCGCATCCCGCAGGTCGAGGGCACGCGCTCGCTCAACATCGCGGTCGCCGCCGGAATCGGGCTGGCCGAGGCGATCAGGCAGGCCGGGCTGTGGCCTGGCGGCGTGGCTTCGAGCTCCGCCGTGTGAAGGCTTTGCGCTCATCGCGCCCGCTCCGCGCCGAGTTCGCCGCGCCGAAGACCCGACATTCGTTCAGCCAGCTTGGCTACGTCCGTTTTCGACCCATTGCGGATATTCGGCGAGAAATCTTTATATCATTCGGGTGGCTCAAGCGGCGCGTTTTTGCGGGTCCCCTTGCGAGCATACATCCAGATAATTACGACGAAAAATACGAAGAACCCAATATACCAATGGTCCCTGAAATAGATCGACATACCGAAAAGGATCAGCGCTGCTACCTGCAGAGCAAAATCGAACCACGTTACGTTCTTCTTCGTCACCGCTATTTCCGCCTGAATAGCATGCCACCTATTATATTAATCTTGACCGATAAAGCGGCAAAGCGTTTCGGAAATCAAGTCCGCTGAAGCTCTGACCCGTGTCCGTAGCGGACACCGTAACATTGCCGCTCCGCATGTCCGCTTTCCACCGATGGCGGACCTTCGGCTGACCGTCGGCTTTCGACCCATTGGAGACACGGCCATCATTCGTCCGGCCATGGGCCTTGGAAGGGTGGCCCCTCACCTCGACGGAACAGTATTTCCTGGCGAGCCATGGGAGTGAAGCCTGAGATGTCGGCCGTCCAAAGTATCCCCCGGTCTCGCCACGCAAATGAGAGAGCCTCTGCCACTCTTTGCTGCAAGCCTGCGCTGGCGCTGGGATCGCACGCGACGGCCACGAGGTCGGGCAGCGCTTCGTCGAGTGAGGTGATCATGCCGGCGGCATAGTCGCGCTCCCATTCTTCCGACTCTGCGCTTCTGAATATCGCCAGCGCCTCCAATGGCGTTTTTGGGGTGGGGTGCATCGGTAGATCCTCGAACCTGGTTAAGCGCGAATAGACCGACCTACCGTAACAGGCTTAATTTTAGGAATGTTCGCTTTCCACCCAAAGCGGGCGTTCGCGTTCGGGCGTTGTGGGGCGTCAGGTCGGCGAAGACCGGTCGGGCAACGGTAGCGAAACGCCCCCCGGGCGTAGCGCGCCTACTGACCCGGGAAAGGGATCGGCGGCGCTGCCGGCGCCTGCGGCTGGGGCTGCTGCGGCCCATTGCCTCTCCGGCCGAAACTGTAGGTCAGCGCGAGCTTGACGCGCGGCCCGTCGGAGAAATTCCGGACCCGCGAGCGCACCGAGTTCGAGAAGGTGATCGTTTCGAACTCCGTCCCGAAGATGTCGTCCATGGAGAGGACAGAGGTGAGGCGGTCGGTGATCGCGTGCGACCAGGAGGCGGAGGCGCGCACAAAGGAGGCTCGCTCGACCAGGCCGTCGTCATAGGGTCCCGAGAAGGTGGCGTTCAGGGTGACTCGGTCGGCCCCTGCCCGGCCGTCGGCTCCGTCCCGATAATCGACCTGGGCGGTGGCCGAATACGTGCTGCTCTCCACGCTGTCGGCGAATCCGAGAAATTCCTGATCGATGCGCCTTTGGATCAGGTTCGCGTTGACGTTGTAGGTCCACCCCTGAAGCGGCGAGCCCTGGACCGCGAGCGCGACTCCGCTGTCCTGCCGCTCGCCGACGTTGATCGGGCGGGTGAGGAAGACGCCGTCCGGCGTGAGGCTGCCGAAGGTGGAGAAGAGATCATCGGTGCGCCGGTGGAAAAGGGTCAGCGAGACGGTCTGGCGCGCCACGTCGGCGCGAAACCGCGCCTCGAACGCGTCGGTCAGCTCGGGCCGCAGATCGGGGTTGCCGGCGAACGCAGTGGTCGAATCCTGGAAGCGGATCACCGGGTGGAGCTGTGGGATCTGGGGCCAGGCGATACGCCGCGAATAGCTGAGATTGGCCGTCAGCCACTCCGCGAGCCGGCGCTCGAAACTGGCGCTCGGGAAGAGATGAAATTGGCTCGTGCCGGTGCCCAGCGCAGGATCGTTGAGCTCATAGTCGCGGTTCTCGCCCCTCAGGCCGGCGAGGACAGTTCCGCCGAACAGCGGAAACTGAAGACTGGTATAAGCGGCCGTTTCGAAGACGGTCCCCTCGACCACGGAGATCGTCAGCGGCAGCGTTCCGCCGAAGGGCAGCTCTCCGCTCTGCTCGTTCCGGGTCGAATCGTATCCCTCGTTGAGCGAACCGCCGACCAGGAGCCGCCAGCCCGCCCCAAGCGGCCGGACGTAATCGAGCTTGAAGTTGCGGATACGCGCATCGGTGAAATTTCGGGACTGGAAGATGCGTCCGTCGAAGTTGGACGTCGAGGCGCTGTTCGGGGAGAAGCTGAACTGCTGAAGGGACACGGTGAACAATTCAGCCGGCCGTCTGCCCTCCGCGCGATATTCGAGCGCGATGTTGTTGCCGTTGTAGTTGAATTCGTTGGTGGTCAGCTGATTGATCGGCGTCGCCGGGCCGGGGGTGATCAGCAAATCGGAGTCGATGTCGTTGCGGGCTTCGGCGGTGATCAGGCCTCCGGACAAGGTGATCGTCTTCTTGTCGCTGGGCCGGTAGCTGATCTGGGTGTTCGCGTTCGCAAAGCGAAAGCGGCCCTCCAGCTCCTGAGTCTCGAGCGTGTCGGGGATCGGGCTGGCGGGATTGAGGTTGGTCCGCTCGCGGATGGCCTCGGTCTCGGTGCCGTTGCGGGTCACGCCGAGGTTGGCGGTGACCGTCCAGTCGCCGCTGCTCCATGTCGGCGCGGCGCGCACTTCATAGCTGCCGTAACGGCCCACGCTGGCGGTGATGGAGCCGCGAAAGCCGCCTGCGGCGTCGCGACGCGTGATGATGTTGATGATGCCGCCCGTGCCCGAGGCGGAGAATTGCGCGCTCGGGTTCGTCACCACCTCGATGCGGGCGATCTCGGAGCCCTGAAGGTCGCGCAACACGTTCGGGTTGGGCGACGGACGCCCATCAACGAGCACCGTCACGCCGGTGGTCCCGAGCAGGCGAACCGAATTGTCGGGCTGCACCGTCACGGCCGGGATTCGGCCGAGAATGTCGAGCGCGTTCGAGGTCCGCGCCTGCGCATTGTCGCGGACGAGGTAGGTCTCGCGGTCGATGGAGGTGCGCTGGTCCGATTGGGCGCGGACGACGATCTCGTTCTCGGGCTCGGCCGCTTGAGCAGGCGCGTCCTCCTGCGGCTGGGCGGCCGGCGTGGCGGCGGGCGGGGCGGGAGCATCACCCGGACGGGCGGGTTGCTGCTGCCCCGAGGTCGGGGCGGCGGATGGCGGCTGGGCGGACGCGGTCGATACCGGAATGACTGCCGCGGCGGACAACAACAGCAAGTTACGCAAATCCAAGTCCTCCCCGATGTCCCGGCATCAGCCGTCAGTCCCGCCGAGCAGGCGCCTGCGAGCCGATCGAACTGATTTTCCGGCAACCTTACCCCCCGCGGGCCGGCTGCCCCGCGTATCACTTGACTAACACGGCAACACACAGCCGTCAAAGCCGTGCGTGGCCGGCTCATTCATGCCGCCGGGCGACAGCGGAAGGCATGAGCAGCAAGTGAGCATTTGGTGAAAAGCGACCCGATCCTTGAATATCGCCGTCGCGGCGGGCATCGCGCTCGTCGAGGCGTTGCGGCAGAGCGAAGGATGGCCCGAATGAGCGACACGATCGAGGACAGCCCGCTGGAGCTCGACGACCAGCAGCAGGCGGCGCGCGACTGGTTCGAAGCGCTTCGCGACCGCATCTGCGCAGAGTTCGAGGCGATCGAGCGCGAGGCCGGAAGCGCCGCCGCGTTCGACTATGTCGCCTGGGACCGGCTCGATCCGGACGGCGCTCCGGGCGGCGGCGGAGTCCGCGGCGTGATGAAGGGCAAGGTGTTCGAGAAGGTCGGGGTCAACGTGTCGACCGTCGGCGGCCGCTTCAGCGAGGAATTCGCCCGCACCATCCACGGCGCCGAGGACGACCCGCGCTTCTTCGCCACCGGGATCAGCCTGGTCGCCCACATGGCCAACCCGCACGTGCCGGCGGTTCACATGAATACCCGCTTCCTGGTGACGACGCGGCGCTGGTTCGGCGGCGGCGCCGACCTCAACCCGCCGATCCCCCATGACGAGGACACGGCCGAGTTCCACGCGCGGTTGCGCGCCGCCTGCGCCGGCCACGACCAGACCTATTACGAGCGGTTCAAGCGCTGGGCCGACGACTATTTCTACATCCCCCATCGCGGCGTCCACCGCGGCGTCGGCGGCATCTTCTACGACCATCTCGAATGCGCCGCGCCGGGCGAAGGCGCGACCTTCGAGGAGAATTTCGCCTTCACCCGCGACGTCGGCGAGGCCTTCCTCGACATCTTTCCGACGATCGTGCGCAAACGGAAGGATGAGCGGTTCACGGACGCGGATATGGAGGCGCTGCTCGAATTCCGCGGCCG
>DASTDX010000071.1:0-5790 GCA_035710145.1 Allosphingosinicella sp.
GTACCAGACCTGGACCGAGACATTGGCACTGTCCGGATCGCGCAGCGAATAGACCCTAAGCCCGTTGGCCAGAGTCCGGGACTGATACTGGAGCGGCGCGATCGCCGGGGCCTGGGCAAAGGCGGCGGGCGCCAGAGGAACAAGAGCGAGCGCCGCCACAGCCGCGCGCAAAGTCAGACGCATCATGAAATCACCTCCCCGAGCCCGCGGCCAAGCTGCGCTGTCCAGGGCGGCGGCGTCAAGGGCCGCAGGGTCTTCCTTGCAGCTCAGGGCGCGATCGGGCGCCGCTAGCCCGCCAGCGCTTCGGCTTGCTCGGCGAGCTCCAGCCAGCGTTGCTCCGCGACGTCACGCTCAATGCGGGCCCTTTCGATCGCTTCGGTGAGCTGGGCGAAGCGGGCCGGATCGCGGCTGTAGAGATCGGGATCGGACAATATGTCCTCGTCGCGCGCGATCTCGGCCTCGAGTTCGTCGATCCGCTTCGGAAGCAGATCATAGTCCCTCTGGTCCTTGTAGCTGAGCCTGGTCCTGGGCTTCGGCGCGGCCGCCGGCGGTTCGGACCTGGGCCCGGGAATCTTCGGGCTGTGCACGTGCGGGCGGCGCTTGCGCTCCCAATCCTCATAGCCGCCGGCAACGATGTCGACCTTGCCGGTTCCGTCGAGACCGAGGGTGATGGTGACGGTCCGGTCGAGAAAATCGCGGTCGTGGCTGACGATCAGGACGGTACCGTCATAATCGGCGATCACTTCCTGGAGCAGATCCAGGGTCTCCAGATCGAGGTCGTTGGTCGGCTCGTCGAGCACCAGGAGGTTGGATCGCCGGGCGAACTCCCGCGCCAGCAGCAGCCGCGAGCGCTCGCCGCCGGACAGGGTCCCGACCCGGGCATCGACGAGCCCGGGATCGAACAGGAATTCCTTCAGATATCCCTGCACGTGCTTCTTGTGCCCGCGCACCTCGATCCAGTCGCCGCCCTCGGCAAGGACGTCGCGGACGCTCCTGGTCGGATCGAGCAGCTTGCGCTGCTGATCGATCATCACCCCGGTCAGGGTCTTCGCCCGGCTGATCCGGCCTTCGTCCGGCGCCAGCTCGCCGGTGAGCAATTTCAGCAGGGTGGTCTTGCCGGTGCCGTTGGCCCCGACCACGCCGATCCGGTCGCCGCGCTGGATCCGGAGCGTGAAGTCGCGGATGATGACGCGATCGCCGAACCTTTTGGTGACGGCTTCGGCGTCGATCACCATCTTCGTCCGCACCTCGTCATTCTCGAGGCTGAGCTTCGCAGTCCCGGCCGGGCCCAGCATGGCCGCCCGCGCCGCCCGCATTTCGTGGAGCTTGGCGAGCCGGCCCTGGTTGCGCCGGCGGCGCGCGGTGACCCCGCGCTGCAGCCAGTGAAGCTCCAGCTTCAACTTGGCGTCGAGCTTCTCGGCGGCCCGGGCCTCCTCTTCGTAGACCTTCTCGGTCCAGGCCTCGAAGCCGCCATAGCCGACCTCAGCCCGCCTCAGTCCGCCGCGATCGAGCCAGAGCGAGGAACGGGTGAGGCGGGTGAGGAAGGTACGATCGTGGCTGATGACGATGAAAGCGCCGGTGTAGCGGGAAAGCCAGTCCTCGAGCCACTCGATCGCCGCGAGATCGAGATGGTTGGTCGGCTCGTCGAGAAGGAGAACGTCCGGATCCAAAGCCAGCGCCCGGGCGATCGCCGCCCGGCGGCGCTCGCCGCCGCTGGCGGTCTCGGCGGGCCGATCGAGATCGAGGCCGATCTGGTCGGCGATCGCCTCGACCGCGTGGACCGCCGGCGCGTCGGGTCCGGCCAGGACGAATTCGCGAAGCGTGGCGAACTTTGCGACCTGGGGGTCCTGCTCGAGCAGCACCACCTTGATCCCCGGCTGGATCGTCCGCCGTCCCTCGTCAGTCTCGATCAGATCGGCGAGGCATTTGAGCAGGGTCGTCTTGCCGGCGCCGTTGCGGCCGATCAGGGCCAGCCGGTCGCGCGCGCCGATGAACAGATCGAGCCCGCGGAACAGCCAGCCCGCCCCCTGGACGAGACCGAGATTCTCATAAGCGAGGACAGGTGCAGCCATGGCCGGCGAGATAGTGGGTTGAGTGGGGCGCGTCACCCCGCAGCGGCGAGTCGCCGAAAGGCGCGGCCGAAGGCCTGGCCGGCGATCAACATATCCTTGTTTGTCAAGTAATTGCCTTGCGGAAACAGGGGCTTGTCAGATCCTTCCCTTAGTTTAGGCTCCGTTCACCAACCATAAGGCCGGCCGTCCGCCAGGTCACAGATACCGGGGAGATGTCATGCGTAAGCGCCCGATCGATTCGACCGGTTACGTGCTCGAATTCAGCAAGTTCGATTTTGACAGCGAATATGGCCAGTCGGCCTACGGCCTGGGCCATCCGCGCGGGCTCGACCTGAGGCCGGAGCTTCCGCTCACCACGCATGAGCTCATCGGCCTCGACCTGACCCACATCATCCACACGTCCGACGTCGCGGCGGCGAGGGGCGGAAATGGCGGCGGCAGCGGCGGCGGTGGCGGCGGCGGCGGCGGCACCACGAGCTTCCCCGCCTACACCAGCGGCCCCAGCGACTCCTCGGCCGGCTACAACATCACGATCGAGTTCAAGGGCAGCTGGACGCAGCAATATTACGACATCTTCAAGGCCGCCGCCGACAAATTGACGTCCCTCATCGTCGGCGAAATTCCCGACGTCACCGTCTACGGAACCAAGGGCGGGCCCAAGATGGTCGACGACATCCTGATCACCGCCGAGCTCGGCGCCATCGACGGCCTCTACGGCGTGCTCGGGCAGGCCGGCCCGACCTCGGTCCGCACCGCGTCCTCGCTACCGGCCACGGCGACGATGAAGTTCGACATCGCCGACGTGAACGACATGGGCCTGGAAGCCTTCGCTGACGTCGTCCTGCACGAAATGGCGCACAGCCTGGGCTTCGGATCGATCTGGAGCCGGCTCGGGCTGGTGAGCGACGGCCTGTTCACGGGCGAGAATGCGCTGGCGGAATATCTTGAAATGGGCGGATCAGGCTCAGGCATTCCGGTGGAGCAGGATGGCGGGTCGGGAACCGCCGGATCGCACTGGGACGAGGAGACCTTCGTCAACGAGCTGATGACCGGCTATATCGACAATCAGAACTACTTCACCGAGATGAGCGCGGCCTCGTTCGCCGACCTGGGCTACGTCATCTCGCCGACCTACGGCACGGTCGTGGAGGCTGGATACGTCTTCGCCTGATCGACCTGAACTGAACTGATCGAGGGGACGGCCGCAAGGCCGTCCCCTCTGCATGAAGCGCAAAGGCGCTCCGGGGCCGGCGTCTGGTGATCGGGCGCCGGCATCCCATATCGGCTTTATGGTCCCCTTTTCGGTTCTCGATCTCGCGCCGATCGTCGAAGGCGGCGATGCCGCCACGGCCTTCCGCAACGCCCGCTCACTCGCCCGGCATGCGGAGAAGCTCGGTTACCGCCGCTTCTGGATGGCCGAGCATCATTCGATGCCCGGAATCGCCAGCGCGGCCACCGCCGTCGCGCTTGGCTATGTTGCCGAGGGGACGAGCAAAATCCGCATCGGCGCCGGCGGAATCATGCTTCCCAACCATAGCCCGCTCCAGATCGCCGAGCAGTTCGGCACCCTGGAATCGCTCTATCCGGGGCGGATCGATCTCGGTCTCGGCCGAGCCCCCGGGACCGATCAGGCCGCCGCCCACGCGATGCGGCGCAACCTCGATTCCGATCCGAACCTCTTCCCCCGCGACGTCGTCGAGCTGATGAACTATTTCAAACCCGCCGAACCCGGCCAGCGGGTGCGGGCGATTCCGGGCGAAGGCCTGGACATCCCGATCTGGATCCTGGGGTCGAGCCTGTTCGGCGCCCAGCTCGCGGCGATGCTCGGATTGCCTTATGCCTTCGCGTCCCACTTCGCGCCGCAGCAGATGATGGAGGCGATCCAGGTCTACCGGTCGACCTTCCAGCCCTCCGACCAGCTTGCAAAGCCTTATGTGATGCTCGGCTTCAACGCCTTCGCCGCAGAGACCGACGAAGAAGGCGCCCTGCTCGCCACCTCGGTCCAGCAGGCCTTCGTCGCGCTCCGCACCGGCCAGCCGACCGCACTGAAGCCACCGGTCCGGGATTATGCCGAGAGCCTGATGCCCGGGCAGAGGGCGACGCTCGACCAGTTGCTTTCCTGTTCGGCGATCGGCTCACCGGCGACGGTTCGGGCCGCGATCGAGGCGTTCGTCGAACGGACCGGCGCCGACGAACTGATGATCACCTCGCAGATCTTCGACCACGAAAAGCGGCTTCGCTCCTACGAGATCGTCGCCGACTGCGTCTCGGCGGTGGCGACGCCCGCCTGATCCGCGGCGGAAATCACGCCTGCGAGCGGCTTCGGTGGCCCAGCCCTCCCGGGCCGGCCTGGTGCCAGGTCGAATCTAAGGCGCTGGGGTTCGGGCGCGCTGTTCCTCGACCATCCGGGCGACGCTGGCGAGCAAGGCGGGCGCGTCGTAGACGATGCCGTCCTTGATCGTCCAGCGAACGCCGCCGACCCGTTCCTCCTGCTGGGTCTCCGGGTTCAGCCGCATGTGGCCGGTGCCGTAGAGCAATTTGAGGTTCGCGAGCGGATTGCCGGGAACGATGACGAGGTCGGCGAGCATGCCTGCGCGGACGATTCCGAACGGCGGCCCCTCCCCCTTCGGCTCGTAGATCTCGCGCGCCCCGTTGATCGTCGCCGCCTGGATCACCTCGAGCGGCGAGAAACCCGCTTCCTGGAGCATTTCCAGCTCCGAAATGTAGGAGAAGCCCCAGGTCTGGTAGATATAACCGGGATCGGAGCCGACGGTGACCCGGCCGCCCATATTCTTGTAGTCGTTGGTCAGCCGCATCCAGGCGCCGTAGAAACGCCGCCAGGCGATCTCGTCGGCCGTGGTCCAGTCCCAGAAATAGGAGCCGTGATGAACCCGGCTCGGGGCGAAGAAGCGCTGAAGCGACGGCAAAGTGTAACGTTCGTGCCAGTCGGCGTTGCGGGCCCGCATGACGTCGCGCCCGGCGGAATAGATGTTGAAGGTCGGGGAGAAGAAGATCCGGCGCTCCAGCTGCCGCTCCAGATAAGCCCGCCATTCCGGGCTCCCCGGCTCGACCGCCTGATCGGCCAACCGGGCCACCTGCGAGAAGCGCCATTGTTCGTCGGCCATATTGTAGTCGGTCGGATAATTGGGGATCCGGTGATCCCTCAGCAGGCTCTCGAAATGGCCGTAGAAATGGGTGATGCCCTGGAGCCCCAACCCTCCGGCCCGCTCGGCATTGACCTCGGCGACTCCGCCCTGGGCGAGGTGGGCGACCGTCCCCAGGCCCAAACGGCGCGCTTCGGCGATCGCGGCCTCGGTGATCGCGGGCGGATCGTTGAAGAACTTCACGCCGTCATGGCCCTGCGCCGCCGCCCAGCGAACCCAGGCCCGGGCCTGCTCCGGGCTGGCCACCGGGCCGTTGCTCCAGCCGTCGCCCAAAGCGAGATAGGAAAAGAGGCGGGGGGCGACGATCGTGTTCGCGGCGCTTCGGGTGCGATCGCTCAGCGACATGTTGTCGGGCCCGAAATAGAGCGACACGCCGCGCACCGTCGTCACGCCATGCGCCAGCCACAGGCGATAGCCATAGCTGGCGTTGGGGGCCGTGTCGGGATCGCCGTTATGGCCGTGGACGTCGACGAAGCCCGGCAGGACGAACATTCCGGTGCCGTCGATCTCGCGGTCGAAATCGCGCGGCTCCCGGTCGGCCCTGAGCGGCAGGC
>DASTDX010000072.1:0-48399 GCA_035710145.1 Allosphingosinicella sp.
GGGCGCTTGCCAACCCGGACGGCCTGCCGCCCGAGGAGCGGCTGCGGATGGCGGCCGAGCAGGGCTACGATCTGTCGGGGCTGCGCGCGCGTCTCGGCTAGTGCTCGACACTGTCCAGTATCTGCTCGGCGCCTTTTCCGGAGCGCTGGTCGGCTTCTCGCTTGGTCTGGTCGGCGGCGGCGGATCGATCCTCGCGGTGCCGCTGATGGTCTATCTCGTCGGAGTCCCCAATCCGCATGTCGCCATCGGCACGAGCGCGTTAGCCGTGGCCGTGAACGCGGCGACCGGTCTCGCCAATCATGCCCGGGCCGGCACCGTGAAGTGGCGTTGCGCCCTCATGTACGCCGCGGCCGGAGTGGCAGGCGCCTTTGCCGGATCGACCGCCGGCAAGGCCTTCGATGGCCAGAAACTCCTCTTCCTCTTCGCCATCGTCATGGTGATCGTCGGCGTGATGATGCTTCGCGGCAGAGCGAAGGCCGGGGATCCCGACGCGGCATGCAATCGCGAGAATGCGCCCAAGGTGCTGGGTTTTGGTGCCGGCACCGGCGCCTTCTCCGGCTTCTTCGGCATCGGCGGCGGCTTCCTGATCGTCCCCGGACTGATGGCGTCCACCGGGATGCCGATGATCAACGCGATCGGCTCGTCGCTGGTGGCGGTCACCGCCTTCGGCCTCACGACGGCCGCGAATTATGCGCTTTCCGGCCTCGTCGACTGGCCTCTGGCTTTCGTCTTCATCGCCGGCGGCGTTGCGGGCGGCTTTCTGGGCGCTCGTCTCGCGAAACGGCTTTCGGGGACGCACGGGCGTCTGACCTCGATTTTCGCGGTCCTGATCTTCGTCGTCGCGGCCTACATGCTCTGGAAGAGCGCTGCCGCTCTTTGAACGGCAAGCCGGATCGGCAGGCTAAACCCGCATCGGCATCAGCACGTAGAGGGCCGGCGCCTTGTCGTTCTCCCGAAGCAGGGTCGGTGCCGCCGCGTCAGCGAGATGGACCTCGACCAGGTCGCCCTCGATTTGGGCCAATATGTCCATCAGATATTTGGCGTTGAAGCCGATCTCGAAGCCCTCATTGCCGTAATCCGCCGGCACTTCCTCGGCGGCTGTGCCGTTTTCCGGGGAGGTGACCGACAGCGTCACGCGGTCCCGGTCGAGCGCCATCTTGACCGCGCGCGTGCGCTCGCTGGCAATTGTCGAGACCCGGTCGACGCCTTCCTCGAACGCGCGAGGATCGAGCTTCAGCAGCTTGTCGTTGGCGGTCGGGATGACCCGGCTGTAATCCGGGAAGGTCCCGTCGATCAGCTTCGAGGTAAGGACGGCGTTGCCGAGCCCGAAGCGGATCTTCGAATCGGACAGGGAGACCTGGACGGTTCCGTCCACCTCGTCGAGCAGCTTGCGAAGTTCGGCCACGCATTTGCGCGGGATGATCACGCCGGGCATGCCTTGAGCCCCCTCAGGGCGCGGTACCGTCACCCGCGCCAGCCGGTGGCCGTCGGTCGCGGCGGCCTTCAATACGGGCTGGGCCTCGTCCGAGACATGGAGGTAGATGCCGTTGAGATAATAACGCGTCTCTTCGGTCGAGATGGCGAAGCGGGTCTTGTCGATGATCTGGCGCAGAGTGGCCGCGGGAAGCTCGAACCTTGTCGGAAGCTCGCCTTCGGCGATGACCGGGAAATCGTCTCGCGGCAAAGTCGAGAGCGTGAAACGCGCGCGACCGGCATTCACCTGCATCCGCCCTTCGGCGGCGATCAGCTCGACCTGGCTGCCTTCGTGAAGCTTGCGGACGATGTCGAAGAAGGTGTGGGCGGGAACGGTTGTCGAGCCGGGTTCGGTGACATTGGCTTCGACCGTCTCGTTGATCTGCAAATCGAGGTCGGTGGCCATCAGCCGGATGCCGTCCTCGCCAGCTTCGATAAGGACGTTGGAAAGGATCGGAATCGTGTTCCTGCGCTCTACCACGGAATGGACGTGGCCAAGTCCCTTCAGGAGCGTGGCCCGTTCGATCGTCGCCTTCATGAGGTCCCCCAAAGTGGCACTTTGGCCGAGTATTAGAGCCGCTTATCCGGTCCGGCTAGGGGCCAGTGGCGGGGAGTCGAAAAAAGGGCCGGGACTGTGGCCCCGGCCCTTCCTCACGTGGGTCGACTCACGTCAGAAGCGGAAGCCGAAGCCCGCCACCACCTGGTGCTTGTCGAAGCCCTGCTCGTAGTTCGAGTAACGATACTCGGTCTTGGCATAGCTGTTCGGGCCGAGCGCGAACTCCAGTCCGCCGCCGACGCGAAGGCCATCGAGATTCTCACCGCGCTCGAAATCGAGGGCCGTTCCCAGGGTGCCGTCCTGATAACTCAGAGCGACCCGATTGTTCGTGTACCCGGCCTTGCCATAAACTAGGACGTTCGGATTGATCGCGGCGCCGACGCGGCCACCGACGTAGAGGTCACGGCCCAATTGAGCGCAAAGCTCGTCGCCCGTGACAGTCACGCTGGTGACGCATTCGTCGACCGTGGAATCGGTCGCCTCGCCCTCGACGCCGATGACCATGCCGCCGGTCTGGAGGTCATAGCCCAGTCCGGCACCATAGGTGACACCGTCGCTATCCTCGCCTTCGACGTCGGCACGGTCATAGCCGACAAGGCCCTCGACCCGCAGACCCGAGAAATTGCCGACCGGCTGAGCGAAGGCCGGAGTCGCCAGGGTGCCGGCCAACAGGGCCGCCAGAAATAGATTACGCATGCTACAAACTCCCATTCATTGATGTTGGACCCCCTGATTTGGGTCCCGCAGGACGTGCCCCCATCGCGCGGCGGTGAAAAAGGTTTCATTAACCATAGCTAAACGGCATCAGCTGTTGCCGGGACGCCGCAAGTCGGAGAGATTGACCCCCACATGATCGCCCGCAATTTCCTCTTTCTTTTGCTTGTCTTCGCTTCACCTGCGGCAGCCCAGCCACAGTCGCTTGGAATATTCGGGACGTGGGGCGCATTCCGCGGCGAAGGCGAATGCCATGCCGTCTCGGAACCGATCGAGGCGCCGCGGGCTGAGGGCTGGCGTCCGTTCGTCGCAATTGGCCACTGGCCGGCCCGCCGCATCAGGGGGCAACTGCACGTCCGGCTGAGTCGGCAGAAACGCGACGGTTCGGCCGTGTTTCTCCGGATCGACGGGCAGAGCTTCCAGCTCCGCGGCGGTGGCCGGGATGCCTGGGCCCCAGACGGCCGTGCCGATGAAGAGATCCTGGCGGCGATGCGGACCGGGATCGACATGGTCGTCGAAAGCCGGGCGGTGAACGGCCGGCGGTTTCGCGAGCATTACCGGCTGCGCGGCGCCGCAACGGCGATGGACGCCGCAGCGATCGCCTGCGCGCCACGGAGACGCTGACGACAAGGGTTCACACGTCGCCGTAGCCGTGCTCAAGGTTCCCGATCAGGGGGAGGTCCATGATGGAGGTGCGGCGGCCGATCTGGCGAACGCTCTATTTCCAGGTGCTCGTCGCGATTGCCCTGGGCATCCTGACCGGCTGGCTCTGGCCTGAGGCCGGACGATCGCTCAAGCCGCTCGGGGACGGCTTCATCAAGCTCGTGAAGATGATCATCACGCCGGTCATTTTCCTGACCGTCGTGACCGGAATCGCTGGAATGGCCGATCTCAGGGCTTTCGGCCGCGTCGGCGCCAAGGCCATGGCCTACTTCCTGACCTTCTCGACTCTGGCGCTCGCGGTCGGGCTCGCCGTCGGCAACCTGGTACGGCCCGGTGACGGGCTCAACGTGGATCCCGCGACCTTGGCCGCCGGAGCGGTCGCCGATTATGTCGAGCAAGCGGAACAGCGCAGCGTCACCGATTTCGTCCTCCACATCATCCCGGACACGGCCATCAGTGCCTTCACCTCGGGTGAGATCCTGCAGGTCCTGTTCGTCGCCATCTTGTTCGGGATCGCTCTGGCCCTGATCGGTGAGCGCGGCGAACGATTGCTCGTGAGCCTTCGGACGCTGACCGCAATCGTCTTCCGGATGGTCCACATCCTGATGTATGCGGCGCCGATCGGCGCCTTCGGCGCGATGGCCTATACGATCGGCGCCTATGGTATCGGGGCGCTCGCCAACCTCGCCGGGCTGATCGCCACCTTCTACTTCACATCCTTGCTCTTCGTGGTCGTCGTTCTCGGGCTCGTCTCAAGAGCCGCGGGTTTCTCGCTGCTCGGCCTCGTTCGCTACATCAAGGACGAGCTGTTTCTCGTCCTCGGCACATCATCGTCGGAAAGCGCGATGCCGCTCCTGATGGAGAAGCTCGAGCGGGCCGGCTGCCCGAAGCCGATCGTCGGCCTCGTCGTTCCCACCGGTTATTCCTTCAATCTCGACGGCACCAACATCTACATGTCGCTTGCCGCATTGTTCATCGCCCAGGCGACCAACACCGATCTCAGCCTCGCCGATCAGCTGCTTCTGATGGCGGTGGCGATCATCTCGTCGAAGGGCGCCGCCGGGGTTACCGGATCGGGCTTCATCGTGCTTGCGGCGACGCTTCAGGTCGTGCCGTCGATACCCGTCGCCGGAATGGCACTCATTCTTGGGGTCGACCGCTTCATGAGCGAATGCCGGGCGCTGACCAACTTCACCGGCAACGCCGTCGCCACGATCGTCGTGGCCCGTTGGGAAAAAGCGGTCGATCCGGTCCAGCTTCGCGCGGCTTTTGCCGGTCGCGGCGGCGAGCTGACGGAGCAGGAAAGCGACGTGCTTCAGATTGAAGGACAAAGCGACGTCCCGGTCTCGCCGACCGCCGCGGCCGATTAGTCTTCGTGCGGCCCCCGCCGCAGGCGAAGGGCCCGGATCGCCAGATGGATTTCATAGAGGAAGAAGCCGAGCCCGGCGGTCAGCAAGGCCATGGCCGCGATGAACAGGCCAGCGATGGTGCGGGCGAACCCGACCTCGCCAGGAGCGGCGATGAACAACACGGCAACGACGAGGCAGACGAACAGGGCACTCGCCGTGCAGCAGGTGATCGCCCGGTTGGCCGCCAGAATGCGTCGATCCAGCAGGCGCAGCTCGGCCGCCGCACGGCCCCGATCGGCGGGGTCGTAAGCAGCGAATTCGACCGCCAGCGAACGGGACCTGTCGACCGTCCGCGCCAGGCGGCCGGCAAGGACGTTCAGAATCGCGCCGATCCCCGCCAGAAGGAAAACCGGAGCGATGGCGAGCTGGATCTAGTGGGCGATGGCCGAGACGTCGGGAGTCGGGTCCATGGGCAGGATATAGACGCCCTGATCGGTCGAACAACCGAATTGCACAACGCGTCGGCCACCGACGTCTCGGTGCAAATCCACACAAAACTTTGAAATATAATCGTTATTCCTCTGATCCGCTAAGACCGAAAGTGGCGAGCATGATTTCGAAGCCGACGCCCGAACCGGCGCGATCATCCGGGTCTGGAGCGCAAGACGAAGCGGATCGTGACCATGGAAGCTGGCAGGCGCGGCGGCCTTTTCGACTCGCCGCCCCCGTACTCTTTCGCAGTGGAACCGGAACCGAAACGACGCTAAGGCTTTTTGTCAGCCGGACGGCCGTCTTCTGAGACGGTTTCCGGGGACGCTCAGGCCGATCGGTCTGGGCGTGCCTTTTCCGGCAGAGAAAACGAGGGGACTAACATGAAAATGATGATCAAGATGACCGCGGTTGCCGCGGCGCTCGCGCTGGCGGCCTGCACGGCCGGTGACGATACCGCAGCGGAGAATGTCGAGGATGCGGCCGAAATTCAGGCCGAGAATCTCGAGGCGATGGCTGATAACGCCACCACCGAAGCCGCCGAGGACGCGCTCGAAAACCAGGCCGAGGCGGTCGAGGAAGCCGGCGAAGAGAAAGCCGACGCCATCGACGACAGCGACGGCGCCGTCGAAAGCAACGTCAGCGGCATGTAATTTTCCCGGTTTTCGGACCGGAGACGTTCAGGAAGGGCGCCGGCTTTGTCGGCGCCCTTCTTTTTTGCCGCTCAGTCGCGGCAGCCCGCGACAAAACTTGCGGCCATGCTGGCCGGCGGCGCCGGATGGGGGCCGCTGTTCTGGGCTCCGTAATTTATCGAGAGGCCTGCGCTTCCCGCCAATATGGCCGCCAGCTCCGCGGGCACCGGTCCGCGCCCGGAGACGCCACCGCGCCCCGAGTCGCCGCGTGTATCGGCGACCAGAACGACCACCGTGCCGCCGGACCCGAAGCTCATCCGTTCCTCGCTGCCGATGGGGCGAAAGGCGGGCACGTTGACGATCAGGTCGTTGGACCTGGCCGGGCAGAACAAGGTAAGCTGTCGCCCGCCTGCTGACCGCAGGAACAGGCCATCGCCTTCGCCGCTCGCTGCGGCTTCCCAGCCTGGCGGGGTCGAGGCGCCTTCGGCCTGGGTGCAGCGGATCCGAGCGGTTTGCGTGCTGCCGGGGCCCAGAACCGTGAGCCGGGCGCCCGAATCGCTCAGGCGCAGTTGCTGTGTCGCGCTCCAGGTTTCGCCTTCGCCTTCATAATCGACGCCGATCCGGACGACGTCGTCACTCTCCATCACCACGCTCCGCACCGTACCCAGGCTCTCGTGAAAGCGAAGTTGGCCGGCCGAGACGGTCAGCCGGTAGATGCTCCGACTGGAGCAGGACTCGGGATCGCGGTCATAGACTCCGTGAAAGGCCACCGGAATATGGTCGGTCGGGGTGATCGCCTTGGCCGTCGTCTGCTTCCTCGCCGACGGCTCGGCTTCCTGGGTCACGGACTCGTTCTCCACGGTCGAGGTCGACCCGCAGCCGGCCATCAGACCCGCGAGCAACCAGGGCAACAAGCGCATGGCGTTCCCTCCGAACCTGCGCGGCGACCGATTGCGCCGCACCTGACAGTGACGTTGCGAGCGGTCGGCGGTTCCATTCGAGATGGTTGGGCAACGTGATGAATCGCTTGGCCGTCAAGCGTCGGCGCGAGGACGAAGGGAACCCTTTCCGCTTTCCAACCTTGTTACACTGTATCATAAGAGATGCAATTTTGCGCGGGAGTGACGGATGCGCCTTATTTTCACGGCTTTGCCAATCGCCCTGATGCTCGTCGCCTGCAGCCGGGCGCCGGATCCGCGCGGCGTCGATCACGACGAAGTGCTGGTGCAGATCGCCGCGACCGGGCGCGCCGACACGAGGCCCGACGAAGCCCGGTTCACCGCCGGCGTCCAGACAATCGACGCGACCGCTGCGGCGGCGAGCGAGCGCAATAACCGGGTGATCAACGCGGTCGTCGAGGCGCTTGGTCGCCTCGGGATCGAGCGTCAGGACGTTCAGTCGCGGCAGGTGTCGCTGGCCCGGATCGACTATGGGCGTGATCGCGGACGCTACCAGGCCAACAACATGATCGAGGTTCGGATCCGCAACGTGGACCGGGTCGGGCAGGCGATTGCGGCCACCACCGAGGCCGGTGCCAATGTCGTCGCCGGTCCGGACCTCAGGATCAGCGATCCGAATGCCGCCAACCGCTCGGCTTACGCCAGCGCCTATCGCGCAGCTCGCCAGCGCGCCGAAGCTTATGCGGAGGCGGCCGGCCTTCGCGTCGTCCGGGTTCTCGCGATCCGCGACGCGGGAGTGATCGGCGAACCGCGTCCGTATCAGGGCGATATCGCCGTGGAAGCGGCCGCCCCGCCCGTCGTCCGGCCTGAGGAGCCGCCGGTTCCGGTCGGGCTCACGACCAGCCAGGTGGCAGTCCGAGTCGATTTCGCTCTGGCGGAGTGAGGCTGACCCAAAGCGAGCAAAAGTGCCGGTTGGCGATACTTTTTGGCGAATCTGCGAAGGTCATCGGCGGTCGGATCGACCCGACCATCGAAAAATTGGGGCGCCGCCGGAAATGAATGTGTAGGAGCAACCATCGCGGCGTCCTGCCGCCGGGAGAAGAATGATGGCCAAGGGTCAGGTGCGGTCGAACAAGGAAGCGCGCAAACCGAAGAAGGAAAAGCCGAAGGCGGTCGCCGCCAATTCTTCGATCAAGGGTTCGAGCAAGGATTCCAGTCGCTAGACCAACCCGCTCAAGCGGGATTGAACTCGCCGCTGATCGTGAGCGTGATCTCGTCGCCGACCGCGGGCAGGCCGTAGCGCATGCCGTAGTCGCTCCGCTTGATGACTCCGGTTGCGGAAAATCCGGCGGTGTATACGCCGGCCATGTTGTCACCCGCCTGATTGAAGGTCACGTCGAGCGTCAAAGGACGCGTGTGGCCGAGCATCGTGAAGTCGCCGGTTACCTCGGCAGTCGTCGGGCCGGTCGGACGAACGGCCGTCGAGACGAAGCGTGCGCCTGGATGATTGGCGACGTCGAAGAAGTCGGCGGACCTCAGGTGCGTATCCAGTGCGTCGTCGTGGGTGGCGATCGAGGGTGTGGCGATCGTCGCGATCAGCCGGCTCGCCTGCGGATTTGCGGGATCGAGCGTCAGCCGAGCGTCGAAATCGGTGAACTCCCCATAATAAGTCGAGAAGCCGAAATGCGAGACCGACCAGACGATCTTGGCGTGGCTCGTGTCGAGCGCATAGTCGCCGGCCCGGACTGGAGGAGCCTCGACCGGGGCGGTCGCAACGGGAACATCCGCCGCCGAAGCGGGAACCGGAGATACGAAGGCCTGGGCGCCAATAGTCAAGGCGATCGCCGCGGTGCCGGCGAGAAAAAATCTGCGCATGATAGCTCCTGTCGAAGAGGTGGTTGGCCTGAGGGTCGGCCTCGCAAAGGAGATACAGGCTGGAACTGCGTTACAGAAGGCGGAGAAAGTTGACCTCGGTGTTGCTGAAAATGCAACGCCGCAGCAGACTGGCAAAGGCGCGCTTTTCTATCCCGAGATCGGCTCGGCGCAGCCCCGTCGTTGTTCGCCATTGACGATCAACTCGACCGCGATCGGGTAGCGCCGGTCGGACATGCCATCCGAACAGCCGGGCGCGTCGCGAGTCCGGAATTCGAAGCGGCGGCCCCCAAGCGCGCCCGACCAGACGCCGCCCCCCGGGGAGGGCGAGTAACGGGTCCAGACCCGCGTGCCTTGTTGGTCTTCGGGATGACTGTAGGTGACGCATCGCCCCTCGATCCGCGCGCCCCAGAACGGCTCGGTACCCACAGCCCGAAGCGGTGTGATGCTCAGCCGCTCGCTACCCTGCATCAGACATGGGCTTGCCGACTTGTCCGTGGGAGCTGGCGCGGGGGCCGGTGCGCTTGGCCGCTGGCCGCAGGCGGCGATGAAGCCGCGGGCCAGACCTGCCGGCGGCGCCGGATGCGGGCCGCTGCTTTGCGCGCCATAGCTCGCCGAAATTCGACCACCAACGAGCTGGGCCAGGTTCGCGGGCACCGCGCCGGTACCGCTCACGCCGCCGCGCTGCCGATCCCCTCCCGTGTCCGCCACCAGCGCCACGACCTCGCCGCCGCCGCCGAACGAGAGCCGCTCCTCGCTTCCGATCGGCCGGAAGGCGGGGACGTTGACCAGCAACTGGTTTCCCGCCGCCGGGCAATAAAGGCGAAGCGTCGTCGCACCGGACTCAGCCAGCAGCATCAGGGACACCCCTTCGCCGTTCGACTGAAGATCCCATCGCGGCGCCGTCATCGGCGCCGTCGCCGAAGACGGATCAGCGGGCGTCGATCCCTCGTTTCCTCCCGCCGCAGAGTCCGCCGCCGGCTCGCTTCCGCTACCGCAGGCGCTGACAACAAGGCTGATCGCGCCGAACAGGGCCAGGCCGCGCATATTGCTGTCCTCTTTCGTGATCCGTGCGCCAAGGATAGACCACCGAATGGCGAGCGCAATAAACCTGGGCCGGTGAAATCGAGGCCTGTCACGGAAAGAGGCGATCATGGCGGGCGGCGACGACGATTATGTCTATGACGAGGTCACGGGCGAATGGGTTCGGGCCGCGGACGCCGGCAGTGACGACGGGGCGGGCGCTGGTGACGGCGCCGTCGAAGTCCGCGACGCCGTCGGCAATTCGCTCAAGGACGGCGACCAGGTGACCTTGATCAAGGACCTCAAGGTGAAAGGGACGGGCCAGACTCTCAAGCGCGGGACCCTGATCAGGAGCATCCGCCTGACCGGCGACGCCCAGGAAATCGACTGCAGGTATGAGGGCATCAAAGGCCTGGTGCTTCGCGCCGAGTTCGTCCGCAAGCGTTAGGCAGTGACCGCGTCCAGGAGCGCCCTTCCATCAGCATTGCCCAAGCGTTCTACGCTTGAAGCACTCCATCCGATGATCTCCCGAACCGACGCGAGCCGAACGCGTGTCGCTGGCAGGGGCTCACGGCTCCTGGCCCTTGTTTTGCGGTGCTGACCGGGTTGCGTGCCCCGCGCTTACTCGGCCGCAGGAAGATAGATTTCGCCGCCTTTCTCGCGGAACTTCTCGCTCATCTCGGCCATGCCTTTTTCCGCTTCCTCGACGGCAAGGAAGCTGTCCGCCGACGCGTTCTGCTTTGCCGCGAATTCCCTCACTTCCTGGGTGATCTTCATGCTGCAGAATTTGGGTCCGCACATCGAGCAGAAATGCGCCGTCTTCGCGCCTTCGGCCGGAAGCGTCTGGTCGTGATATTGCTCGGCCGTGTCCGGATCCAGCGAGAGATGGAACTGGTCGCGCCAGCGGAACTCGAAGCGGGCGCGTGACAAGGCGTCGTCGCGCATTCTCGCCGCCGGATGACCCTTGGCGAGATCGGCGGCGTGAGCAGCGAGCTTGTAGGTCACGACCCCGACCTTGACGTCGTCGCGGTCGGGCAGGCCGAGATGCTCCTTCGGCGTGACGTAGCAGAGCATCGCCGTCCCGAACCAGCCGATCATCGCCGCCCCGATCGCGCTGGTGATATGGTCGTAGCCCGGGGCGATGTCGGTGGTGAGCGGCCCCAATGTGTAGAACGGCGCCTCGCCGCACGCCTCGAGCTGCTTGTCCATGTTGGCCTTGATCTTGTGCATCGGCACGTGGCCCGGACCCTCGATCATCACCTGGACGTCGTGCTTCCAGGCGATCTGCGTGAGCTCGCCCAAAGTGGCGAGCTCGGCGAACTGGGCCTCGTCATTGGCGTCGGCGATGCTTCCCGGGCGGAGACCGTCGCCCAGGCTGAAGGCAATGTCATAAGCCTTCATGATCTCGCAGATCTCGTCGAAGCGGGTGTAGAGAAAGCTCTCCTGGTGATGGGAAAGGCACCATTTCGCCATGATCGATCCGCCGCGGCTGACGATCCCGGTCACGCGGTTAGCGGTCATCGGGATGTAGGGCAGCCGGACCCCGGCGTGGATCGTGAAATAATCGACACCTTGCTCGGCCTGCTCGACCAAGGTGTCGCGGTAGATCTCCCAGGTCAGCTCCTCGGCGACACCGCCGACTTTCTCGAGCGCCTGGTAGATGGGAACGGTGCCGATCGGCACCGGTGAGTTCCTAAGGATCCATTCGCGCGTGTCGTGGATGTTGCGGCCGGTCGAAAGGTCCATGACGGTGTCGGCGCCCCAGCGGATCGACCAGACCATCTTGTCGACCTCGGCGGCGACGTCGGAGGCGACGGCGCTGTTGCCGATATTGGCGTTGATCTTGACCAGGAAGTTGCGGCCGATCGCCATCGGCTCGCTCTCCGGGTGGTTGATGTTGGACGGGATGATCGCGCGGCCCCGGGCGACCTCGTCGCGAACGAATTCGGGGGTGACGTAATCGGGGATCGAGGCGCCGAAATCCTGGCCGTCGCGGGCGGCGGCCTCGGCCGCGCGCTCGCGGCCGAGATTCTCGCGGATCGCGACATATTCCATCTCGGGCGTGACGATCCCGCGGCGGGCATAATGCATCTGGCTGACGTTGGCGCCGGCCTTGGCCCTCAGAACCTTGCGGCGAACGTTCGGGAAGGGCTGGACGCCGCCCGACCGGTCGGGGCCGAGCTGGCCGTTATCCTCGGGCCGAACCTGGCGCTGGACGACCTCCTCGACGTCGCCGCGGCTCAGGATCCAGTCGCGGCGAAGCTCGGGCAGGCCGGCCATGATGTCGATCCGCGCTTCGGGATCGGTATAGGGGCCCGAGCAATCATAGACCCGGAGCGGCTTTTCTCCTGCGCTCGGCTCGAGGTCGATCTCGCGCATCGCGACGCGAAGATCGCCGACATGGATCTTGCGGCTGCCTCGGATCGGGCCCGTGGTGACCTTGAGCTCGGTTCTTGCAGGTGTGTCGGCCATGTCTCTCTCCATCTTGGAAAGGAGAGCGGTCGGCCCGCGCTCCCTCCCTACGCCGGTGTCAGCCGGATCAGGTTCGGCGGGTCAGGGCGTCAGCCCAATCTCAACCGCTCACGCGCGGTCCCCCGGGGAAGTGGACAGGATTAGGCGAGTGCAGGCCCAGCGTCCATGGCTTTCGGCAGCTTCGACATCAGCCGAGCGGAAGCTCCAATAATATCGGTGGCGGCTCGAAATCGCCTTTTTGCCTGAGGTTCGACAGGGTCAGGCCGAGCAGCCGGATGCCCTTTGCGGGCGGCAGCAGGGTGCGAAGAAGACCGCAGCCGATGTCGAGAAATTCCTCGCGGTCGCTCACGGGCCGGTCGAGGCTCCTGGCTCGAGTGACGATCCGGAAATCTTGATACTTGACCTTGAGGGTGACGGTTCGGCCGGTGATTCCCTTCTCTTCGATCCGGCGCCAGACGGTCTGGCTGATCCGGTCGAGCTCGGCCCTCAGCACGGCCTCCTCGGTGAGATCGTCGAAGAAGGTGTCCTCGGCGCCGATCGATTTCCATGGACGGTTCGGCTTGACCTGGCGGTGGCAGACGCCGCGGGCCAGATCGTGATAATATTGGCCGCTGCTGCCGAAATTGTGCTGGAGGAAGGCCAGGCTCTGGGCGCGCAGATCGGCCCCCGTCTCGATCCCGAGCCCAGCCATCTTCGCCGCAGTCCTGGGGCCGACGCCGTGGAAACGACGGACCGGCAGCCCGGCGACGAAGGCCTCCCCTTTGCCGGGGGGAATGACACACAGCCCGTCGGGCTTGTTCTGATCGCTGGCCAGCTTGGCGAGGAACTTGTTGTAGGACACGCCCGCACTGGCGGTAAGCCCCGTTTCGGCGCGGATCCGGGTCCGGATTTCCTCCGCGATGCGAGTGGCGATCCCGATCCCCTTCAGGTCCTCGCTGACGTCGAGATAGGCCTCATCCAGGCTCAACGGCTCGACCAGTTCGGTATAGTCCCGGAAGATAGAACGGATGTGGTGCGAGACCTCGCGGTAGGCGTCGAACCGCGGCTTGACGAAGATCAGTTCGGGGCAGCGCCGCTTCGCACTGACCGACGGCATGGCCGATCGGACGCCATATCGGCGCGCTTCGTAACTGGCCGCGGCGACGACGCCGCGCGCTGTCGAGCCTCCGACCGCGACCGGCCTGCCGCGAAGTGCAGGATCGTCTCGCTGCTCTACGCTCGCGAAAAAGGCGTCCATGTCGACATGGATGATCTTGCGGACCGTCTCGGCGGCGGGCTCGTTCACCCTTTGTGCTTAATCCTCGCAGGCCCCCGGGAGCAACGGCAAATCGAGCCCGCCCCGGGGCGGGCGGGGAGCCATGCCTGAGGCGCACTGAAGGGAGAGACTGAAAGCGGCAACGTCCCAAAACGAGGCTGTCCGAAAGGAAGCGTGGCGCGACTGACCGGAGCCGCGCTAGAGACGGGACATCATGCTCGGGGCCAGGCGCAAGGGAATCGTGATCGCCGGAGGCGGCCTCGCAGGGTCGCTGGCGGCGCTGGCGATGGCGCGCCATCGGCCCGACGTCCCGCTCCTGATCGTCGAGGAGACGGAAAATTTCGGCGGCATCGGCTTCCGCTCGGTGTTCGAACGGCCGCTTGGTGACGACGGCCTAATGTTGATTCAGCCTTTGCTCGATCATCACTGGCCCGGTTATTTCACGGCCTTCCCGACCGGGAGCCGGAAGTTCAGATCTTCGCTCGGCGGGTTCGAGCCCGAAGCGGTCCACCGGGAGATGGTCGCGACCCTGAAACCGGACCAGTATCGGCTCGGAACGAAGGTCGTCGCGGTGCGCGAGGATGCGCTCGTGCTCGACGGAGGCGAGACGGTCAAAGCCGAAGGGGCCATCGACGCGCGCGGCGCCGTCAATCTCTCGATGCTCGACCTTCTCTTCGAAACCGCGATCGAAAGGCGAATTCGGCTCGATGCCCCGCATGGTCTGGACCGGCCGGTGCTTATCGACTCGACCGTGGAGGATCAGAGCGCCGGGCTCAGCTTCGTTCGCTGCTTCCCGCTCGGCGAGGAGAAGCTGCTGATTGCGAGGGCCACGGTCTCTGACCGATCGCAGCCGAGCGATTCGGCTGCGGCTCAACTCGATCATTATCTGCAGCTTCGCGGCTGGAAGCCGGCGGCGACTGAAGGAGAGAGCGTCGTCGTCCGGCCGCTTCCGATCGGCGGCGACTTCGATGCCTTCTGGCGGATCGGCGGTGCCCGGGTGGCGAAGCTAGGCGTTCGTGGTGGCTTCATCCACCCTGCGACCGGTGCCGGCGTCGCGGATTCGGTCCGCAACGCGTTGCTGCTCGCGGCGCAGGCGGATTTCTCAGGATCGGCGCTCCACCGCCTGTTCGAGCAGGAAGCGAGGCAGTTGTGGAAGAAGCGTCAGCCGCTGCGCGAATATAATGCCGCTCTCAAGTCGACTCCGCCGGCCGACCGGCTCGCGCTCGTGCGCCGACTGTACCAAGCGGAGCCCGCGTTGATTGCGCGATTCCATGCGGCGGATTTCGGACTGATCGACCGGGTCCGGCTTCGGCGAGCCTACGCGCCGGGCTGATCAACAGGGGGGCAGCGCCGGTCGAAGCGGCTCCGGCGGGGGGAGCGCCGGAGCCGCAAGTCTCCCTGGGGGGCAGAGGGAGACGAAATCTGCGGAGGGGCTCAGGCCAGCCGGCCGCACATCTGGACCGGCTGAGCCATGTTGAAATAATTGGGTGACGTCGCCATCACCGCCTGGTGAATCTCCTGATATTGCTCGGGGGTGCCGTCGCCTTCGAGGTGGACGGTATAATTGATCCGCCGATAGCCCGGCGGGACGTCCTCATCGAGGCCCAGGAAGCCGCGTAGATCGAGCTCGCCTTCGGTCTCGATCCGACAATCGTCGATCGTGATCCCGCGGATCGAGGCCTGGGCGACGTAGCCGACCATCATGCAGGCATTGACGGCCGAGAGCAGCAGCTCCTGGGGATTGGGCGCGGTATCCGTTCCGAGCAGCTCCTTGGGCTCGTCCGCGACGATCGTGAAGCTGCGGGGCACCGGCTCGCCGGCGCAGGTGAAGGATTCGACGGTCGATTCCGATCGCGTTTGTCCTTTCCACTGGGTCGTGACCCTGAATCCGGCGGTGCCGCAGCCGGCATTGCCCTTCACCGTTTCGACCATCTCGTCGAGGGCCTGGAGGTCGAGGCCGTTGATCGGGGCCCTGGTGGTGGTTGCGAGCATTGATTTTCTCCTTTGGGAAGGCGGTCAGGCGAAAGCGGGTGCGACCGCGGCGATACGGTCGCGAGCGGCGGGCGAGATCGCGGCCAGGGTTTCAACGAACCTGGGGTGGATCATCCCGGAGCCGAGATAGGTCCAGCGCAGTGCCTGGTGCTGCTGGCTGGTAAGCGCGGCCCGCTCCCGGCCGCTGAGCCGGCGACCGCTCGCTGCCTCAAAGGCTTCGAGATTGAGGCGGGTTTGGTCTTCCAGCCCGGCGTCGAGGAACGTCCCGATCTGGAGGAATTCATCGATCGCCCGGTCGATCCCGGCTTCGCTGCGGCCCTCGGCAAGCGCCTGCACCATCAAGGTGTCGAGCTTGGCGTGCTGGGCCTCTTCGATCCAGTGATGCTTGAGCAGACTCTTGAAGAGGGGGTCGAGCTCGACGTCATCGCGGACGCTGTCGACATAATGGCTCTGAGTCATCCATTCGATCATCAGGATGACGAGGGCAACGGCGAGGGGGTCATGCCTGAGCACTTCGGCGGCGACGGCTTCGGGTGGCCCGATCAGCGCGCAGGGCGTTCCGAAGCTCGACGCAAAGAGCTCTTTGAACTGGCGAAAGAGGTGAATGTGCTTCGCTTCCTCGGAGGCGAAATTCAGGAGTGCGCGGACGCGTTCGTCGTCGCCATTGAGCTGCGGCCTGGCATGGTCGAGCACGAACGGCAGGATGAATTCCTCGACCAGGCCGAACAGGCCCAGATATTCGTGGCCGCGGATCTGGTTGAGAATCCGGGCTTCGTCCTCGCCAAGGAAAGGGACCGACCGAGTACGCGCGAGCATCCCGGGCAGGAACGGGCGGCTGAAATCCAGCTTTGCGCCCGCCGGAAGCACATCCTCGATCTGCCAGGCGCCACGCTGAGAAGACGTCAGTATGTCGCCGAAGTTGAAGTCGTGTCGCATGCCTTTGCTCTCCAATGCCGGCGGCTCAGGCGACGTTCGCCTGGCCGGCCGGGGTCTGGATAGCGAACGTGGCGATCACGCCGCTCAACGTGGCGGAGCTGCAGCCGAGCGCCACAGCCAGAACCAGAACGACTCGAAGGCTGCCCTTCTTGCGCATCGTGGTGGTGGTCATCTTGCATCTCCCTTGAACGCCGGTCATTCGGCGACGATGCCGTTGTGAAGGCGGGGCGTGTCCGGGGAATGCCGAGGGAACGGGAAAAGGGTTTCAATTGTGACAGTGGTCGATCGCGGATTCTTGCTGCGTGCAGGCCGCGGCTGCGGTAAAGAAATTCCGCAATTCTTTTGCGTTAGCCGATGCCGGGGGAGGGACGGTGCTCGCATCTGCCGATCTTGAGCCGATCAAGGCCGCGGCGATCAGTTCGTCGCTGGACGGCTTGATCGTCATCGACGAACGGGGACTGCTCATTGGCCTGAATCCGGCCGCGGAGGCGCTGTTCGGTTTTGCTCGCGGCGAAGCCGTCGGTCAGCCCATCGTCGATCTGATCATCCCGGAACATCTTCGCGAGGCGCATTCGCGAGGCTTCGCCGCTTATCTGGCGGGCGGCCCGCCGAAGGTGGTCGGCAAGAGGATCGAGACACAGGCCTTGCACAAGGACGGCCGTCTCATCCCCATCGAGCTCACCATCCTGGAAATCCGGGTCGGCGAAAAACGCGTGTTCACCGCCAATGTGCGCGACCGCTCCGAAAATGCGGCCACCCAGGAGCAGCTGCAGCAGGCGCAGCGGCAGCTCGAGCTGGCCGTGGCCGGTGCCGGTCTCGGAGTTTGGTCGTTCAACCCCCACACCGGCGTTTCCTGGTATTCTGACCGAGTCAGGGAGATCGTCGGGATCGAGGAGAATTTCCTCGCCGACGGCGAGGCCTTCCGCGAGCGCGTCCATCCCGACGATCGCTCGCAACTGGTGTTCGACCGGTTCGACGATTTCCCGGAGGGGCCGGTCGCCCGGGAATATCGGATTATCCGGCCCGATGGCGAGACGCGCTGGATTTCGAGCCTCGGCGCGGCCGAGCGGGACGGGGCCGGCCAGGTCCGCGCCGTTCATGGCATCATTATCGACATCACCGAGCGTCGGCAGGCCGACGAGGAACTGGCTTTGGTCAGGCGCGATCTGGAGCTCGCCGTCGAGGGCGCCCAGCTTGGAGTCTGGTCCTATGATCCGAAGACCGGATCGTGCTGGTTCTCCGACCGTGCAAAGGCGCTGCTTGAGCTGGAGGACAATGTCCTCGCCGACGCCCGCGACCTCAGGAACAAGGTTCATCCGGACGATTGGGGCCGACTCGCCGATCCCTATATCAATCCCTACCCGCACGAGCCCTTGCCGATCGAATATCGGGTGATCAAGCCGGACGGTTCGATCCGCTGGGTCTATGGGCTCGGCGCCGCGATCCGTGACGAGCAGGGTGTCACCCAGACCGTCCACGGGATCCTCGCCGATATCACCAATCGCAAGCTGGCCGACGAGGCACTGGAGGATTCTCGCCAGCGGCTCGAACTCGCTGTCGAGGGCGCCAAGCTCGGCACCTGGACCTATTGCATGAGGACCGGCGCCACCTGGTATTCGAGCCGGTCCAAGCAGATGTACGGCCTTCCCGCCGACACCGAGATGACGACCGAGGTCATCCAGAAGTCGATCCATCCCGATCACTGGGAGGAGGTCTCGAGGCCGTATCTGACCGGCTTCATCGAGGACAAGGTGGAGGTTGAATATCGGGTGGTCTGTCCCGATGGATCGACACGCTGGATTTACTCCCTGGGCGCCTCCGAGCGCGATTCCGAAGGTCGCGCCACCAACGTCAACGGCATCCACCTCGACATAACCGCCCGCAAGCAGGCCGAGGTCGAACTGGCCGAGACCCGCCGCCAGCTCGAGCTCGCCATCGAAGGTGCCAAACTCGGCAGCTGGACCGTCGATCCAGAGACGGGCGCGACCTGGTATTCGGACCGCTCCCGTGCCCTTCATGGGCTCGACAAGGAGCTTCGTCTCGATGCCCGGATGCTCAAATCCTACATCCATCCCGATGACTGGGACCTGGTTCTGGATTCCTACCGCCGGGGCTTTCCCGGCGATTCGATCGCGCTCGAGCATCGAGTCGTGTGGCCCAACGGGGACATACGCTGGGTGCAGTCGATCGGGACGGCCCTTCGCGACGAGACCGGAAAGGTCCACACCGTCAGCGGCATCCACCTCGACATCACCGATCGAAAACGCGCGGAAGCGGAGCTCGAGCGCTCGCGGGACGCTTTGGTGCAATCGGAGAAGCTCGCTGCGCTCGGCGCCCTTCTTGCCGGGGTCAGTCACGAACTGAACAATCCGCTCGCGGCGATTGTCGGTCAGGCGGAAATGCTCGCCGAGGATGCGCAGGGAAGCGAGTTCGAGGCCCGCGCCCGCCGGATCGGTGCCGCCGCCGAACGCTGCGCCCTGATCGTGCAGACCTTCCTGGCCATGGCGCGACAGCGCGAGCGCCAGCCGGTGATGCTCAACATGAACGACATCATCGCCTCGGCTCTCGAACTGACCGATTATACTTTGCGCACCGCCGGCGTGGCCGTCCGGGTCAATTTCGGCAGCGCATTGCCGCCGATCGAAGGTGATCGGGATCAGCTCCACCAGGTGCTCGTCAATCTGATCGTCAATGCCCAGCAGGCGATGGAAAAAGGGGAGGCGTTCGAAAAGACGCTGACCATCCGAACCTCGGTCAATCAGGCGGGGCGCGTTCTGGTCGACGTTTCCGACACCGGCCCGGGCATTCCCGAAACGGTCCGCCATCGGATCTTCGAGCCCTTCTTTACCACCAAGCGTCAGAGCAGCGGAGGCGGGACCGGCATCGGCCTGTCATTCTCCCAGGGGATCATCGAGGCCCATGGCGGCATGATCAGGGTCGAGCCAAGCCGGCGCGGCGCGCACTTCCGGATCGAACTCCCGGCGGCGGCGGGCGAAGCGCTGATCGTCGCTCCCCGCGAGCAGATCGCGATCATCCCCGACGTCGTGCCGGCCCGCCGGCGGTGCCTGATCGTCGAAGATGAGCCGGACGTGGCCGACACGCTTCGGGAGCTGGTCGAGCGAGAGGGTTTCGACGTCACCGTCGCCGCGGACGGTGCCGAGGCCCTGTTCATCCTCGACCGCGGCGAGTTCGACATCCTACTTTCGGACCTTCGAATGCCGTCCCTGAACGGGCCCGAGCTTTATGCACGTCTGATCGAGACAAAACCGGATCTGGTGAGGCACATGGGCTTCGTCACCGGCGACACGATGGGCGATTCGATGGGCGAGTTCGCCCGTGCCTCCAACCGACCCGTTCTGGAGAAACCGTTCACCAAGGCGGGCATCAGGGCGATGCTAGCCTCACTCGCCGATCATGGAGAATGAGAGCATGAGCGAAGCCGCGCATATCGTCGTGGTGGACGATGATATCGACGTCCGCGAAACGGTCGGGGAATATCTGCGCCGCAACGGCTTCGCCGTGACCGAGGCCGATGGGGGAACCGCGCTTCGCCAGATCATGTCGTCGCGGCCGATCGACCTTGCGTTGCTCGACATCAACATGCCCGGCGAGGATGGCCTTACCCTGGCCCGCGAGATCCGCGCTTCCGGCCAGGCCGGCATCATCATGCTGACCGCGAACAGCGATGATCTCGACAAGATCGTCGGTCTCGAGGTCGGCGCGGACGATTACGTCACCAAGCCCTACAATCCGCGCGAACTCCTCGCCCGGGTGAAGGCGGTGCTCCGGCGCGCAAAACAGAAAGACGGGGGGACGGCAACCCTCGGACGCGAAGTGCAGATGGGCAAGTGCCGGCTCAATCTCGACAGCCGCAAGCTGTTCGAGGCGGACGGTACAGAAGTGCCACTGACGAGCATGGAATATGATCTGCTGCGCACCTTCGCCGAACATCCTCGGCGAGTGCTGAGCCGGGATCAGCTCCTGGACCTTGCGCACAACAAGGAAATGGAAGCGTTCGACCGGTCGATCGACACGAGGATCACCCGCATCCGCCGCAAGATCGAACCGGACCCGTCGAAGCCGGATTGCCTGCGCACGGTGCGCGGCGCCGGCTATGTCTACAACCCCGACTGCCGGAGCGCATGAGCCGTCTTCGGCGCCTACGTCCACCCGTGGCGCGACCGTTTCCCTGAAATGCCCAACTGAGGCGCGTCCGATCACGGTTCAGTTGCCGCTCCGAAGTGAGGGACTCTTAAGATATTCATCTTAGGGGCAAGATCATGAGGGCATGGCTTATCGAGACGCTCGGTCGTCTCCTGAACGTCGGCGAGACGGACACCGCCTTTGGCCGCGCCTTGCTCGAAGAACGCTATCGCGCGCTCCAAAAGCAGATTCCTCTCCTCTATCTGGTCGCGCTGGCCAATTTCGTCGGCCTCACCGTCGCCAGCGGAGCGCCGCTTGCCGAAGCCACGGACCCCGCCCACCTCTTGGTCCTCTTCGTCGTCGCTCGGCTCGCTTATTGGCATCGGGCCCGCCGAATCGTGCTCACGCCCGACAAGATTATCGTCGAGCTTAGAAAGACGCTGGTTCTGGCGGCCCTGCTGAGCCTCGCTTTCGGCTACTGGTCGATGCGCTTGTTGTTATTGGGCCCGGCATCACAGCAGGATCTCGTCATACTGTTCACGTCTCTTGCCGCCTTAGGCTGTGCCTACGGCCTTGCAAGCTTCCCCACGGCGGCGCGAATGCCGCTGCTGCTGTTGGGCCTGCCGCTGGCGTTCGTGCTCGCAGGCTCCCCAAAGCTCGCGCACATGGGCGTCGGCATGAGCCTGGGGCTCGTCATTTTCCTCATCCTCAGGCTTCTCAATGTGCAGACGGCGAGCTTCACGGAGTTGATCCGCTCCCGCTCCCGGATAGAGCAGGAACGCGAACGCGCTCAGCGGGCCGAACGAACCGCGCTCACCGAAAAGGCGCGGGTGAGGCAGGTTGCCGACAGCGATCCGCTGACGGGCGTCGCAAATCGCCGTGCCTTGCTCTCCGCGCTCGGCGACCGTGTTTCCGACCGGTCAAGCCGCGGGCTCGCGCTCGCCATCATCGATCTTGACGGTTTTAAACCGGTCAACGACACGTTCGGTCATGCCGCAGGCGATGCGGTCCTGATCGAGGTCGCGGCTCGCCTGAAACGCGAGGCGCCGGAAGCCCTGGTGGCCCGGATAGGCGGCGATGAATTCGCCGTGATCCGGTCCGAGGACACGGAATTGGGCGCTTTTGCTCTTGGCGAAAGGGTCTGTCGGGCGCTTGGACGGCCTTATCGCATAGCCGGGCGCGAATATCGGATATCCGCGAGCTGCGGCGTATCGCTGGTCGAACCCGGCACATCGAGCGCCGCCATTGCCCTCGGCCGGAGCGATGCGGCGCTGTACAGCGCCAAGCAGAAAGGTCGCGGTTGCGTCGCCTTGTTCACGCCCCAGCTCGAAGCCGCGAACCGGCGAAGGACCCTCATCGAGAGCAGTCTTCGCGAGCCAAAGGTGCTCGACCAGTTCAGCCTCGTCTTTCAGCCGATCTTCGATCTCGACAGCGGCGCGATTCGTGCCTTCGAGGCGCTTGCGCGGTGGGAACACCCGACATTGGGACAGATCGCACCATCCGAATTCATCCCGATTACCGAGCAAATCAACGTCATCGAGCAGATCACCGAGGCCATGCTCGCGCGGGCCGCCGCGGAAGCCTCCCGCTGGCCAGCGCCGATCCTGCTCTCCTTCAATCTGAGCGCCGTCCAGCTTCATTCGGCGGCCAGCGCGCGGCGTTTGCTGCGAATCGCAGCGCGACAGGGTCTCAAGCCCGCCCGCCTCCAGATCGAAGTGACCGAGACCGCCTTGCTCGCCGATTTCGACACGGCCCGGCTCAATCTCGATCAGCTGCGCAAGGCGGGGGTCCGAATCGTTCTCGACGACTTCGGTGCCGGCTTCGCTTCCATCTCCTACCTCAGGGAAATGGATTTCGATGCCATCAAGCTGGATGGATCCTTGTTGACCGAGGCAACCTGCTCGGATGGCGCCCTTCGGCTGCTGAAAGGCGTCATCGATCTGACCGCCTCGCTCGGCGTTCCCTGTATCGCTGAGCATATCGAGACGGAGGAGCAACTGAGGCTGCTTCGGCGACTCGGCTGCCGGGACGGACAGGGATTTATCCTTTCCGAGCCCGGCGAAGCCCGGCTGGCCAAGGAAATGGCCGAATCGCGCGTCGATCGCATTCCGTCCACGCTGACGAGTCACCGGTCGCGAACCGCCGCCTGAAATGTTCATCCGCGGTTCACTTCGCCGGGGGTGATAATGTATCATCCCTGCCTGGAGGAGGCTGACCGATGCGCGCTTTGGCCCTGGTTTCCGCTACCGCCCTGACCCTTTCCGGGCTGCCCCCCGCGCCAATCGACCCCTTGCTCGCCCAGAGCAGCGCCCACGAACTGAACGCGAGCGATCCGGACCAGGTCTGCGCGCCCTTCCTGACCGGCGACCTTGACGAATATGTTGCGCGGGGCCGCATCGGATCACTTCGCAGCGACCCGATCGCCATGAGCGGCGCCGTTCCGACGGCTCCGCCACCGCCACCGCCACCGCCGCCGCCTTCGCCCCCACCGATGGTCTCAATGGAGTCGGCCGCGCCGATGGGTCGGATGGCGCCGTCCCGAATCCGGGTCCCCCAAGCCGACCGGGAACGTTATCAAGGCGAGGAAGTCGCGGCCGTGCAGGCGGTCGTCGAAGCCCCCGTTTCAACCTTCGGTGTGGATGTCGACACCGGCAGCTACGCCAACGTTCGGCGGATCCTCAATCAGGGCACGCTGCCGCCTCAGGCGGCGGTCAGAACCGAGGAGATGCTCAATTATTTCCGCTACGATTATCCGGCGCCCCGGGACCGGTCGCGGCCGTTCAGCCTCACCTCGGACATGACGACGACGCCATGGAACGAGAATAGCCGGCTCCTTCGGATTGGCCTTCGCGGCTACGATGTGCCACGCGAAGGACGTCCCCCGGCCAATCTGGTCTTTCTCGTCGACGTGTCGGGTTCGATGAATTCCCCGGACAAGCTGCCTCTGGTGCAATGTTCGCTGGCCCTGCTTGCCGACCGTCTGGATCGCCGCGATCGCGTGGCGATCGTCGTCTATGCCGGTGCGGCCGGGCTGGTACTGCCGTCCACCTCGAGCCGCGATCAGATCGTCCAGTCCCTCAAACGGCTCAGCGCAGGGGGCTCGACCGCTGGCGCCGCCGGGATCCAGCTCGCTTATCGGGTCGCTCGCGAAAACATGATCGACGGCGGGATCAATCGTGTCGTGCTTGCCACCGACGGCGACTTCAACGTCGGAGTCACCAACAACGAGACCTTGGTCGAGATGGTGGAGCGGGAGCGCGAGGCCGGCGTGACCCTGACGACGCTCGGTTACGGCACCGGCAATTATAATGAAGCAATGATGGAGCGGATCGCGGATCACGGTAACGGCAATTATTCGTACATCGACAGTCCGCGCGAAGCCCAGAAGGTGCTCGAACAAGAGCTGCAGTCGACCCTGTTCACGATCGCCCAGGACGTGAAGATCCAGGTCGAGTTCAATCCTGCTTATGTCAGCCAATATCGCCTGATCGGCTATGAAAACCGCGCGCTGCGCGAGCAGGATTTCAACAATGATGCGGTCGACGCCGGCGATATCGGGGCTGGCCATCAGGTGACCGCCTTGTACGAAATCATCCCGGCCGGGAGCCGAGGCTGGTTGCCGGAACGCCGATACGAGGCGAACCGGCCAACAGGCCAAGGCGCGAACAATGGCGAGCTTGCTCACCTTCGGCTGCGTTACAAGCTGCCCGGAGACGATCGCTCGCGGCTCATCGAGCAGCCGGTCCAGGCCGGGCTGTTGAGCGCGGCCCGAGCGCCGGTTGGTGACGTCGCCTTCATCGCCGCGGTCGCCGCTTACGGCCAACTGCTCAGGGGCGACAGCAACCTCAACGGCTTCAGCTTCGCCGACGTTCGTCGTCTGGCCGCTCAGGCGCGGATCGACACTTACTGGCGGCGCGAATTCGTGGAGCTGGCGAGCCTGGCCGAACGCCAGCAGCTGGCCGGCGGCGGCGGCAAATAAGACCGGGCCAGCGCCGAGCTATCGTAGACCGGCTCAGACGTCGAGATTGGCGACGTTGAGCGCGTTTTCCTGGATGAATTCGCGCCGCGGTTCGACCACATCGCCCATCAATCGGGTGAAGATCTCATCGGCGACGTCGGCCTGGGCCACCTCGACCCGGAGCAAGGCGCGATTATCCGGATCCAGCGTCGTTTCCCATAATTGGTCCGCATTCATCTCGCCCAGACCCTTGTAGCGCTGGACGGACAGGCCCTTGCGGCCGGCGGCCAGGATCGCTTCCAGCAACTGGGTGGGTCTCGTGACCAGATTGCCCCGCGGGTCGGGGGCGCGCTCGCGCACCGCATTCTCTTCGTCACTGTCTTCTTCGCCTTCGGCCGCCTCTGCGGCCTGGGCCGAGCTCTTCAGCGAGACCAATCGCGAGGCCCCGGCATAGGTCCCCGCCTCTCCGATCGCGAGGCCGTGAAGCTTGCGCGCCTCGGCGGAGACCATGAACTTGTGGTCGATGACATGATGATCGGTGACTCCGCGCCACAACCTGCGGAGCACATAATCGCCGTCGGCGCCCAGTTCCCCCGTCCATTGCCCTTCTTCGTCGCCGGCGTTGAGCCAGGCCGCGGCCCGTTCGACGGCGGCGGCGCGCTGCGGCGGGCCGAGCTTGGGATCGAGCGCGCCGGAGAGCGCCAGCGCCTCGATGATCGCCGGGTCGTAGCGCTTCGGCACATAAGCCATCAGCGAGCGCATCCGGCGGGCATGCTCGGCAAGGGCGCGCAGATCGTCGCCCGAGCGTGGCCCTTCGGCGGTCTCCAGCACCATCGCGTTGACCCCGGCGTCGATCAGATACTCGTCGAGGGCCACATTGTCCTTGAGATAGACTTCCGACCGTCCCTTGGCGACTTTGTAGAGTGGCGGCTGGGCAATGTAGAGGTGCCCCCGCTCGATGATCTCGGGCATCTGCCGGTAGAAGAAGGTAAGCAGCAAGGTGCGGATGTGGGCGCCGTCGACGTCCGCGTCCGTCATGATGATGATCTTGTGATATCTGAGCTTTTCGATGTTGAAGTCGTCGCGACCGATCCCGGTGCCCATCGCTTGGATCAAAGTTCCGACTTCCTTCGATCCGAGCATCCGGTCGAAGCGCGCCCGCTCGACGTTGAGGATTTTGCCCTTGAGCGGCAGGATCGCCTGAACTTCGCGATTGCGGCCCTGCTTGGCCGATCCGCCGGCGCTGTCGCCCTCGACCAGGAACAATTCCGACTTCGCCGGATCCTTCTCCTGGCAGTCGGCCAGCTTGCCCGGCAGCGAGGAGATTCCGAGCACCGACTTGCGGCTCGCCTCGCGCGCCTTGCGCGCCGCTTCGCGTGCGGCAGCCGCGTCGATGATCTTCTGGATGATCGTTCGGGCGTGACCCGGATTCTCCTCGAGCCATTCCGCCATCTTGTCGGCCATCAGGCTTTCCAGAGGCTGGCGAACCTCCGAGCTGACCAATTTGTCCTTGGTCTGGGAGCCGAACTTGGGATCGGGCAGCTTGACCGAGACGATCGCCGTCAGGCCTTCGCGCATGTCGTCACCGGTGAGGCTGACCTTCTCGCGCTTCATCATGCCGGACTTGTCGGCATAATTGTTGAGCGTCCGGGTCAAGGCGGCCCGGAAGGCGGCCAGATGGGTGCCGCCATCGCGCTGCGGGATATTGTTGGTGAAGCAGAGTACCTGCTCGTAATAGCTGTCATTCCACTCGAGCGCGACCTCGATGCCGATATTGTCGCGCTGGCCGGTCACAGAGATCGGATCGGGGATGAGCGGAGTCTTGGTCCGGTCGAGCCAGCCAACGAAGGCGGAAATTCCGCCTTCGTAGAACAGTTCGACGCTTTTCTCCTCCTCGTGACGGGCATCGGTCAGGACCAGACGCACGCCGCTGTTGAGGAAGGCCAGCTCGCGGAAGCGGTGTTCCAGCGTATCGAAATCGAATTCGACGATCTTGAACGTGTCCGGTGAGGGCAGGAAGCAAACCTTCGTGCCCTTCTTACCGGCAGGTGCGTCGCCGATCATCTTGAGTGGCGCCTCGGCATCACCGTGACGGAAGCGCATCCAATATTCCTTGCCGTCGCGCCACACGGTCAGTTCGAGAGTCTCCGAGAGGGCGTTGACGACACTGACCCCGACGCCGTGGAGGCCGCCGGACACCTTGTAGGCGTTGTCGTCCGACATGTTCTCGAACTTCCCGCCGGCATGGAGCTGGGTCATGATTACCTCGGCGGCGGAGACGCCTTCTTCGGCGTGGATGTCGACCGGAATGCCACGGCCATTATCCTCGACCGAACAGGATCCGTCCGGATTGAGGGTGATCAGTATCCGGTCGCAATGGCCGGCCAGCGCCTCGTCGATCGCATTGTCCGACACCTCGAACACCATGTGGTGGAGGCCGGACCCGTCGTCGGTGTCGCCGATATACATTCCGGGCCGCTTGCGGACCGCGTCGAGGCCTTTCAGCACCTTGATCGAATCGGCGCCGTAGCTGTTGTCATTGGGGGAGGATGCCATATCGAGGATATAGGGTCTCGGAGCCCGAAACCCAAGGAAAAACGGCGGGATTCAGCGATTCCTGACGACTCCTCCGGCGACCTCGAAGCGGCTGGCATGATCACCTGCTCCGGCGAAGAGTTCGGGCTCGGTTCCCGTCATCCAGACCTGGCCGCCGGCCGACCCGAGCCGCTCGAACAATGCCGCCCGGCGAGAGGGATCGAGATGGGCGGCGATCTCGTCGAGAAGCAGGATCGGCCGCCGCCCGGTCCGCTCGGCGACCAGTTCGGCGTGCGCGAGCACGAGCCCGATCAGGAGCGCCTTCTGTTCGCCGGTCGAGCACAAGGCGGCGGGCTGGTTCTTGCCGAGATGAGTGACGGCAAGGTCGGTACGGTGCGGCCCGGAAAGCGTCCGTCCGGCGACCCGGTCCTGAATCCGCCCGCTACGAAGCGCCTCGGCAAGCGCGCCGGCATCACTCTGCCCGGGCTGCCAGCCGTCCAGCCTCAGCCCGGCGCGCGCGAAAGCGCCTTCGGACTGCAAGGCAATCCGCTCGCTCAAGGCGTGGACGGTCCGAATCCTGTTCTTGGCGAGCTGAAAGCCATGATCGGCCATTCGCGCCTCCAGCGCCGCCAGCCAATTGGGATCGGCGTCGGCATCCGAGGCGAGCAGTTTGTTGCGGGCCCGCATCGCCGCCTCGTATCGCGAGCTGTGACCGGCATGGTCGGGGTGGAGAGCGAGAACGAGCCGATCGAGGAATCGACGGCGCCCGGAGGCAGGGTCTGCGAACAGCCGATCCATCGCGGGCGTCAGCCAGAGCACCGAAAGCCACTCTGAGAGGCTGTTGGCGGCAGCCGCAGCCCCGTTGATGCGGACCTGCCGCCGATCAGGCGCGGTGGCCAGGGTCCCGGTGCCGATCTCCAGGCCGTCGAGCCGGGCGGCGACGGAAAAGCCGCCGGCGCCGCCGTGTCGTGCCATCTCGGACAGGCTCGCGCCTCTCAGGCCGCGGCCCGGGACCAGCAGCGAAACCGCCTCGAGCAGGTTGGTCTTGCCCGCGCCATTGTCCCCCGTGAGGATGACGAAGCCTTTGCCCGGCGCCATCACCGCGTCGGCATAAGAACGGAAATCCGCGAGCGAGAGGCGCGAAACATGCACTCGCTTGCTCTAGCATGGCGCGCGCAAGGCGG
Organism: Allosphingosinicella sp.; assembly: GCA_035710145.1. Classification (GTDB taxonomy): domain Bacteria; phylum Pseudomonadota; class Alphaproteobacteria; order Sphingomonadales; family Sphingomonadaceae; genus Allosphingosinicella. Next base: position 28,146 of record DASTDX010000072.1, read on the forward strand.
AAGCCGCCGCCTCGGCGGTACATCGTCCGGCTGGGTCCTTCACGACCGTTGCGGGCCGGGAGCCTTCGCCCTAGTCGGGACGATGATGGGCAATCGGGACGATGAGATCGCGTCGATCGAAGTGGCGGGAAATCGGCTGACGCTGCTGCCGGATGGGCCGCGGCGGCTGGAAGCCTTGATCGCCTTGATCGACGGCGCCCAGGAATCGCTTCGAATCCTTTATTACATCTGGCTCAATGACGAGACGGGCCGGCGCGTCCGCGACGCACTCGTCGAGGCTGCCAAGCGCGGCGTGAAGGTGTCGATGCTGCTGGACGGCTTCGGCGCTTCGGCGGCCACCCCGGCTTTCTTCAAGCCCCTGAGCGACGCCGAAGCCCGCTTCTGCCGGTTCGTGCCGCGCTGGGGGCGGCGTTATCTGCTTCGCAACCACCAGAAGCTGGCACTGGCCGATGGGCGCAAGGCGATCGTCGGCGGGTTCAACATCGGCGACGAATATTTCGGTACCATCGAATCAGGCGCCTGGCGCGATCTCGGTCTGGAAGTGGAGGGACCGAGCGTCGATTGCCTCGCCGGTTATTATGACGACATGTTCGCTTGGGCGGAGGATGAAGGCGCGTCGATCCGTGCGCTCAGGAAGATGCTGAGCACACACAGCGTTCAGTACGAGAAGCTTCACTGGCTGTTCGGCGGTCCGACCCGGCGGCTGAGTCCCTGGGCGCGATCCGTGAAGCGCGACATGCTCAGAGCCCGCAACGTCGACATGGTGATGGCCTATTTCGTCCCCAGCCTGTCGATGTTGAGGCGGTTATACCGGGTGGCTCGGCGCGGCCGGGTCCGGCTCGTGACCGCCGGCAAGTCCGATTTGCGGACGACCCTGTGGGCGGCGCGCTTTTCCTATTGGCGGGCGATGAAGCGCGGCATCCAGATCTACGAATATCAGCCGACGAAGCTTCACAGCAAACTCATCATGATCGACGGCGTCGTCCATATCGGATCGGCCAATTTCGACCTGCGCAGTCTCTATCTCAATCTCGAGATGATGCTGCGCGTCGAAGACGAGAAATTCGCCGCCATGATCGAGCGGTTCATCGAGGGCGAGGTGGCGGACAGCCGCCGCATTCTGCCACACGAGCATCGCGCGAACATGAGCTTCCTCAACCGGCTTCGTTGGGGCTTCGGCTTCTTCGTGATGGCGACCGCGGACTATAATCTCGCCCGTCGACTCAATTTCGGTCGGCGTCTGGGCCCCTGAGGCCCTTCTGCTCAGTCGTGATAGGCCCAGAAAAGCTGCGCGGGCGGAATGTTGATCCATTCGAAACCGCGCTCGACCCGGTCGAAATAGGGGACGAGGAAATCGCGCACCTTCGGCGAGAACTGATAGACCAGGAAGCAACCGCCAGGGCGGAGCGCCGCTGCGGTCTCTTCGCCGATCTTCGGCCCGATCCCGGGCGGAAGGGTCGAAAAGGGCAGACCGGAAAGAATGTAGTCGGCTTCCTTGAAGCCGCAATCGGCGATGATCTGGCGGACGTCGGCGGCCGATCCGGTTACGGCGAACAGCCGGTTGTCGCTGAACTTGCGGCGCAGATACTGGGTGAAATCGGGATTGGTGTCGATCGCGATCAGGGTCGCGTCCGGCGCCATCCGCTGAAGCACATGCTCGGTGAAGGTCCCCACCCCAGGGCCATATTCGACGAACAGCTTGCAGTTCGCCCAATCGACCGGAGCGAGCATCTTGTCGATCAGCGCCTTCGATGACGGAATCACCGAACCCACCATGACCGGATGCTTGATGAAGCCCCGGAGGAACTGCCAGAGCGGGCCGCCGCCCGTCCGACGCGCGGTCCGTCCTTCTCTGCGCGCTTCGTTCCAGGATGCCGACATGCCGTGTTCCACTCGTTTTTCGGGAAGGTGGTGCGTTGGCAAATCGCGACCGCAATGGCAAGGCCGGTTCGCCTTATGGCACCTCTTCCGCTTCTGCGGATCAACCCCGATGAGAGTGGAAAAGGTCCGCGAAATGATGCGGTATCTGAACGGCCCGTCCTCGAAAAGGCTCGATCCGTGAACGGCTTCGGCCTTTCCCGGCAGCGATTCGCGCTGCTTTTCTCGGTGATGCTGGTCGCTGCGGCGGGCAATACCGCGATGCAATCGCTCCTGCCGGCGATCGGACGGGAGCTCGAAGTCGCCGACATCTGGGTCGCCGTGGCGTTCAGCCTGTCGGCAATCATCTGGGTCGTGATGGCGCCGATCTGGGCGCGCCGCGCCGACCGGCGCGGTCGCCGGGCGCTGATGCGGCTGGGCCTCTACGGCTTCATCGCGTCGATGCTGGTTTGCGGCGGCGCGCTCGCGGTGGGTCTTGCGGGTTATGCCGGCGGAATGATCGTCTTCACGATTTTCATGTTCGGGCGGACGATCTACGGCGCTTTCGGCTCGGCCTCTCCTTCCGCGGTCCAGGCCTATGTCGCCGCGCGTACCGAAGGGGCCGAACGGACCGCGGCGCTTGCAGCGATCGCCTCCTCCTTCGGTCTCGGGACGATCATCGGGCCGGCCATCGCTCCGATCTTCATCTTCCCGCCTCTCGGGCTTTCGGCGCCGCTCTTCGCTTTCGCCCTGATCGGAGCGGTGGTTCTGGCGCTGTTGATCCTCAAGTTGCCCGACGATACGCCGCGCAGCGACGCGAGGGGGCAGATCGTCGCTTATCCGTCGATCGGGGGCGGCGGCGGCGAGGTGGCGCCAGAAGAATCGATTCCTGCGGCTCTGAGCTGGCGTGACCGCCGGGTTCTGCCCTGGCACCTGATCGGGATCATCGGCGGCCACGGCCATGCCGTGATGCTCGGCGTCATCGGCTTCCTGGTCATCGACCGGCTCTCCTTGTCGCTCGACCAGGCGCAGCAATGGATCGCGATCGTCCTCATCGCCGGCGCCGCTGCTTCCCTGTTCGCCCAATGGTGGCTGATCCCGAGGCTCAGTCTGGATCCGCGACAGCTGATCCTTTGGGGCTCCCTCCTGGCGGCGGCCGGATCGGCGGCGACGGGACTGGCGCAGGGCGTCTACGGCCTCACCCTTGGCTTTGCTTTGGCCTCTCTGGGCTTCGGCCTGTTCCGGCCGGGTTTTACCAGCGGCGCGTCGCTGGCGGTCGGGCCCGACGAGCAGAACGAGGTCGCCGGACAGGTGACCTCGGTCAACGGTGTCGCCTTCGTCGCGGGACCTGCGGCCGGTGTAGCCCTTTATATGTTGAGCCTTGCTTTGCCCTTCCTCGTCACCGCCGCCTTGATGCTGCTGCTGGCGATCTGGACCTGGCGCAGATTCAGTCCTTCGACCCCCGCGGGCTGAGCATTCCCGGGTGGATGAACCCTATCCCGCCACTGCCGGCGCTTCGGGCGTCCTGCTTCAGATGGGCCTCGATCTGTTCATATTCGCGTTCCATTTCCGGCGTGACCGACGGCCGGGTTTCCTTCAGCGCGCGTTCGAATTCCGCCATCGTCACCTGCTTGGCATCGATCGTGCCGCGAAGCGCGAACAGGCCGGCCCGTCGAACCAGATCCTCAAGGTCGGCGCCGGTGAAGCGCTCGGTCCGCTCGGCGAGATCCGCTAAATCGACATCCTTGGCGAGAGGCATGTTCTTGGTGTGGATGCCGAGGATATGCTGGCGGCCGGCGGCGTCCGGGACGGTGACGTAGATCAGCTCGTCGAATCGGCCGGGACGGAGCAATGCCGGATCGATCAGATTGGGCCGGTTGGTGGCGCCGATGACGACGACGGATTGAAGCTCCTCGAGCCCGTCCATCTCGGAAAGGATCGTGTTGACGACGCGCTCGGTGACCTGCGGCTCGCCGAGCCCGCCGCCGCGGGCCGGTACCAGGCTGTCCAGCTCGTCGATGAAGATGACCGTCGGTGCGACCTGGCGGGCACGCGCGAACAAGCGAGCGATCTGCTGTTCCGATTCGCCGTACCATTTGGACAGGAGGTCGGATGATTTGGTGGCGATGAAGTTCGCCTCGGCCTCGCGTGCTGTCGCCTTGGCGAGCAGGGTCTTGCCGGTGCCCGGGGGTCCGTACAGCAGGAATCCCTTGGCCGGCCGAATTCCGAGCCGACGGAAGGCTTCCGGATGTTTCAGCGGCAGTTCGACACCTTCGCGCAGTCGTTCGCGCGCTTCGTCGACGCCACCGACATCGTCCCAGCCCACATCCGGCATCTGGACCATGACTTCACGCATCGCCGAGGGCTGGACCCGCTTCAGCGCTTCCTCGAAATCCTTCCGTGACACGGAAAGATTGTCGAGCACTTCGGGAGGGATCGTGCCCTCCTCGAGATTGAGCTGTGGCATGATCCGCCGCACGGCATCGATCGCCGCCTCCCGGACCAATGCGGCGAGGTCGGCGCCGACGAAGCCGTAGGTCTGACGCGCCAGCGATTTCAGATCGACGCCGTCGGCGAGCGGCATGCCGCGCGTATGGATACCGAGGATTTCTCGCCGGCCATTCTCGTCGGGGACCCCGATCACGATCTCACGATCGAAACGGCCGGGTCGGCGGAGCGCCTCGTCGATCGCTTCAGGCCGGTTGGTGGCGGCGATGACGACCAGGTTCTGGCGCGGCTCGAGACCGTCGAGCAGGGTCAGCAGCTGGGCGACAAGGCGTTTCTCGGTCTCGCCCGTCACCTGACCCCGCTTCGGCGCGATCGAGTCGATCTCGTCGATGAAGATGATCGAGGGCGAGGCCTTGGCCGCTTCCTCGAACAGCTCGCGCAGCTTCTTCTCGCTTTCGCCGTAAGCCGATCCCATGATCTCGGGACCGGCGATGTGGAAGAAGCTGGCATCGCTTTCATTGGCGACCGCCCGGGCGAGCCGGGTCTTGCCGGTGCCGGGAGGGCCGTGGAGGAGAACGCCTTTCGGAGGATCGACCCCGAGCCGTTCAAAGATCTCCGGATAACGAAGCGGCAGCTCCACCATTTCCCGAAGCTGATCGATGGTGGCACCCATGCCACCCAGGTCGTCATAGGTGACGTCGGCGCGGCGGGTTTCCTTCGCCTCGGTATATTCGGGTCTGAGCTCGATCTCGGTGTTGGCGTCGATATGGACGATGCCCTTGGGCGCCGTCGATACGACCAGCAGCCGGATTTCCTGGAGCGAGAAAGCCGGCGCCGACAGCATTTGGCGAAGCTCTGGCGGAATGTCGCCGCGGACGATCTGTTGCTGCCCCGTCGTGGCGACGATGTCGCCCGCGGTCAGCGGCTTCATTCCGAAGCTGCGTTTCAGGGCTTGCGATGATCCGTGCAGACGCAGATTCTTTTGCGCGGGCGCGAAGATGACCCGTTGGGCCGGCTTGGATTCCGCCTTGCGGAGCTCGATGAAGTCGCCTGAGCCGATTTCCGCATTGGCGCGCTGAAGACCATCGAGCCGGATGATCGCGAGACCCTCGTCTTCGGTATAGGGACCGACGACCCTGGCCGGCGTGGACCTCTTGCCGATCAGTTCGACGACGTCGCCTTCCGCCACTCCAAGCTCGGTCATCATCGCTCGCGGCAGTCTGGCGATGCCGCGCCCGCTGTCTTCGGGCCGCATCGTCGCGACCTGCAGCCGTCTGGGTTTGCGTTCTTCGTCAGCCATCCGCCATCCGCCTTGTTGCTGGCCCCCACATAGGGAGCCACAACGGCTGGTCAAAGCGCCGGTTCAAAATGATCGTCGTGGCCTTGCCGCAAGACGTCCATCGGCGACCGGTCCGAGCGTCGGCGCGAAGGCAAAAAAAGGGCCGACCCGAAGGCCGGCCCGAAAAGTTAGGAGAGGATGCCTAAAAGGCGGGGCCGTTTTTGCGGTTGCACACCTATTGTGCAAGTGCGAAGAGCGAGGCTTCAAATGCACAAATTGCACTTATCATTCGGTGCGAGACCGCGGTTTTCGAACATGGCCCCCGCCTTGCGGTGCACAAGACGCGCCAGCGAATTGGGCCAGTGAAACGATTGCCGCCGTTGATCGCCGTGGAGGCGTTCGTCGAAACCGCGCGGCTGGGCTCGGTCAAGGCCGCGGCCGAAGCCCTTTCGCTTTCCTCGCCCGCATTGACCCGTCGGATCCAGTCGCTGGAACGATTCATCGGCTTCCCCCTGTTCGAACGGCGGCATCAGTCGGTCCATCTTAATCCTGACGGGGAGCGATTGATCGGCGAGGTGGGGCCGGCGATCGAGGCGCTTGGACGTGCGATCGAGCGGGCCAGCGGAAATGGCGAGACGATGCGGCTTCGACTCGCCGTTCCTTCGCTCTTCGCGTCGCAACGGCTGATGCCCGGTCTGCCGACGCTTCGCGCCGAATTTCCCGAGCTTCACATCGACATCGACACCGCCGGCAACCGCCTCGCCCGGCTGGACGAGGGGCTCGACGCGGCCATTGCGATAACGACCGAAGTGGATCCCGGTCTCTATGCGCGCCGGATCGACAACAATCGCGTCATCGCGATCGGCACGCGCGCGCTGAGAAGCGGCCCCGACCCGATCCTTTCGCCGGCCGACCTCGCCCGGACGACAATCTTTCTCCATCGGGACATGCCGGAATCCTTTGCCTACTGGTGCGAGGCGGTCGGCCTGCCCGACCTGCAGCCGCTGGCCATCGACAATTTCGACTCCGGCCAGCTCATCCTCGACGCCGCAGCGGAGGGGCTTGGTGTTGCGATCATGCTCGAAAGCCACCTCGCGGGTTCGAACGACGACCGGCTCGTGCGTCTGTTCGACGAGCAGGTGGAGAGCCCCTACAGTTACTGGTTCGCCTGCCGCCGCTCGGCGCTCAAGCGCCGGCCAGTGAAGATCTTCCATGACTGGATGGTCGCCAATCTGACTTCGGGCCCGGCCGCGGTTGGGCAGCAGGGGAAAGCCTATTGATCGAAGTTCGAGGAACGGCGCCGGGCCGGACTCGTTGAGTTAGGGCAAGGTTATTCGGAGGCTCAAATGCTGCGACTCGTCGGAATCGTTTTCCTGATCGGTCTGGGAGTCGTGCTTCTCATCTTCTTTGGACTGCTCGACGCCATCTTCTGATCGGTCACGATCGCGAGGGCGAGGGATCCGAACTCAAACGCCGAGCCGGACCGACACGGAGGCGACATAGGATTCGCCGGCAGCGGCGTCGAACCGGTCGCAGCCGATAGCGTCGCGAAGCCGATCGAAATAGAGGCCCGCCGGGCAGCCCCTGGGTTCGAACCTGATCGCCCGTTCGAACGCCTCGGCAAGGCAGACGACCGGATGGAGGCCGTAGGCGGCGGCGAGAGTGCGGATCGATCCGAGGCCCTGGGCGAGATCGCGAACAGCGATACGCTCGCCCGCCTTCTGGAGCATGTCGAGCCGGTCCCAGAGCTCGGCCTTGACCACCAGCATGCCGTCATGGCCACGCCACGAAGGCGATTGGCCGGGGGCCGACCGTCCTAAGCTTGGAATCCCATCATCTACCCGGCGCATCGTCCACTCCCGCTCTTCGGCATCGGAGTCATGATGCGCTCTTTAGTTTACCGACCGGTTACAGCCGACTCCGCCGACCCGGACGTCGGAAGAACGCCCGGCCTTACTCTTGACAGAATCGCACTGGGTCGGCAGAGGCGTCGCGGACAAGGGCGGCGACTGCGCCGCTTTTTTCGTTTTTCGCATTCATTTGAAAGAGGCTGTCATGGCCAAGCCGACCACGGTCAAGATCAAGCTCGTCAGCACCGCTGACACGGGCTTCTATTATGTGACCAAGAAGAATCCGCGGAATATCACCGAGAAGATGACCTTCCGGAAATATGACCCGGTCGTGCGCAAGCACGTCGAGTTCAAGGAAGCCAAGATCAAGTGATGACGCCCTGGCGGTGATGCCGTCAGGTCAAGCGTCATTTCATCAGCTTTCAGGAGCGGCTTTGCCTTCGGGCGGGGCCGCTTCTTCCGTTTTGGGGGCGTCCGGATCGGACGCGGACTGGCCGCGGCGGGTCTCGTCTGCGGCCAGCAGTCCCTGCACCGCCTCGACGAAGCGGATCACCGAAATCGGCTTGGAGACATAGCCTTCGGCGCCGGCGTCACGGATCCGTTCCTCGTCGCCTTTCGCCGCATAAGCGGTGACGGCCATGATCGGTACCGCCTTCAACTCGGCGTCGGCCTTCATCTGTTCGATCAGTTCCAGCCCGCTGACATGCGGCATCTGGATGTCCATCACAACGAGGTCCGGAGTGAAGACTCGGGCGCGATCGAGCGCCTCCCTGCCATCACGCACCGGTTCCGCCTCGAACCCGTGAGCGCGCAGCAGGTCGCAGAACAGCTTCAGATTGAGCTCGTTGTCCTCGACAACCAGGATTTTTTGTCCCACCGGCGCTGCTTAGGCGATGAAGATGAAGAATCAAACAAGCGCCGAGGCCGTTGCGCTCGCGGCGCTCGGCTGGACGCTCAGCGACGACGGCCGCGCCTCGCGCTTTCTGGCACTGACAGGATTGACTCCAGACGCGCTCAAGGCGCGGATCGACAAGCCGGAATTCCTCGCGGCGAGCCTGTTGTTCCTCGAAGGCCATGAACCGGATCTGCTGGCCTGCGCGGAGGCCATGAAGGTTGCGCCCAGCTTTTTGGTCGATGCTCGCCGGGAGCTCGAACCTTGAGACCCTTATTGATCAGCGACTGTGACGACGTTCTGCTTCATTTCGGCCGCCACTTCGGCGAGTGGCTGGACGAGGCGCACGGGCTGGTATTCGCGATCGATTCCCCCGGCTTTCAGGACGCGCTTCGCGATCGCGACGGGCAGCCGGTCCCACGCGAGAGAATCTGGACATTGCTCGATTCCTTCTTCGCTGCGGAGATGCACCGCCAGCACATCGTTCCTGGTGCCGCCGAAGCGCTTCGGGCGATCGGTGAAGTCGCCGACATCGTCATCCTCACCAATATCGGCAACGAGCATCACGCCAATCGGGTCGTCCAGCTCGAACGCTTCGATATTCGCCACCGGGTGCTCTGCAATAGCGGCGGCAAGGGCCGCCCGGTGGCCGAATTGATCGCGGAAATCAATCCGAGCGCAGCCGTGTTCGTCGACGACCTCGCCTTTCACCACGAATCGGTGGCGAAGCACGCGCCCGAAGTGTGGCGCGTGCACATGATCGCCGAGCCGAAACTGGCGGAAATCAGCCCGCCGGCTCCTTTCTCCCATACCAGGATCGACGATTGGCCGACCGCGGCCGAATGGATATTGGGGCGCCTGCAACACGGGCCCGCAACGGTGCCTCAGGGGAGTCTCTCATTGTGACGAAGACGGTTCTGATTACCGGCGCGACGGCCGGGTTCGGCGCCGCCGCTGCCCGCCGCTTCGCCGAAAATGGCTGGAAGGTGGTCGGCACGGGGCGCCGGCGCCAGCGATTGGAAGCGCTCGCCGAGGAAATCGGCGCGGACCTTTTCCACCCGCTGGAGCTCGACATGCGCGCCATTGGCGAAATCGCGGCAGCGTTGCACGGGCTTCCCGACCCGTTCCGCCAGATCGACCTGCTGATCAACAATGCCGGCCTCGCGCCTCCGCTCGAGCCGCTCCAGGACGCGGATCTCGATGCCAGCTTCGGCGTCATCGAGACCAACGTCACCGGGCTGCTGGCGATCACCCGGGCGCTCCTTCCCGGATTGATCGAACGAAAAGGCGGGATCATCAATCTCAGCTCGGTCGCAGCCACTTATCCTTATTGTGGCGGCGCGGTCTACGGCGGCACCAAGGCTTTCGTCCGGCAGATCTCGCTGGACCTGCGCTGCGACCTGCACGGGACCGGGGTCAGGGTGACATCGATCGAACCCGGCATGGCGGAAACCGAATTCACGGTGGTTCGCAGCGGCGGCGACCAGGCCGCTTCCGACGCGCTTTATGCCGGAATGAACCCGATGACGGCCGAGGATCTGGCCGAAACCCTGTTCTGGGTGGCGACCCTCCCGTCACACATCAATATCAACACGCTCGAGTTGATGCCGGTCAGCCAGTCCTTCGCTGGCTTCGTCGTCGCGCGAAGCGAGCAGGGGAGTTGACCCGATCGCCATGCCAGTGCTTACCGATCCGATGTTCGACCGTATCTCACAGCGCCTGAGCGAGCTCGGCCTCACCCTTCCCGAACCGGCCGCACCGGTTGCCGCCTACGTCCCAGCCGTGGAATCGAACGGCTTGCTCTACATTTCGGGGCAATTGCCGTTCGATCAGGGCCAGTTGCTGACGGGACGGCTGGGGGAGGACCGGGATCTGGAGTTCGGACAGCGCGCCGCTTATTTGTGCGGGATCATGCTGCTTGCGCAAATGCGCGCCGCTTTGGGTTCGCTCGACCGGGTCGAAAGGGTCGTGAAACTGGGCGTGTTCGTCAACAGCGCGAGCAGTTTCACGGACCAGCCAAAGGTCGCGAACGGCGCTTCGGAACTGATGGAGCAGGTCTTCGCCGAAGCTGGCCGCCACGCCCGGAGCGCGGTCGGCGTGCCGGTGCTGCCACTGGCCGCCGCCGTCGAGATCGATGCTGTCGTCGCCGTCAGGGCCGGATAGGGCCTTTCGAGTCGAAGGTCTGATTGCGCGGCCGTTCGCGCATCGGGGGCTCCACGGCCATGGCCGGATCGAGAATAGCCGCGCTGCCTTCCAGGCCGCGATCGACGTTGGCCACGGCATCGAACTCGACGTGCAGGCCAGCGCCGATGGCGAGGCGATGGTCTTCCATGATGACAGGCTCGAACGGCTGGCGGAGTCGGAAGGCCCGATCGGCGGGTTCACCGCGGCGGACCTGACCCGGATCCGGTTGCGGAACTCCACCGAGACCATTCCCGCTCTTGGCGAAGTGCTGCAGCTGATCGCCGGCCAGGCGCCCTTGCTGATCGAGCTGAAATCGTCCGGCCGAGGGGTCGCCGCGCTGAGTGGAGCGGTGAATCGCGCGCTGGCCGATTATGTCGGAACGGTGGCTGTCATGTCCTTCAATCCGGCGGTCGGACGCTGGTTCGCCAGGCACGCGCCGGGGGTTCTGCGCGGGCTGGTGGTCACCGAGGCCGGAAGGCCTTCTCGCGGCAGGCTGAGGCGGCTGATCGCTTTCTTCTGGTCGAAGCCGGATTTCCTCGCTTACGACGTTCGTGACTTGCCATCTGTCTTTGCCCAGTCGCGGCGGCGCCATGGTCTGAAGCTGCTGACATGGACCTGCCGAACCGACGCGCATCGTTCGACAGCGGAAGCTCATGCCGACCAGATCATCTACGAGAATGAAGGATGAGCGGGGAGCCGCTGATCGCCAGGATCGCGGAAGGAGTCTCGTCCTTCGCGGCCGAAGACTGGGACTCGTGCGCCGGCAGCGCCGACCCTTTCCTGAGCCACGCTTTCCTGACCGCGCTCGAACAATCCGGGAGCGCGACGGCTGCCGCCGGCTGGCGGCCTCTGCCGGTGGCCATAGACGGTCCGCACGGCCGGCCGGCCGCGGTCATGCCGGCCTATCTGAAAAGCCATTCGATGGGAGAATATGTCTTCGATCATGCCTGGGCCGATGCGTTCGAGCGCGCCGGCGGGAATTATTATCCGAAGCTCCAGATCGCGGTGCCGTTCACGCCGGTGCCGGGCCGACGGCTGCTCGCCCGCGAGCCTGCCTTCGCATCGGCGTTGATCGCCGCCGCCGAGCAGATCGTCGACAACAACGCTCTGTCGTCGGCGCATGCGACCTTCATCGCGGCGGAGGAGGTCAGCCTGTTCGAACGCGCCGGCTGGCTGATTCGCACCGACAGCCAGTTCCACTGGCTGAACGACGGCTATCGGAGCTTCGATGATTTTCTGGCGGCCTTGTCGTCGCGGAAGCGCAAGACCATCCGCAAGGAGCGTTCGCTTGCTCTCCAGGGGCTCGCGGTCGAGCACCTGACGGGTGCCGACATCAAGGAACGTCATTGGGACGCGTACTGGGCTTTCTACCAGGACACCGGCGCGCGCAAATGGGGGCATCCCTATTTGACCCGCGACTTCTTCTCGCAACTCGGAGAGCGGATGGCGGATCGGGTGCTCCTGATCTTCGCCACGCGGAGCGGGCAGGCGATCGCCGGCGCGCTCAACCTGATCGGCCAGGAGGCTCTATATGGCCGTTATTGGGGTACGCTCGCGGAGATACCCCACCTTCATTTCGAGCTCTGTTATTATCAGGCGATCGAAGCCGCGATCGAGCGTGGCCTCAAGCGCGTCGAGGCGGGCGCCCAGGGCGCGCACAAGCTCGCGAGGGGCTATCGACCGACGCCGACCTGGTCGGCCCATTATCTCCCGGATCCCAATTTCCGAGCGGCCGTGAAAAGCTTCCTTGCCGCCGAGCGCCGCGCCGTCGAGCGCGAAATCTCCGAGCTCGACTCGTTCATGCCGTTCCGAAAGGCGTGACGATCGGGCCTTGCCGATGGCCCGGCCCCTCTTATGATCCGCCAGAACGAGCGATCGCGAGGGGGAATCTCATGAAGCAACGTCTTTTGGCCTGTGCGTGCCTGCTTTTGGCCGCGGCGACGGTAAGTGCGGCGCCCCCGGCCGAGCCCAATCGCCTCTTTGCCGGCCAGGACCTGTTCTCGCTCGAGGTCGCCACGGATCCGCAGATCAGCCCGGATGGACGACAAATCGCCTATGTCCGCCGATCGGGCGATATCATGACCGATCGCATGCGGCCTTCGATCTGGCTGATCGACACCAGCAGCGGGCGGCAGACGCCACTGGCGGCCGGCACCGGCGCTCACAGCCAGCCGCGCTGGTCGCCGAACGGTGATCGCATCGCTTATATTTCCAGCGCCGAAGGCGGCGCGCCCCAATTGTTCGTCCGCTGGATGGAAAGTGGTGAGTCGGTCCGGATCACCGGCCTGCCGAACTCACCCGGAAGCATCGCCTGGTCGCCGGATGGTCGCCGCCTGGCTTATTCGATGTTCGTTCCCGACGAAGGTGCAAGGCTTGGCACCGCCCCGGCCAAACCGGAAGGCGCGCAATGGGCCGAGCCGCTCCAGTTCATCACTGCGGTCACCTATCGCGCGGACGGCGCCGGCTACTTGCGGCCGGGCTACAGCCAGATCTTCCTCGTTTCCGCCGAAGGCGGCGCGCCGCGCCAATTGACCTATGGCGCTTTCAATCATGATGGGCCGATCTCCTGGACGCCGGATGGCGGGTCCCTGATCTTCAGCGCCAATCGTCGCGCCGACTGGGAGCGGGAGCCCGCCGACAGCGAAGTCTATGCGCTCGATGTCGATAATGGCCGCCTCACCGCCTTGACCGATCGCCGCGGCCCCGACGCCGAGCCGATCGTGTCACCGGACGGCCGGCTGATCGCCTACACCGGCTTCGACGATCAGCGGCTCGGCTACCAGAACAATATCCTCTACGTGATGGATCGCGACGGCAGCAATCGCCGGGCGCTCACGGAGAGCCTCGACCGGAGCGTCGGCGCACCCGTCTGGTCGGTCGACGGCAGGGCTCTTTATGTCGTCTACGACGAACGAGGTGGGACCCGGGTCGCCCGCGTCGGTCTCGACGGAACCGTCCGGACCGTCGCCGAGGGGCTGAGCGGAAGCGATCTCGACCGCCCATATTCCGGTGGATCCTTCAGCGTCGCACGCAACGGCACAATTGCCGTCACCAGCGGCTCTGCGAACCGGCCGGCCGATATCGCCATCGTTCGCGGCGGTCGGCGCACGGCTCTGACCAGGCTCAATTCGGAGCTTCTGGAGCATAAAAGGCTCGGCGAGGTCCGCCGGATCGAGACCGTCTCGTCGCACGACAATCGCCCGATCGAGGCCTGGCTTACGCTTCCGCCGAACCATGTCGAAGGCCAAGCCGTCCCTCTCATCCTCGAAATCCACGGCGGGCCCTTTGCGGCTTATGGCCCCCATTTCGCCACCGACAATCAGCTTTACGCCGCCGCAGGTTACGCCGTTTTGTCGGTAAACCCGCGCGGCTCGACCTCCTACGGGGCCGAGTTCGCCAACCTTATTCACCATGCCTATCCCGGCAACGATTATGACGATCTGATGAGCGCGGTGGACTCGGTCATCGCTCAGGGCATCGCCGATCCCAATCGGCTGTTCGTCACCGGCGGTTCGGGCGGCGGCGTTCTGACCGCGTGGATCATCGGCAAGACCAACCGGTTCCGCGCGGCCGCGGTGCAGAAGCCCGTGATCGACTGGGCCAGCTTCGTTCTTACCGCCGACAATCCGGCCTTCTTCTCGCGCTACTGGTTCGGTGAATATCCGTGGGAGGATCCGCAGGCCTTCTGGTCGCGATCGCCGCTTTCACTGGTGGGCAATGTCCGGACTCCGGCGCTGGTCGTCGTGGGCGGCGAGGATTACCGGACCCCGGTCAGCGAGGCGGAGCAATATTATACGGCTCTGCAGCTTCAGGGCGTGCCGACGGCTCTGGCCAAGATTCCGGGTGTCGGTCACGGTCTCGCGGCGAGACCTTCGCAGAGCGCGGCGCGGGTCAGCGCCATCCTCGCCTGGTTCGAACGCTACCGGGAGGGAATGCCGACGGCGGCGACGGCCGCCGTTGCAAACTGAGCTTTAGGCGGCGCGGCGCATCGGTGACATTTCGGCGAGCCAGGCACGCGCCTGGCGCTGCGCCTCGGCGATCTCACGCGCCGTCATTTCCTCGGCGATGTCGGCGCGGCACTCCTGCGCTTCGTGGCTGCCGTTGAGCGCGGCGAGATTGAACCATTTGTGCGCCTCGATCAGGTCCATCCCGACGCCGCTCCCGGTCGAATAAGCGACCCCAAGCTCGTACAGCGCCTGAACCTTGCCCGAGGCTGCCTCGGCGATTCGGCTTTCGATCAGGAAAGCCGCCGACTTCAAACTGTGTCCCATCCCAATTCCCCCTCTGGAACTGCCAGAGAACCTGTTTGGTCGGACATCACGAACAAATGGTTAACGGCGAAGTCACATTTCTGTCGCTGCCACCGGCACGTTGTCGATCAGCCGGGTGCGCCCGATCCGAGCCGCGGCGAGGAGTCGCCCCGGGCGGCTCGGTCGGGCCAGCGGCGCGAGGGTCTCGGCGTCTCGAAGCTCGACATAGTCGATGGGAGAGAAACCGGCCGCCAGCAATTGCTCTCGGGCACGCTCCAGGGCCTCGCCGACCGACGCGCCGCCGACGATCGCCTGGGCCGCCTCCCCAAGAGCGCGCGGCAAGGCACGGGCGGCCAATCGTTCCTCGGCGCTGAGGTAGAGGTTGCGGGACGACAAGGCCAGGCCGTCGGCGTCGCGCTGGGTCGGGACGCCGACGATCCGGATCGGCAGATCGAGATCCCGGACCAGCCGGCGGATCACCGCCAATTGCTGGAAGTCCTTCTCGCCGAACAAGGCGACATTGGGCGCAACCTGTCCGAATAGCTTGGCGACGACCGTGGCCACGCCGTCGAAATGTCCGGGTCGGGCCGCACCGTCGAGCTCTTCGCTGATCCCGCTGACGCTCACCGTCGTTGCAAAACCCTCCGGGTAGACGGTTGCCGCCGAAGGCGCCCAGAGCAAGGCGACGCCCTCGGCCTCGAGCATGGCGGAATCCTCGTCTTCTCGACGCGGATAGGTCGCAAGATCCTCGTTCGGGCCGAACTGCATCGGGTTGACGAAGATCGAGGCGACGACGTGCCTGGCGTGCTTGCGGGCCTCGGCGACCAAAGCCATATGGCCGGCGTGAAGCGCGCCCATCGTCGGCACCAGGGCCACAGTGCCGGTTTTCCTGAGCGCACTGACGGCGCTCCTCAGAGCCTCGATTTCACGGATGATTTGCACCGCTTTGCGGCCTTCGATAGAGGTTCCGAGGGGGGCTGTTTGAGGCCCGTCGCACGCAAGATCAAGTGTTCAGGACCTTCACAAAGCATGGCTGGCTCAGCGCCGCATTTCATCGTCTTCGCCAACGAAAAGGGCGGAACCGGCAAGTCGACGACGGCCGTCCACAGCGCGGTCGCGCTTGCGGCGCAGGGACGCCGGGTGGCGGCGCTCGATCTCGACACGCGGCAGCGCACGCTTGGGCGCTATCTCGACAACCGGGCCGGGACGATGAGCAGGCTTGGGGTCGATCTGCCAATGCCGGCCTACGACACCTTCGATCCCGCCAGGGATGAGATCGAGGAAAAGATGGCCCGAGTCTCGGAAGGCGTCGACGTGGTCGTCGTCGATACTCCCGGCCGCGACGATCCTTACGCCCGGGCCGCGATGATCCGCGCCGATACTCTCGTCACGCCGATCAATGACAGTTTCGTCGATCTCGACCTGATCGGCGAGGTCGATCCGGAGACGTACCGGGTAAAGCGCCCGAGCTTCTATGCGGAACTGGTCTGGAACAGCCGGACCCAGCGGGCAAAGACCCATAATGCAAGCGTCGACTGGGTGATCCTACGCAACCGGATGCAGCATCTCGAGGCGCGCAACATGCGCAGGGTGGGCGACGCCCTCAGCGAATTGTCCCGACGGGTGGGCTTTCGGGTCATTCCCGGCCTTCACGAGCGGGTAATCTATCGCGAGCTCTTCCCGAAGGGCCTGACCCTTCTCGACCTTCAGCAGATCGGCGACGCCGGTCAGGTCGGGATCGCTCATATTGCCGCGCGTCAGGAACTTCGGGAGATGATCGCCGGCTTCGCCTTGCCGGACAGTGATTCGGCGGAGCCGCGTCGGGCGGCAGGCTGATGGGCTGGCTTTTCAAGCTAGGGCTCGCTGTCCTTCTAGGAGTCCTGATCTATGGCTGGTTGAAGCGCCGGATGGTCCGGATTACCGGCATGCCAGTGGCGGAAGCGCGAGCCCTTCTGGGAGTCGGCGAATCCGCGTCCCTCGGTGACATCCGCGAGGCGCACCGGCGACTGATCACTCGGGTCCATCCCGACGCGGGTGGTTCGGCCGAGCTCGCCACTCGCGTCAATGCCGCTCGCGATGCCCTTGTCTCCGATTTGAACCGCAGGCCTCCGAGCGCGTCTTAGACCTTTCCGTCTTCACTGGAGCCCAGCAAGCATGAGCCACGTTTTCGATCCGACCTGTCTGCGGGAATATGACATCCGGGGAATCGTCGGGAAAACCCTGAGCGAAGCCGACGCTTATGCGATCGGTCGAAGCTTCGCGACCCTGGTCCGGCGCTCCGGCGGCAGTCGGGTCGCGGTCGGCCGCGACGGCCGGGAATCGTCGGTCGACCTGGAGCAGGCACTCGTGCGCGGGCTTAATGACAGCGGCGCCGACGCGGTCAGGGTCGGCCTGGGGCCTACGCCGATGCTTTATTATGCCGAGGTGGTGCTCGACGTGGACGGCGGTATTCAGATCACCG
Source organism: Allosphingosinicella sp. (assembly GCA_035710145.1). Classification (GTDB taxonomy): domain Bacteria; phylum Pseudomonadota; class Alphaproteobacteria; order Sphingomonadales; family Sphingomonadaceae; genus Allosphingosinicella. The sequence goes on from DASTDX010000072.1 coordinate 45,367, forward strand.
GAAGCCATAACCCCTCCGAATATAACGGCTTCAAGATGGTTCTCGGCGGCGCCGCTTTCTTCGGCGCCGATATCCAGAAACTGGGGCGAATGGCTGCCGCGGCCGACTGGGAGGAGGGCTCGGGCTCGGTCTCCGACGAGGATATTATCGACCGCTACGTCGAGCGGCTGATGGAGGGGTTCGACGGCGCCGCCTATCGGATCGGCTGGGATGCCGGCAATGGCGCCGCAGGGCCTGCAATCGAAAAGCTTACGGCCTTGCTCCCGGGCGAGCATCACCTTCTTTATACGGACGTCGACAGCCGCTTTCCCAACCATCACCCCGATCCCACCGATGAGCGCAATCTCGAGGATCTGAAGCACCTCGTTCACGAGAAGGGACTCGACTTCGGTGTCGCCTTCGACGGCGACGGTGATCGGATCGGCGCGGTCGACGGTGAAGGGCGCGTGGTGTGGGGCGACCAGCTCCTCGCGATCCTCGCCGAGCCGGTGCTCACCGACGTGCCGGGCGCGACGATCATCGCCGACGTCAAGGCGAGCCAGGCGCTCTACGACCGGATCGCGGAGCTCGGTGGCGAGCCCCTGATGTGGAAGACCGGACACAGCCTGATCAAGTCGAAGATGAAGGAGACCGGTGCGCCGCTGGCCGGTGAGATGAGCGGCCACATCTTCTTCGCGCACGAATATTACGGTTTCGACGACGCGCTTTATGCCGCCGTCAGGCTGATCCGCGCCGTTACCCGGCTCGGCGGCTCCCTTACCCTCCTTCGCTCCTCGATGCCGGCGATGGTCAACACGCCGGAGATGCGCTTCCAGGTCGATGAAAGCCGGAAGTTCGCCGTTGTCGATGAAGTGCTCGACCGCCTTTGCACGGCCGGCGCCGATGTCGATCGCACCGACGGCGCCAGGGTCAAGACCAGCGACGGCTGGTGGCTTCTGCGCGCATCCAACACTCAGGATGTCCTCGTCGCCCGTGCTGAAGCGACCGACGAGGCGGCGCTTGGTCGTCTGCTTGCCCAGATCGACGAGCAGCTTGCTTTGTCGGGGATCGAACGCGGCGCACAGGCGGCGCATTGAGGTCCGGGCGGCAATGCCGAAATTCCATCCCGAAGCCTTTCTCTTTTGCCTGGCCTGGGCGGCTCTGGCGATCGCGGGCGCCATTTATGGAAGCTGGTGGATCGGGGCGCTCATTTCGGTCGGCCTGCTCATTCTGGTGAGTGCGGCAAGCCTGCAGGTCCTGTCGCAGACCGGCGACGAGGACATGGAGCGCAACGTGCGCTGGGGCATATTGATGGTTACGGCCCTGGCCCTGTTTGTCGGCCTCAGCTTCTTCGGCTGATCAATCGTCCTCGTCTTCGTAGCCGACCAGGTTGAGCTCCCGAGCCTTGATCTGGTGGGTCATGCACCAGTGCATGAGCGCATCCTCGCGGCCGTGCGTGATCCATACCTCGCGCGGCGCAAGCTCACGAATGGTCTCGGTAAGCTCGTCCCAATCGGCATGGTCGGACATGATGAGCGGCATTTCGACGAGCCGCTGGCGGGCGCGCTGACGGATCCGCATCCAGCCTGAAGCCATGGCCGTGATCGGATCGGGCAAGCGCCTCGACCAGCGGTCGTTCAGGCATCCTGGTGGCGCAATTACGATGCTGCCTTTCATCTCCTCCTTCGATGCCCCTGTTGCCGGGCGAAGCTCGCCCAGGGCGACACCGAATTGGGCGTAAAGGTCGCACAGCCGCTGCAGCGCGCCGTGAATGTAGATCGGGTCGTGATGACCCCGGCACCTCAGTTCGACGATCAGGCGCTGCGCCTTGCCCAGCGCATAGGCTCCGATCAGGATGCACCGGTCAGGATTGTCGTGCAGCCGCTTCAGGAGCCGGTCGATCTCGCCCGCGGGAGCCGGATGGCGGAAGACGGGAAGCCCGAACGTGGCCTCGGTGATGAAGATGTCGCACGGCACGGGTTCGAAGGGAGCGCAGGTGGGATCCGGGCGCCGCTTATAGTCTCCGGACACGACGACCCGTTCGCCCTTATACTCAAGAACGATCTGGGCGGAGCCGAGCACGTGGCCAGCAGGGACGAAGCTGACGTCGACGTCTCCAACACTGATCGCTTCCCCATAGGTGACGGGCCGGCCGACCTGGGCACCGTAACGGCATTCCATGATCGCCAGCGTTTCGGGAGTCGCGAGCACTTCGCCATGGCCGCCGCGGGCATGGTCGCCATGGCCGTGGGTGACCAAGGCCTTGGGCTTGGGCAAGGAGGGATCGATCCAGGCGTCGGCAGGCCGAACATAGATGCCTTCGGAAAAAGGCTCTATCCAGGAACCGAGACGCGCCATCATGAGCTATATGGGTAACCACAGGCCGGTGGCCAAGCGATCAGGGGCCGCAGAAAGGGAGCGATTCATATGGACTCCGCTGGATTCAACTGGACATTGCTCACGATCGTCGGGCCGCTTCTGCTCCTCATCGTCATCGCCTGGGCCCTGCTCCGTAACCGCCGCTCGGGCCGGTCGGACGTGGACAGCGAGGCCGCTACCCGCCAGGTCTATGAAGACGAGGATCGGGAGCATCGTCACGAGAGCGACCACGTTCCCTGATCCGGCCGGCCCATGACCGCGTTGGCGCCGCCGATCGCGGCCTGGTTCGAATCGAAGGGCTGGCAAGTCCGCCGCCACCAGAGCGAAATGCTTGCCGCGGCACGCGACGGGAAGAGCGCCTTGCTGGTCGCGCCGACCGGGGCGGGCAAGACCCTGGCCGGTTTCCTGCCGAGTCTCGTCGAGCTGGTCGAACGTCCGACCGAGGGTCTCCACACCCTCTATATTTCGCCGCTGAAGGCCCTCGCCGTCGACGTCCAGCGCAACCTGCTCAGCCCGATCGAGGAAATGGGACTCCCGATCAGGGTGGAGACCAGAACCGGCGATACGCCCGCTGACCGCAAGGCGCGGCAGCGGGTGCGGCCGCCGCAGATGCTCCTCACCACGCCAGAGTCGCTCAGCCTGCTGCTCAGCCACCAGGACAGTCTCGGCCTGTTC
>DASTDX010000073.1:0-2442 GCA_035710145.1 Allosphingosinicella sp.
GAGCCCGCGGGCCAGGTTGAGGTCGGGGACTTTTCGAGCGAACCGCAGAGCGAGCCGGAGAAGGTCCGGCAGGCCGGGATGAAGGCCGGCAGCTGGTGACGCTGCAATTCTTCGGCCACCCGTTTAGCAGCTACACCCAGAAGGTGCTGATTGCGCTGTGGGCCGACGAGACTCCGTTCGACTATCGCATGGTCGACGGCGACCACCCGGAAAATGTCGAGGAGCTCAATCGACACTCGCCGTTCGGCAAGTTCCCGCTGCTGATCGATGGCGAACAGGCGATCTTCGAATCGACTCCGATCATCGAGCATCTGCACGCTTTCCACCGCGGCCCGAACGCCTGGATCCCGCCCGGAGAGCCCGGTCGGCGGGCGCGATTCCTCGACCGCTTCTTCGACCTTTACGTCATGACGAACATGCAAAAAGTGGGCCTCGACGTGCTTCGGCCGCAAGGGTCGCGCGACCAATATGGGGTCGACCAGGCGCGGGCCGAACTTCGAAGAGCCTACGACTGGCTCGACGACAATCTCGGCGAAGGCCCGTGGGCCATCGGCGAGACCTTCACGCTCGCCGACTGCGCCGCTGCGCCGTCGCTGTTCTATGCCGACTGGCTGGAGGAGATCGGGTCCGCACGGCCGCGCCTGGCCGCCTATCGCACCCGGCTGCTGGCCCATCCGGTGGTCGCCAGGGCGGTCGATGAAGGGCGCCCCTACCGCCATTTCTTCCCGATGGGCGCGCCGGACCGCGACTAGGCGAAGGCGCGGGCGCCCTTCAACAGCTGATAGGCCTCGATCACGCGGCCCAGCATCGCCTCGTGGCTCCGGTCGCCGCCGTTGCGATCCGGGTGATAGCGGCGGACGAGTTCCGAATACCGCTTGCGAAGCGCTGTGCGGTCGGAGTCTTCGGCCAAGCCGAGGACCCCCATCGCCTCGCGCTCGCGCGCATCGAAGCGAGCCGGCCGCGGGCGGACGTGACCGGGGCGAAAACGCCCGGCTATTGCGTCGAGCGGGTCCTTGAAGTCGGTCCACGCCGGAGCCGGATCTGCGCCGGGCGCATAGGCAAAAGCGCGGACGTGACGGTTCCAGCCCGCGATGGGCGATTGCGCCTCCTCGATCTCGTCGGCGGTCATGCCGGCGAAGAAATTATAGTCGCTATTGTGCTGGCGCACGTGCTCCAGGCACAGCAGCCGCCAGGTGCCCGGCCCGTCGAAGCTGCCCGGGGAGAGCGGCGCTCGAAACTCGCCCGGCTCGCGACAGCCCGGAATCGCGCAGTGCGAAGACCGCCCTTCAACCCGCCCGTGCCACTTGCTCGCCTTCGACGCCATCGCGTCTATATAGAGCGAATGAGCCTAACCTCCACCGGTCCGGTCGCGTCCGAAATGATCCGCCGTCTCGAAGCGGCGCTAAGCCCGATCCGCCTCGACCTCGTCGACGACAGCGAGAAGCACCGCGGGCATGGCGGCTACAACCCGGCCGGCGAAAGCCATTTCAGCCTGACTATCGAAAGCGCCGACTTCGCCGGCAAGTCACGGGTCGAGCGCCAGCGGATGGTTCACCGGGCTCTTGGCGATCTGCTCGACCAGCGGGTCCACGCGCTCAGTATCAAGGCAAAGGCGCCCGGGGAATGAGGATGGAAACGATCGCCCCGGTCACCCATGATCTCGGCGCGTTCAAGGTGCGGCGGGTGCTTCCCTCGCGCGGTCGGACGATGGTCGGCCCGTTCATCTTCGTCGACGAGTTTGGCCCTGCGGCGATGGCAAGCGGCGAAGGCATGGATGTTCGGCCGCATCCGCATATCAACCTCGCCACCGTCACCTATCTGTTCGACGGTGCGATCCAGCACCGCGACAGCCTTGGCACGAACCAGGTGATCCGGCCCGGAGCAATCAATCTGATGACCGCGGGCAAAGGCATCGTCCACAGCGAGCGGAGCCCGGCCGAGGAACGCGCCGCCGGCCCGCGGCTTTACGGGATGCAGACCTGGCTCGCGCTTCCCGACGGCAAAGAGGAGATCGACCCGGCCTTCGACCACGTGGCCGAAGAGGGCCTTCCGCTGATCGAGGACCAAGGCGTGTCGGCGCGGGTGCTGATGGGACGGCTGTGGGGCGCCGAAGCGGCGACCCTGTGTCATTCGCCGACAATCTATGCCGACCTTCGGTTCGAAGGCGGAGCGCTAAAGATAGAGGCCGGCGCCGACGAGCGCGCGGTTATCGCGACCGAAGGCGCGGTGACGATCGACGGCGAGCAATTGTCCTTGTTCACGCTCTACGTGCTGGAGCCGGGAGCAGAGCCGGTGGTGGGCGGAATGGGCCGGGCGATGCTGCTCGGCGGCGGCGCCTTCGCCACCCCGCGCCACGTGTGGTGGAACTTCGTCAGCTCGGACCGCGAGCGGATCGTCCAGGCCCGCGAGGACTGGACCGCGCGCCGCTTCCCGCTGGTGCCC
>DASTDX010000074.1:0-5483 GCA_035710145.1 Allosphingosinicella sp.
ACCTGCTCGAGCTGGCCCGGGTCGGCGCGCACCGCCCCTAGACCGCGGCCATGCTTCACCTGCAGGCGCACCCTTTCGCCGAGCAAACGCGTGAGAAGGTGCGAGACCTCGGCGACAACATCAGGCAGCTGGAGCACCTGCGGCCGAAGTGTCTGCTGCCGGGAAAAGGCCAGCAGCTGCCGGGTCAGGCTTGCCGCCCGGTTGGAGTTCGACCGAATCTGCTGGATGTCGTCATAATCGCTGTCGCCGGGCGTATGCCGCATCAGCATCAGATCGCAGGTGCCGAGAATGGCCGTCAGGATATTGTTGAAGTCGTGAGCGACTCCGCCGGCCAATTGACCCACCGCCTGCATCTTGGTGGCTTGGGCGATCTCCCGCTTGAGCCGCGCCTCCTCGCTATTGTCCTTCAGGCTGAGGAGCACCGCCGCGCTGCCGAGTCCGCGGGCACCGGCCACCGTCATCGCCACCGGCTCTTCCGGGTTCAGTCTGAGCCGAACGGCAAGGTCGCCCGACAAGGCGCGGCCACGGGCGAACCGCCTGACCGCATCGGAAACCGCGGCCTTGTCTTCATCGACGACGAGATCGCCGGGCCAGGCCGGGCGCTCCTGTGGAGAGAGACCTACCGTCCGGCGAAACACCTTGTTGAGGAAGGTGAAGCGCCCGTCCGTATCCGCCAGAGCAAGGCCGAGCGGAAGGATGTCGAGCAGCGCATGAATATGGGCATTCTCGTCTTCACCGATACGGGCGCCCGGCAAATCGTCCATCATCAGGAAGACCGAGGACTCGTCCCCGTCCCCGCCCGCGGGAACCTGGATGATTCGCAGCGGCGGCCCTTCCTTGCCCTCCGCGACGAATGAAAATTGGCCGGATTCGGTAGCCGTAAGCAGCTCCGCAAGGCCAATGCCCTCGAAACTGTCCGGCTCGTCGCCCCCGGCACGTTGGGCGAAAGCCGCATTGGCAGCAAGGATCTGGCCATCCTCTCCGGTGACGACCGCCATCACGCCGGCTTCGCCAAGTCGCTTGCCGCCTTCGCTGGCGATGAGCCTTTGGGCTCTGGTTCCTATGTCAGTGCCTTCGGCGCGGATGAAGCGCCACAGCAAGCGGTCGCCTGTGTCCACGGATCGAACGTCGACGACCAGCTTTTGTTCGCGGATCAGCACTGGCTCCGCCTGTCCATTGCCATGTCGACGGGCGTCGCGGGCGGCATCGCGCAACAGGCCTGCCACCTCGGTCTCCTCGCCGAGAGCCCGCGGCGACGTTGCAGCGCCAAACCATTCACCCCAAAGGCCGTTGGCGCAGATCAGACCGCCTTCATGATCAGTCACGGCCAGCGCGGCTGAATTCCCGGCCGAATCCAGCGCCATCCGAAGTACTGACATGTCGGTGGACTCGTCCAGCGTGCTTTCCGAAACCGCCGTGGCGGGCTTTCGACCAACCAGCAGGAGGAGTCCACCGGTACCGAGCAATCCGCCGAGGAAGACAAGAGCGAAGGTCGGATCCCGGACCGCCCAGAGCAGCAAGGCGGCGGACGCCAAAGCCGCAACACCGAACAACGCGACATCAGCGGTCCGGCGGGAGGCCACGGCAGCGTTCACGTGGCTATCACGCGCCGGGCGAGTTCAGAGCGATCCACTCGGGCCATCTACCAGATTCGCACCCGCTGGGCCGGCGACAGATAGAGCGTATCGTCCGTGGCCACGTCATAGGCGCCGTACCAGGGGTCGAGATTGCGGACGACGGCGACCCTCTGTTCCGACGGCGAATGCGGATCGGTCAGGAGGCGCTGCAGCAGATTGGCCTCACGATATTTGCGCCGCCAGATCTGCGCCCAGCCCAAGTAGAAGCGTTGGTCGTCACTGAACCCGTTCAGAACCGGGGCCGGGCGGCCACCAAGGCTGAGGCGATAGGCATCATAGGCGACCGTGAGACCGGCAAGATCGGCAATATTCTCGCCGAGTGTCAGCTGCCCCTGAACGCGATGGCCGGGTAAAGGCTCGTACAGATCATACTGCGCCACGAGCTGGGCCGTGAGCGCGTTGAATCGCTCACGGTCCTGCGGCGTCCACCATTCGTTAAGGGCGCCGGTCTGGTCATATTTGCTGCCCTGATCGTCGAAATGGTGACTGATCTCGTGCCCGATGACGGCGCCGATGCCGCCATAATTGATGGCGTCGTCCGCATTCGGATCGAAAAAGGGTGGCTGCAAAATCGCCGCGGGGAACACGATCTCGTTCCAGCTGGGATAAGCGTAAGCGTTGATCTCCATCGGTGTCATGAACCATTCGCTACGGTCCACGGGCTGTCCCAGTTTGTCGAGTTGCCGCTGAAACTCGAACGCGGTCGCGTTGCGGATGTTCTGAACCAGGTTTCCGCGACTGACCGCCACGTTTGAATAATCGCGCCAATGGTCCGGATAGCCGATCTTGGGCGTGAAGGCGGCGAGCTTCGCCCGCGCCCTTGCCCGGGTCTCGGGCGCCATCCAGCTTAGGCCGGCAAGCCGCTGATCCATGGCTGCAATCAGGTTGCGGACCAGCCGATCCGCGGCAGCTTTCGCTTCGGGCGGAAAATGCCTCGCCACGTAGATCCGGCTTATATCGTCCGGAATCATCTGGGTCACCAGGGTGACTCCCCGCTTCCAGCGCGGCTCATTCTCGGGTGTGCCGTTGAGGACGGTCCCACGGAACGCGAAATTGGCGTCCACGAAATCGCTTGAAAGGTAAGGCGCGAAGTTGTCCAGGGCGCGCAGTCGCAAATAATCCTTGAGGACAGGAAGCGGTGTCTCGGCAAGAATCCGGGCGCTGCCGGTAAAGGCACTCGGCTGCGAGATCAGGACGTTGCCCTGATCGGCGATCCCGACCTCCTGGAAGAAGCGCCGCCAATCGAAGCCCGGCGCTTCCGAAGCCAACTGCGCCAGCGATCTTTTGTTATAAGTCTTCTCGTCGTCCCGGCTCTCCACCCGTGTCCAGTGGACGTTGGCGATACGCGTTTCCAGGGCCAGCACGGCGGCCGCACGCTCGGCCGCGCCAGTTTCACCCGCGAGCGTCAGCAGGCGCCCCAGATAATCGCGATAGGCATTGCGCTTTTCGACCAGGGACGGATCGTCGCGGAGGTAATAATCCCGGTCGGGCAGACCAAGACCCGACTGGGTCAGCCGCATGATCATCTCGGTCGGAATGCGATCGTCGGTCGCGACATAGCCACCGAAAGGACCAGTGACGCCCTGGCGGAACAGCTGACCGAGTTCGGCGGCCCAGGCTTCCCGACTGCCGATTGCCTCGATCTCGTCCAGGAGTGGACGGATGGGCTGCAGTCCGGCGGCGTTGACCGAGGGCTCATCCATGAAACTGGCATAGAAAGCACCGATCCGGCTGTCGGGCGCAGCCTCCTCGAGGATCGCCCGGGCGCGCTGCTTGGACAGATCGTCCAGGAGCGTGAACATGCCGTAATTGGATCGGTCGGCCGGAATTTCGGTGGTCCGTTCCCACTCGCCGTTGGCGAAGCGGTAGAAATTGTCGCCCGGGTCCACACTCCTCTCCATTCCGGCGAGGTCGAAGCCGAAGCTGCCGATCTGCGGCTGGCGGCTTTCGGCCGCGACCGCTCCGGCGGCTTCCGGGTTACCAGCCGGCTCGGGCGTCGTCGCGCAAGCGGCGAGTGCCGTCGAAGCGGCGAGAAGGTAGAGAGTTGAGCGCATCATCTTCCTCGAAAGTAAGGGTCCTGGCGGCCGATATAGGCCCACGCTGCTTTCAATCAATCGAGCCACCGATGCTCCTGGAGGACCGTCGCCGCCACTTTCGCCCGGTCCACCAGCGCCAGATGAAGATGGCCATCAGATAGCCGATAGCGCCCGCTACGAGAGCAATGATGAACAGCCCTGATATCATCGCTGGCGCGGCGTCTGAAGCGAGCCAGGCGACCCAATCGCCGATCGGGGCGCTCCGATAATAGAGGTCGGTGATCGCCGCCTTGTCGGCATGGAATCCGAACAGGTTGCCGACCGGTATCGACGCGACGATCAGGAAGGGCGTGGTGAAGGGATTGGTCAGGAAGGTCATGGCTGCCGCGACCGGGATGTTCGCACGCGCCGGAACCGAGAAGAGTGCGGCAGCGATGATCTGAATTCCCGGAACCAGGAAGAAGACCCCGACGAACAGGCCTACGCCGACTGCGCGCGGGACCGAACGGCGGGTGAACCGCCAGAACTCGCTGTGGAGAATCCGCTGGCCGAAAGGTTTGATCCAGCGACTCTGAGCAAGCTGCTCCCGCTTCGGCATGTGGTTCGCCAACCAGCGGGAGAGCATATTGTCAGCCATGCTGTCTCAACAGGCGGCCCTGCTCCCGCTTCCAGTCTTTCTCTTTCTCGTGTTCGCGCTTGTCGTGCGCCTTACGGCCGCGGGCGAGCGCCAGTTCTACCTTCGCCCGCCCCTGCGAATTGAAATAGATGGAAAGCGGAACGAGCGTCATCCCCTGACGCGCCACGGCGCCGAAGAACTTGTTGATCTCACGGGCATTGAGAAGAAGCTTTCGGGGACGCTTCGGCTCGTGATTGTGGCGATTGCCGTGGCTGAACTCCGGGATGTTGGAATTGACGAGGACGACCTGTCCATCCTTCACTTCGGCATAGGATTCGGCGATCGAGCCTTCCCCGAACCGAAGGCTCTTCACCTCGGTACCGGTGAGGACGATTCCGGCCTCGAACACCTCATCGATGGCATAATCGAAGCGTGCGCGCCGGTTCTCGGCGACGATTTTCTTCTTGTCGAAAGTGGCGTGGCGGGGACGGACCATCAGACCAGACCGGCATGCGCCAAAGCGGAATCGACGGCGCGACGGCTCGCTTCGGAAGGCGGCGTCATCGGCAAGCGAAGATCGGCAGGGAAATCGGGACGTACACGGCTGAGGGCATATTTCACCGGGCCGGGTGACGCATCGCTGAACAAGGCGGCATGCAACGGGAAAAGCCGGTCCTGGAGTTCGAGCGCGCGGGCCTGGTCGCCCGCCAGGCACGCTTCCTGGAACTCGGCACACAATTTCGGTGCCACATTTGCGGTTACCGATATGCAGCCGAGTCCACCCATCGCATTGAAGCCGAGCGCCATATCGTCATTCCCCGAAAGCTGCACGAACCCTGTCCCGCAGGCGGCGCGCTGGGCGGACACTCTAGCGAGATGGCCCGTCGCGTCCTTCACGGCAACGACGTTGGTGAGCTTGCTGAGACGTCCCATCGTCTCCACCGAGATGTCGGTGACTGTCCGTGCGGGGACATTGTAGAGGACGATAGGGATATCGACAGCGTCGGCGATGGCGGCGAAATGCGCGTAGACGCCCTCCTGATTGGGTCGATTATAATAAGGCGGCACGTGCAAAGCGGCATCCGCCCCCGCCGACTTCGCAGCGCGGGTGAGAGCGATGGCGTGCGCGGTGGAGTTGGACCCGCAGCCGGCGATGACCGGGATTCGGCCCGCGTTGACCGAAACACAGGCTTC
>DASTDX010000075.1:0-2254 GCA_035710145.1 Allosphingosinicella sp.
CGGCGCCCGCCGTGTCGCCGCCGCGGGCGCCCGGCTGCGTTCCGCGGCAGCCGAGCTCGAGGCCTCCGCCGACCGGGTCGCCCTCAACGCCATCGCCACCTGGTATGAAGTGTTCGGCTATCGATCCCTGGTCGCGCTGACCGCTGCCTTCCGCGACAGCCAGCGCGAATTGCGGTCCGCCGTCGAGGAGCGCATCGCCCAGGGCGTCTCGGCCGAAAGCGATCTCGACCGGGTCGATTCCTATATCGCTCAGACCGACACCCGTCTGGCGCGGTTCCGACGTCAGCTGGCCAGCGCGGAGGCGCAGTTCGCCGAGCTTGCGGGCATGCCGGCGGCGGCCGGCCTCGAACGGGCGCCGACCCCGCCCGTGACCGTTCAAAGCCGTGAAGAGGCAGCCGCGGCGGCCGCCGAATCTCCCGCCGTTCGAAGCGCAGCCGCGGCCGGCGACGCTGCCCGTCAGGACGCCCGCGCAGCCCGGGCCGAACGGATGCCGCAGCTCAGTGCCGGCGTCGATGCCGGCCGCTACGGCGTGTTCGAAAATGACCGTGACTACGACATTCGCGGCCGGGTCGCGCTTCGCTACCGCTTGTTCGGGGGCACCGACGCGCGCGCGGAGCAATTCGAAGCGCGTGCCCGCGCCGCCGATGCGCGCGCCGATCGAGTGCGCGAGGAAGCCGAACGCGACGCCGCCATCGCCTGGTCCGACATTCAGGCGCTCGAGGAGCAACTGAGTGCGCTCGAGGCGAGCTACATCGCCAGCCGCCGTTCGCGCGACGTCATCATCGAGCGGTTCCGGGCAGCACGCGGTACCCTGTTCGACGTCGTCGCCGCCGAGGACGCCTATTTCGAGGCCGCCACGAGCTATATCCAGGCTTTGAGCGAATTGGACGCCGCCCGTTATGTCCTGCTATCCCGCACCGGGCGGCTGCTGGAAGTGCTGCGGATCGATACCGACCGGCTGAGGGGCGAGCGTGAATTCTGAGACGCTGATCAAGATGCCTCGGCCGAGGCTGGCGGAATGGCTGGTCGAGCCGATGCGGCGAAACCGTGCTACCTACTGGAAGGTCGCTCTGGCGGCCGTTTTCATCAACATTTTCGGGCTGATGACCGCTTTGTTCACGATGGTCGTCTACGACAGGGTCGTCCCGAACAACGCGACCGCCTCGTTGATCGCACTCACGATCGGGCTCGGCATCGTCATCGTCTTCGATTTCATCCTGAAGCTGCTTCGAGCCTATTTCGTGGACCATGCCGGAGCGCAGATCGACCGCGAGATCGGCGAACGCGTCTTCGAACGGCTGATAAACATGCGGCTGGAGCTCAAGAAAGGCTCGACTGGAGCGCTTGCGGGAATGATGCGCGAGCTCGAAGCGCTCCGCGACTTCTTCGCTTCCGCCACCCTTACCGCCGTCGTCGATCTCCCCTTCATCCTCCTGACCCTGCTGATCGTCGCCGTCATCGGTGGGCCCGTCGTCATCATCCCGGCCCTGATGGTCCCGCTCGTCATCCTGATCGGCTGGCTGACCCACCCGGCCATGGACCGGCTGTCGGCGCGGGCCATGGGCGAAGGCCTGCTCAAGCAATCCGTGCTGGTCGAAACGATTGGCGGCCTGGAGACGGTGAAGACCTCCGGTGCGGCGCCTCTGCTTTCGAAGCGCTGGCTCAGAGCGGTCGAACAACATTCGGATTCCTCGCTCCGGCAGCGCCTGATCGCCGCGATCGGGGTCACCTTTGCTACTTCCGCGGGGACCATCTCCTACGCCGGCGTCGTCATCGTCGGGGTCAACCTGATCGCCGAGCAGGAGCTGACGATGGGCGGGCTGATCGCCTGTTCGATCCTGGCCGGCCGGGCCATCGCCCCTCTCGCCCAGATCTCGCAATTGCTGTCGCGGATCACTTCGACCCGGACCGCCTATCGGCAGATCAACGAGATGATGGAAATGCCGTCGGAGGGGCCCGAGGGCGAACCGCTTCGGCTGAGCCGTCCCGAAGGCCGGATCGAATTCCGCAACGTCGGCTTCCGTTACCCGGGCGCCGCCGAACGTGCGCTCGACGGGTTGAGCTTCAATATCAACCCCGGGGAGCATGTCGCCTTGCTCGGCCGGGTCGGCTCGGGCAAGTCGACCATCGCCCGGCTGGTGCTCGGTCTCTATCCGCCCGAGGAAGGTGTCATCCTCATCGACGGCACCGACATCCGGCAGCTCGATCCCGCCAACCTGCGCCAGAATATCGGCGCGGCGATGCAGGAGAGCGT
>DASTDX010000076.1:0-27232 GCA_035710145.1 Allosphingosinicella sp.
GTCGCCAGGAAACGCAAACGCAATTGCGCGTCGTCAACGCGCCACCTGGAAGCGTGGCTCCCCTTACCGCAACGGAGGCGGAGCCGGCCCGCTTATGAAGGGCCCAATCTTCGTCGCACTCGACACCACCGATCTGGAACGTGCGAAGGCCCTGGCTTCCCGGGTCCGAAACCATGTCGGTGGGATCAAATTGGGTCTGGAATTCTTTCTCGCCAACGGACCGGAGGGCGTGAGATCCATGGCGGCGCTCAATTTGCCCGTCTTCCTCGACCTCAAGCTTCACGACATCCCCAATACGGTGGCCAAATCGGTGCAGGCGCTTCGCCCGCTCGCGCCAGCCATCCTCACGGTCCATGCGGCGGGGGGACGTTCGATGATGGAAGATGCCAAGGCCGCTGCCCCGTCGGGGACACGCGTTGTCGGCGTGACCGTCCTGACCAGCCTCGACGACGACGACATCCATTCGATCGGGATCGAAGGCAATCCGCATGCGCAGGTCCAGCGACTGGCCGGGCTCGCGCGCGAGGCGGGCCTCGACGGCATCGTATGCTCAGGCAATGAAGTAGCGGCCGTGAAGGCCTCTTGGCCGGACGGCTTCTTCGTCGTGCCCGGCGTCCGTCCGGCGAACGGGGAGATCGGCGATCAGAAAAGGGTGATCACGCCCCGCCAGGCGCTGGACAACGGCGCTTCGATCCTGGTGATCGGCCGGCCCATCACCCAGGCCAGGGATCCGGACCAGGCCGCACGCTCCATCGAGGCCACGCTCTAATCTGGACAGCCTGAGGACCCCGGCCTATCCGCGCCGCAAGGAGTTTCCGATGAGCTGGCTGGACCGCGTTCGAAAAAGAATTCCATTCCTTCCCAAGCGGGAGACGTCGGAGACCCTGTGGCACAAGTGCCCAGAATGCCAGGCCATGGTGTTCACCAAGGAATATGAAGAGAATCTCTACGTCTGCCCGCGCTGCGACCATCATGGCAGGATTGGTCCCAAGGACCGATTTGAGATGTTGCTCGATCCCGGTTACGTTGTGCTTCCCTCGCCGGAGGTCCGCGAAGATCCGCTGAAATTTCGCGATTCAAAGCGTTACGCCGACCGAATCAAGGCGGCGCGACTGAAGACCGGGGAGCCTGATGCGCTGATCAATGCGCGCGGGGCGATCGACGGACGGCCGGCGGTACTGGGTGTCCAGGACTTTGCGTTCATGGGCGGATCGATGGGGATGGCGGTCGGCGCCGCCTTCGTCGCTGGCGCCCGGGCGGCCATCGCTGACCGGAGCGCGTACATCATCGTCACCGCGGCGGGCGGTGCGCGAATGCAGGAAGGCATTTTGTCGTTGATGCAAATGCCAAAAGCGACGGTAGCGATCGCCGAGCTTCGGGAGGCCGGCCTTCCTTATATCGTCCTTCTCTCGGATCCAACGACCGGGGGAGTCACCGCCTCTTACGCGATGCTGGGCGACGTCCATATTGCCGAGCCTGGTGCCCTGATCGGCTTTGCCGGGCAGCGCGTCATCGAATCGACGATCAGAGAGAAATTGCCGGAAGGTTTCCAGAGGGCGGAGTATCTCCACGAGCACGGAATGGTCGACATGGTCGTTCCCCGGCGCGAGCTGCGGGACCGATTGGCCTTGCTTCTCGACTATCTCGCTCCACGCCGAAAGGCGGCGTGAGGATTTCGTCCCTCCCGTTCATGGGAGGGTCCGGCCGGGCCTGATCTGACAGAGTCCATGTCCTTGAGGGTCTGCCACTGGCAGGAGCGGAATTGATGGATCGTGCCAGTTCCGATGATCCTGCAGTACAGGGCCAGCTCGAGCGGCTGGCGGCCCTCTCACCCGGCCGCGACATATTGGGCCTCGAACGCATAACAGATCTGCTGGCGAGGCTTGGCAATCCCCACCGACGATTGCCACCCGTCCTCCACATCGCCGGAACCAACGGCAAGGGATCGACCTGCGCCTTCCTTCGGGCCGCCATCGAAGCGGGTGGCCTGACGGCGCATGTCTATACGAGTCCGCATCTGGTGCGTTTCAACGAGCGGATCCGTCTCGCTGGCCGTCTCATCGAGGATGAATTGCTCGCAACTCTGCTCGGGGAGGTACTGGACTGTGCCGAAGGCATGGAGATCAGCTTCTTCGAAGCGACGACGGCAGCAGCCTTCCTGGCCTTTTCGCGAACGCCGGCCGACGCGTGTGTCATCGAGGTTGGGCTGGGCGGGCGGCTCGACGCGACCAACGTCATTCCGTCGCCGGCGGCTTGCGGGATCGCTCAGTTGGGGCTCGATCACCATCTTTTCCTCGGTGATCGGCTTGAACAGATTGCCGCAGAGAAAGCGGGGATCGCCAAGAAGGACGTTCCCTTGCTCACCCAGCACTATCCCGACCCGATCGCGGCCGTCATAGGCGACGCGGCCGCGATGGCCGGAGCAATCTGGCTGCCGCGCGGCGGTGAATGGGACGCAGCCGCAGATTCGACCAAGCTCCAATACCGCGACCGCTGGGGCGCGCTCGATCTGCCACTCCCCAAACTGCGCGGCGTCCATCAGGCGATGAACGCGGCCCTCGCTGTGGCCATGCTTCGCCATCAGCCCACGATCGCGCCGGCTGATTCCGCGCTCAAGGCAGCCATGGGATGGGCCGAATGGCCAGCGCGACTCCAGCATCTGTCCGCTGGACCGCTTGCGGACCTGCTTCCGACCGGCGCCGAGCTATGGCTCGACGGCGCTCACAACCCGGCGGCAGCACGCGCCGTGGCGGAATATTTTCACGGATATGTTCCGGCGGACCGGCCCTTTCATCTGGTCTTCGGCCTGCTTGCGAACAAGGATGCTTCCGGCGTGCTCAGGCGCTTCCGTGGCCGATCACTGACGCTTCACGCCGTTCCCGTGCCGGGCCACGACCACCATAGTCCGGAGGCCCTGGCCGCGACCGCGCGCGAGCTTCAGTTCAACGCCATGACCGCCAGCGGTGTCGAGGATGCCTTAGGCTGGATCAGCCGCCATGCCGACAGGGCTCGCCCGCCGATCGTATTGATCCTGGGGTCGCTCTATCTCGCCGGAGAGGTGCTTCGGAAGAACGCTCAGCTGCCGGTTTGAGGCAAAGCCTCAGCACGGGCGTCACCTTCACCTTCCTTGCCGGCCGTGCCGACCGAGGCGTCGATCAGCCCGGCACGCATCATCCACCAGAACAAGACGATGCCCGGAACGGCCGCGATCGTCGTCAGCCAGTAGAAATTGACGTAGCCGAGCGATTCGACAAGCCTGCCCGCAGTCGTCCCGGTCAGCACTCGGCCCACGATGCTCGCCGCTGCCGATATCAGGGCATATTGCGATGCCGTGAATCTGAGATCCGTCAACGCGGAGAAATAAGCGACCACGACGACGCCGCCGATTCCGCTGGCGAAATTCTCGAATCCGATGGCTCCGGCGAGTCCCCAATTGGTGTGGCCGGCCATGGCGAGGAAGGCGAAACTTGCGTTCGATATCCCCATCAGGATCAGACTGATCAACACCGACCGCTTCATGCCGATCTGAGCATAGAGCCAGCCGCCGACGAAGATGCCGATCAGAAAGGCCCAAAAGCCGACGCCGACATCCCAGATCGCGATCTCGTCATTGGTGTAGCCCATGTCGTCGAGCAGCAGACGAAGCACGAGCTGGCCCAGAGTATCGCCGATCTTGTGCAACAGGATGAACAGAAGGACGAGCATCGCACCCTTGCGCATGAAGAATTCGGCGAAGGGGCCGTAAATAGCCGTGATCGCCTCGCCGATTCCTCTTCGCTCGGTCGGCGGCTTGTGCCGGCTGGGTTCTCCGACGATCAGCCCCGTGAGCATCGCCGGAAGCGCGAACGCGGCGCAGGCAAGATAGGCCAGTTCCCAACCGACCCGCTCGGCCAGGACCAGAGCCAAGGCGCCGGCGGCCACCGATCCGATCCGCCAGCCATATTGCGACATGCCGGAACCGACCCCGAGCTGACGCGGCTCGAGCAACTCGATCCGGTAGGCGTCGATCACGATGTCGAACGTCGCTCCGGCGACGCCTACCAGGATCGCCGCGACGGCGGTCTGGAAAATGTTGGCCGACGGATCCTGGAAAGCGAGGTTCGCGACTGCGGCGATGACGAACAGGCCGGCGACGATCAACCACGACACACGCTGGCCGAGCCGGCCGAGTATCGGGATCCGGACGCCATCGACGACCCAGGCCCAGAGGAACTTCAGGTTGTAGACCAGGAAGGCCAGGGCGAAGGCGGTGACCGTCGATTTGGTGATATTGTCCTGGGCGAGACGGGTGGTCAAAGTCGCCCCGATCATTGCGTAGGGAAAACCTGAAGACACGCCGACGAAGAAGGCCGCGAGCGGCGCCTTTTCGGTATAGGGACGGATGCCGGCGGGAAGATGGTCGCGCCAACCCGGCGCCGTCGTCGTTGCTTGCTCGCTCATGCGGCACTTGTAGCGAACCGCAGGGCTTCGGGAAGCCATTTCGAACGGCTGGTCGCTTGCGCAGACCGGTTCAAAGTCGCATCATTCGGGGATGGATATGCCGACACGCCAGCGGCCCACCCAAGGGCAGCTTGATCTCGCCCGCTTGCTCGC
Organism: Allosphingosinicella sp.; assembly: GCA_035710145.1. Classification (GTDB taxonomy): domain Bacteria; phylum Pseudomonadota; class Alphaproteobacteria; order Sphingomonadales; family Sphingomonadaceae; genus Allosphingosinicella. Next base: position 4,594 of record DASTDX010000076.1, read on the forward strand.
GACAGGCGAAGGGACAACGAGTGCTGGCATCGCCACCGTTCCTGCGTCCGTGTACACCGATCCCGCCCGCTTCGCGCTCGAGAAGTCGCGGCTGTTCAATCTTTATCCTCAGGTTATCGCGCCATCAGCGCTGCTTCCGGAAGCCAACTCGGCCGTGGCCCACGACGGGTTCGGCATCCCCCTGCTCATTACCCGCGACAAAGAGGGCGAAGCGCACGTCTTCTGGAACGTGTGCCGGCATCGCGGCACCCGGCTCGTCGAAGCCGAAGGCGTCCAGCATGCGCCGCGCATCGTCTGCCCCTATCATGCCTGGACCTATAGTGCGGACGGGACCCTGACGGCGATGCCGAGGCCGGATACTTTCCCGGGCCTCGACCGGACGCGCTACCACCTGAAGGCGCTGCCGAGCCTGGAGGCCGGTGGTCTGATCTGGTTCGCGCGAGAAGAAGCAGACTTCACGGACGCGCAGGCGCTGGCCCCGGAATTCGACGCCTTCGGTCTCGCGGGCCACCATCTTTACCGCCACCGCATCCATGATGTCGCGTCGAACTGGAAGCTGATCATGGATGCCTTCCTCGAAGGCTATCACGTTCAGCGGCTCCATGCCTCGACCATCGGCCGCTTCTTCACGGACGGAATCAGCGTCGCCGACTCGATCGGCATCCATCAGCGTTCGGCCGTCGGCAGGACCGAGTATCTGGCGCGGATCGATCATCATGACTGGCCCGCACTTCGCTCCGTGATCACCTTTGCCTACCAGCTCTTTCCAGCAACGATCATCATCATGAGCCCCGATTACGTGAACCTGATGGTGCTGATGCCGCAGTCCGAGGGCCGGACCCTGGTCGAGGATTTCATGCTGATTCCGGAGGCCCCGCAAACCGCCGAAGAAATCGATCATTGGGACCGCAGCTGGACTCTGCTCGACGAAGGCGTGTTTGGAGGCGAAGACTATCGCGCGGCGGCGCTCGGCCAGGCAGGACTGGCCTCAGGATCGATTGAAGAGATCATTCTCGGCACGCTGGAAGGTGGAATAAAAAAATTCCATGACCAGGTTGAACAGGCCCTTGCTCAGGTTTCCTCGTAAAGAATGAGTTGGGCCGGCAGTTTCTTCAGTTTCCTGCCCTGCAAGTGAAGGTCGAGCGCATCGAGGGCACCCTTCAATACTCGGTCCGAGTAAGGCTTGGCGAGGCAGCCCAGACCCAGGCCCTTCTGCTCCTCGCAACCATGGGCGGTGACGAACAGCACCGGCACGCCGTGCACCTTGGCAATCCGGGCCACACCGGTGCCGTCGCCCTCGCCATTGAGGCGAAGGTCGGTGAGGACCAGATCGAGAGGCTGGTTTTCGATTACCTCCCTGGCCGCGTCGAGATTATCGACCGTCGCGACGACTTCGTAGCCGGATTCCTTCAACAGATGCTCGTTGTCGAACGCGACCAGCGGCTCATCTTCGACCAGAAGAATCCGCCTTATCTGCCGTTCGCGTTTCCCAAAGACCATGATAGTGCCCGTCCTCCCTCGTCGGTCGATCTGCAAGCGTAACGAGCGATTGGTCGCGTAGTGCCGCCTGTGCCATCGCCTGAGCGCAAATTAATTTCAGGCCGTCCACGCGGACGCGCAACACCGGAGACAGAATGTGCCGCCGTCATCGTCGCCACGAGAATCGCAGCGTATCGCCAAGCTGTTGGCGCGCGCCGGAATCGCTTCGAGGCGGGAAGTCGAGCGAATGATCGCCGACCGTCGGGTCGCGATTGACGGCAAGCCGGTCGAGACCCCCGCTACCCTGCTCACCTCCCTCCACGGCGTCACCGTCGATGGCCAGCCCGTGAAGGCACCCGCTCCGGCGCGACTGTTTCGTTTCCACAAGCCCGCCGGGCTGCTGACCGCGGAGCGAGACCCGCAGGGACGCCCTACGATTTACGACCGTCTGCCGAAGGACCTGCCAAGGGTCATTCCGGTCGGCCGGCTGGACATCAACACCGAAGGCCTGCTCCTGCTCACCACCGATGGTGGCCTGAAGCGACAGCTGGAGCTTCCGGCGACCGGAGTCGAGCGGACCTATCGCGCCCGAGCCTTCGGTGACATCAGCCAGGAGCAACTGGAAGCGCTGATCGAAGGAATCGAGATAGAAGGCGTGCGATACGGCCCCATCGACGCCAATCTGGAGCGCCGCACCGGCCGCAATCAATGGATCGAGATGAGGCTCAGGGAGGGCAAGAATCGCGAGGTCCGCCGAGTGCTTGAATTTCTCGGCCTGAAGGTGTCGAGGCTGATCCGTACCGCTTATGGCCCCTTCCACCTGGAGGACCTGCCCGCAGGCGCAGTCGACGAAATTCGACAGCATGATCTGGTGGCGTTCCGAAAGACCCTCAAGGCTGCCCCCAGTCAGGGAACAGGCGGCGCGGCTGTTGGGGGTGGGCCGAGGGATGCCGGCGGGCGCGAGAGACGCGGACCGGCGGTCAGGCGCGATGGCGGGCGAATCCCTGCTTCCAAGGCACAGGCCCCATCCCGTCGCGGCGCCGATCGATCGAAAACCGGAGCGCCAGATTCGACAAACCGGAAGGGTGAGCGCCGGACTGGCCCTGGCCGCTCCTCTCCGCCTCGTGGGAAACCGAAGAAATGAGGATTATAGCCGGCCAATGGCGAGGTCGGCCGGTTTCGGCGCCCACGGGTCAGGCAACGCGACCGACAAGCGACCGCGCTCGAGAAGGCCTGTTCTCGATGCTTGCGAGCCGCCTCGGAAGCTTCGAAGGACTTCGGGTCGCCGATCTGTTCGCAGGGTCTGGCGCCCTCGGCCTTGAAGCTCTGTCGCGTGGCGCGGCGCATTGCACTTTCATCGAAAAAGACCGCCATGCCCTCGACGCACTCAAGGCCAATATTTCGAAACTGGGCGCCGGCGAGCGCGCCGAGGTCCGGGCGCAGGCGGTCGAGCACGCTTCGCCGCCGGCCGAGCCATTCGATCTGGTCCTGATGGATCCGCCTTATGGGGCCGGATTGGCCCAGGCCGCACTCGACCGCATGATTTCGAGTAATTGGCTTTCGCCGTGCGCGTGGGTAAGCGTCGAACTTTCCGGAGAGACCCTGGAGTTGACGCCGCCCCTGGAGCGGATCGCCGATCGGCGTTTCGGCAAGGCCAAGATCATTTTGATCCGGAACAGTGTCTAGGCGTTGAGTCCAGAAGCTTCGTTCCCTAATCGTTCACTGTGACCGACCCCACTCCCACTCCGACACAGGAACCCGGTTATCTATCCGGCCTCAATCCGCCGCAGCGTCAGGCGGTGCTGACGACGGAAGGGCCCGTGCTTGTGCTGGCAGGCGCAGGCACGGGCAAAACGGCGGCGCTGACCGCTCGTCTCGCCCACCTCATTGCTACCCGCCGGGCCTGGCCATCCGAGATCCTGTCGGTCACCTTCACCAACAAGGCTGCACGCGAGATGCGAGAGCGGGTCGGGCGCATTGTCGGTCCTGCCGTCGAAGGCATGCCCTGGCTCGGCACTTTCCACTCGATCGGCGCGAAGATGCTTCGCCGTCATGCCGAGCTGGTCGGCCTCAAAAGCAATTTCACCATCCTCGACACGGACGACCAGCTTCGCCTTCTGAAGCAGCTCATCCTGGCCTCCGATATCGACGAGAAACGCTGGCCGGCACGGCTGCTTGCCAGCCTTATCGACCGTTGGAAGAACAAGGGTTGGACCCCCGACCAGGTCGATGCCGGCGAAGCCGAGGAATATGCCAACGGTCGCGGCGCCACGCTCTACCGCGAATATCAGGAGCGGCTGCGGACTCTCAACGCCTGCGATTTTGGCGACCTGTTGCTTCACATGCTGGTGATCTTGAGGACCCAGCGTGACGTTCTCGAACATTACCAGCAGCGGTTCCGCTACATTCTCGTCGACGAATATCAGGACACCAACCAGGCGCAGTATCTCTGGCTTCGGCTACTCGCCCAGAGTCACAGGAATATCTGCTGCGTCGGCGACGACGACCAATCGATTTATTCCTGGCGAGGCGCAGAGGTCACCAACATCCTGCGATTCGAAAAGGATTTCCCGGGCGCCACGATCATCCGACTCGAGCAGAATTACCGGTCGACTCCCCATATCCTCGGCGCCGCCTCCGGCCTGATCGCGCAGAACAGCGGCCGTCTTGGCAAGACCTTGTGGACCGAGCATGACGAAGGCGACAAGCTTCAGGTGATCGGTGTCTGGGACGGGCCCGAAGAGGCCCGTCGCGTAAGCGAGGAGCTGGAGTCGATCCAGCGCCGGGGCGGGCGCCTGGACCGCTGCGCGATCCTGGTCCGCGCACAATTCCAGACCCGCGAATTCGAAGACCGGTTCATCGCCATTGGCCTGCCATACCGGATCGTCGGCGGCTTCCGCTTCTACGAACGCGCGGAGATCAGGGATGCGCTTGCTTATCTCCGGGTCATCTACTCTCCCGACGATGCCCTCGCGCTCGAACGGATCATCAACACCCCAAAACGCGGACTCGGCGACAAGGCGGTGGCGCGGATCCACAGCTTCGCCCGAGCCGCGGATCTCTCCTTGTTCGGTGCCGCCGCCCAGATCGTCGATACCGACGAGCTGACGCCACAGGCGCGGCGCTCGCTCGGCAACCTGGTGAGCGATTTCGCCCGTTGGCGAGCCCGCCTCGATGAGTTGCCCCATGCCGAGCTGGCCCGCCTGGTGCTCGACGAATCCGGCTACACGACGATGCTCCAGGCCGATCGTTCGGCCGAGAGCGCCGGCCGGCTCGAGAACCTCGCCGAGTTGACTCGGGCGATGGAGGAATATGACACTTTGGGGTCGTTCCTCGAGCATGTCAGTCTGGTCATGGACAACGACTCGGCCGACGAAGCGGACAAGGTCACGATCATGACCATCCACGCCGCCAAGGGCCTGGAGTTCGAGAACGTCTTTCTCGCCGGCTGGGAGGAAGGTGTTTTCCCGTCGCAGCGTTCGCTCGACGAAGGCGGCCTCGCGAGCCTCGAGGAGGAACGTCGCCTGGCTTATGTTGCTATTACAAGAGCACGGCGCAAATGTTTCATCTTCCATGCTGCAAACCGCCGAATCTATGGCCAGTGGACCTCATCGATCCCATCGCGCTTCGTCAGCGAATTGCCGCCCGCCCATGTCGAGCAGGAAACCACGATGAGCGGAGGGGAGTCGCTGTGGAGGGCCAACTGGTCAGAGCGCGCCGATCCCTTTGCCGACATCGCCCGAGGCACGGGTCGCGGTCCGGGGTGGCAGCGGGCTGCAAGCAGCGGCGCTTTCGAGCGCACTCCGACACGAGTGATCGAAGCCCGCGCCAGCGCGGTCAGCCTGGGCAATCCGGGCCGCACGGACATCGAGGTCGGCCAGAGGGTGTTCCATTCCAAATTCGGTTATGGCCAGGTTGCGGAAATAGAGGGGAACAAGCTGGAGATAGATTTCGAGCATTCGGGCCGCAAACGGGTCCTGGACAGCTTCGTGAGCCTTGCCTGATCCGCTTAGCGTGAGCGGCCCGTAGGCCCTGCGCGCGAACCTGTTCCGACCCGAACCATGCTCTTCTCTCCCGCGTCTCGACAGCTTCCTGAAGCTCGCTTAACCCTTGGCCGGATGGATCAATCGAGCCTTGAAAGCCTGGCCCGAACGGGGGTCGAAGCGCTTCGCCGCGGCGACGCCCGTGAGGCCCGAAGCCGATTTCAGGACATTCTGTCCCAGGGCGGAATGCCGCCGTGGATGGCCATGGCCCGCGCCTGCAACCTGCTCGGCGACGCGGCCGGGGAGGAGCAGGCTCTTCAGAAGCAGCTCAACCAGGACAAACGCGACCTTCCGGCCCTTCTCGCCATGGGCGACCTGAAAATAAAACAGGGCGACAGTCGAGCCGCCGCGGCTTTCTTCCGGACCGCGCTCAATTCGGCGGCGGTCCGCCCGCCGCCGCCGCAACTGATACCGATCCTCAACCGCGCGAAAGCCTTCATCGAGGAAACCAGCGCCCGATATGAAGTTCATCTTGGCGAGCAGCTCGAGGCTGCGGGGATCGGCGGGGTAAGCACATCGCCGCGCATGCGGCGGGCACTCGACCTGTTGCTGGGAAAGACCCAACTTTACCTTCAGCAACCGAACATGTTCTATTTCCCCGAGCTGCCGCAAAGACCCTATTACGAACGCGAGGAGTTCGACTGGATTCCGGGCATCGAGGCGGAAACGCCGGCGATGATGGAGGAACTGAGCGGGGTACTGGCCCGGGACGAAGTCTTCGAACCTTACGTGACCCCCACGCCGAGCCGCCCATTGCCGAACAACGCCTTGCTGAACGATCCCAGCTGGGGCGCATATTATCTCTGGCAATCGGGCAAAGCGGTGGAAGGCCAGGCGGATCTTTGTCCTCGAACCATGGCCGCGCTCGCCCGCGCCCCGATGCCCGTGATCGCGGGAAGATCGCCCCAGGCCCTCTATTCGCTGCTCAAGCCAGGAACGCATATCAAGCCGCACCACGGCATGCTCAACACGCGGCTGATCTGTCACATCCCCCTCGTCGTCCCGCCCGACTGCGGATTGCGCGTCGGGAGCGAGACTCGAAGCTGGAAACAAGGTGAGATCCTGATCTTCGACGACAGTTTCGAGCACGAGGCCTGGAATCGATCCGACAGCAATCGGATCGTCCTGATCTTCGAGATCTGGCGGCCCGAAATCAGCCTGGAAGAGCGTGTCGAGCTGACCGCCCTTTTCGAGGCGATCGATCTGTTCCCGGTCGGCGCCGACGACAATTGATCGTCCCGGCCTCGCTGACCCATTTCGGTTTCGCTTCGCACTGATTTTTCGATCTGCCGCGGCAGCAGCCTTCGCCGCGCGCCAGTCAGTTGGTGGGATTCCCCCGAACCGGCGGCCATCAAAGCGGAATTCGCTTCCCTGCATGTTTGTTGCCGAGCTTTGGTGGCGCCCTTAAGGGCATGGCGATGGCCACTGCCTCCCCATTCTCGATTGCGGACTTCCGCTTCTACTGGGTAGCCCGGCTGGCCTCGACCATCGCCCAGATGAGCATGGTCATCGTCATCGGCTGGCAGGTCTACGACATCGCCCGCGGCACCATGGGGATAAAGGCCGCTGCACTGCAGCTCGGACTGATCGGCGTCGTCCAGTTCGTTCCCCTGTTTGCTCTCACCCTGATCACCGGATGGACAGCGGATCGGCTCGATCGGCGCCATATCGCCCGCGCCACCATCGCCCTGGAGATACTCTGTGCCGTCATCCTCGGCTGGACCTCGTTCCAGGGTACCGTGACTCTGCCGATCCTGTTCGGCGTCGCTGCCTTGCTGGGCGTCGCTCGGGCCTTCGCTGGGCCCGCGCTCCAGGCGCTGGCCCCGAACCTGGTGCCCCAGGACATATTGCCAAAGGCGATCGCCATGAGCTCGATCGCCTGGCAGTCCGGCGCGATCGCCGGGCCCGCGATCGGCGGCTACCTCTACGCGTGGGCGCCGCACCTGCCCTATGCCGCCGCCGCCGCGCTCTTCACCTTGTCCTTGCTGTGCATGTTCGTGATCGGACCGAAACCGCGAAGCGTGATGGAGAGAACGCAAAATCCCTGGAAACAGATGATCGACGGGTTACGCTACGTGCGTCAAAACCGGCTGGTCCTGGGCGCCATCTCGCTCGATCTGTTTGCGGTCCTGCTCGGCGGAGCGACGGCGATGCTTCCGATCTTCGCGCGCGACATTCTTGAAACCGGGCCCGCAGGCCTGGGCCACCTCCGCGCCGCCCCGGCGGTCGGCGCCACCCTGACCGCGATCTGGTTCTCCTTCCGCCCCCTGAAAAGCAATGTCGGGGTCAAGATGCTTGCCGCCGTGGGCGTGTTCGGTGCCGCCACGATCGTCTTCGGCCTGTCTCGATCGATGGGGTTATCGCTCATCTGCCTGGCGTTGCTCGGCGCCGCCGACATGTTTTCGGTCTACGTGCGTCAGTCCCTGATCCAGCTCTACACCCCCGATGCGATGCGCGGCCGGGTCGGCGCCGTCTCCTCATTGTTCATTTCAGCGTCGAACGAGCTGGGTGAAGCCGAAAGCGGTTTCCTCGCCGCCGTCGTGGGTCCCGTAACCGCGGTGGTGGCGGGAGGGTTCGCCGCCATCGGCATTACCCTGTTATGGGCGAAATGGTTTCCGGAGCTTCGGCAGGCGAGAACGTTCGAACCGCCGCAGGAGACGAAGGCACCCACTTGATCTGGCCCGGCCCCCGACCCAGGAGTTCCCGACAACGGCCTCTGCCCGCAATCAAGGAGATCCCATCATGAAGGCTGCGAATATCCTCGAGACGATCGGCAGAACGCCACACATTCGGGTCAACCGCCTGTTCGGCGACGCCGAGGTCTGGATCAAGTCCGAGCGCGCCAATCCCGGGGCCTCGATCAAGGACCGTATCGCGCTGGCGATGGTCGAGGACGCCGAGCGAACTGGCAAGCTGAAGCCCGGCGGAACCATCATCGAACCGACCAGCGGCAATACCGGCATCGGCCTCGCCATGGTGGCCGCCGTCAAGGGCTACAAATTGATCCTGGTGATGCCGGAGAGCATGAGCCTGGAAAGACGCCGATTGATGCTCGCCTACGGCGCCAGTTTCGATCTGACCCCGAAGGAGAAGGGGATGAAGGGCGCGATCGCCCGGGCGCAAGAGCTGATCGATCAGACACCGGGCAGCTGGATGCCCCAGCAGTTCGAGAACCCGGCCAATCTCGAGGTTCACCGGCGAACCACGGCCCAGGAGATATTGGAGGATTTCCGCGACACGCCGATCGACCTTCTGATCACCGGAGTCGGCACCGGCGGACACATCACCGCCTGCGCGGACGTGCTCAAGAAGGCCTGGCCGGACCTCCAGGTGTTCGCCGTCGAGCCGACCTTGTCACCGGTTCTTTCCGGCGGTGATCCTGGGCCGCATCCCATCCAGGGGATCGGTGCGGGCTTCATCCCGCATATCATGGATACGAGCCTGATCGACGGGGTCATCCAGGTCGATCCAAACGACGCCAAGGACTTGGCCCGCCGGGCGGCTCGCGAAGAAGGAATCCTGGTGGGGATCAGCTCGGGCGCGACTCTGGCCGCGATCCGTCAGAAGCTCGAGGAGGTCGGCACCGGGAAGAGAATCCTGGGGTTCAACTACGACACCGGCGAGCGCTATCTGTCGGTGCCGGACTTCCTGCCTGAATGACGTCGGCCAGGGTCGCGATCCTCACTCCGGATCCCAGCGACCGCGATTATCATTCTCGCTGGCGCAGCGTACTCGAGCGGACGTCGGCGCCGCTGCGTGCGGCGGGGCTAGCTGTCGACGGGCGGAGCTGGGCCGAAACGGAGGACCTCGCCGCTTTCGACCTGGTCCTGCCCTTGCTCGTCTGGGGTTATTATCGCGCGGCCCCGGCCTGGCGAGCGGCGACGGAGCAATGGGAACGCGAAGGAATCCGACTGCGCAATCCCCCCAGCGTACTTCGCTGGAACGCCGACAAATCCTATCTCGCGCGGCTCGCGGCGTGTGGCGCACCTGTTACTCCGAGCCTGTTCGTCGAGCGGGTCGACGAACAGGCGCTGGCGGAGGCGGCCCGAAGCCTGGGCAGCAATCAGCTGATCGCAAAACCGCGCGCCTCCGCCTCGGCTTGGCAGACGATCCGCTGGTCGCCAGGCGCCACGCTCGATGGTGGACCGACCGGGCCGGCGATGATTCAGCCGTTCCTGCCGGCGATCGAGTCCGAGGGTGAACTTTCCCTGATCTATCTTGGCGGCGTCTTCAGCCATGCCATACGCAAACGGCCGCAACCCGGCGATTTCCGGGTTCAGCCCGAATATGACGGGATCATCGATACGCATCAGCCGGCTGCCGATGAACTTGCAGCGGCCGAAGCGATCCTCGCCGAAGTCGAGGAGGATCTCCTTTATGCGCGGATCGACCTCGTCCGCGGGCTCGATGGCTCGCCTGTTCTGATGGAGCTCGAACTGGTGGAGCCGGACCTTTATCTCGAGCACGACCTGTCCGGCGGCGCCGCGTTCGCCGAAGCCATTATCGGGGCCCTGCCTGAATCGGCCCCGTAAGGACTTAAGCGCGCGAAGCGCCCGGTTCCGAAAGCCGCTCTCAGCGGATCGTTGCCATTTCGTAGAGGAAGTCGACATAGCCCATCGTCGCCTCCTTCAGCCCCGCCACTTGGGGATTGCGGCTTTCGATGATCATATATTCGTCCGGCGCGTGGGCGCCGCCGCCATGGCCGAGGCCAAACTGCCCAGCCGGCTTGCGCAAAGGCGCGCCGGTGAAGACGAAGCCCGGCCACGATCCGGCATTGCGCGGAAAGAGTGAGTAGGGAATCTGGTTGCGGGTATAGAGCGCCTGCTGGGCACGGATGATCCGGCTGTCTTCGGCAGTCTCGGTCGGATCGTAGCCGCCGCTCATATTGACTTCTATGTCCCCGAAACCCTGTTGGTCGAGATGACGCCGGAGTTTGGCGAGGCAGTCCTCGACGGTCATGTTGGGAACCAGGCGAAGGTCGAGTTTGGCGACCCCGCGCGCTGGAAGCACCGTCTTGCCGCCCGGGCCGGTGTAGCCGGCAACCAGGCCCTCGATATTGACGGTCGGCTGCGAGGCGAGCCGTTCCAGCGATTCACGCCAGGGCAGATCGTCGATCCAGCGCTGGACTCCCAGAGCCCGTTTCGCCTCTTCCTCACTTCGGGTACGCGCCGCCTCGGCGATCAAGGCCCGTTCCCGCTCCGTCAGCGGCCGCACATGCTCGAACCAGCCTTCAATAGCCGGCGTGTTGCCATGATCCGTGGTCAGGGTCTTCAGCGCCTCGACCAGATGCCAGACGGGGCTGTCGATCTGGGCCTTGAGGCTCGAATGGACGTCCCTCGCCGGCCCCCTCCCCCATCGTTCGCCGGACGAGACCAGCTCAAGCTCGATAATTCCCTTGGCCCCGAGGGCGATGTTGGCGTTGCCATTCGGCCCCTGGCCATTGGCCGGGATGAAGACGCCGTCGGCGCGCTCGAAAGCGGCACGCACGCCGGCGTCCCGGAAGACGTTGACGAAGTTCGGCGATCCGATCTCTTCTTCCCCTTCGGCAAGCAAGACCAGATTGACCGGTAACGGGCGGCCCGACGCGCGGAAGGCGTGAAGCGCCGCGAGCAAGGCCGCCTCTGGTCCTTTCTGGTTGGTCGCGCCCCGGCCCCGAATTGCGCGTCCCAATGGGTGATCGAACATCTGCCCCTCGAGCGGCGGGGACGCCCATTCAGCCGGGTCGAACTGCTTGACGTCATACATGAAGTAGAGACCGACGGTTCGGGGTGCTCCGGCGTCGAGTACGCCGAACAGGGCCGGAACGCCGCCGGTCGGTACCTTGCGGACGCCGGTGAAACCGGCCTCGGTGGCCAGTTGGGCCATATGATCCGCGCCTTGTTCGATATTGAGCTGCTCGGCGGCGATGGTCGGCAAGGCAATCCAGCGCTGGAGCCGGCGAACGCTCTCGTCGAAGCCTCCTTCGACGGCACGCCGGATCGCCTCGCGATCGCTGTCTCGGCGCGACTGCGCGAGTGCTGCACCCGGCGCGAGCAACGCCGCACCGGCCACGGCCCCCTTGAGCACAGTTCGGCGGTCGGCGGAAAAGCTTTCGTCGGACATATATTCCCCCCAGGCAATTAAGTCGCCGACACTTAAACAGGGCCGCCCGCTTGTCGTCTAGAGGAACCCGCGGGCTCCGCGATGCGTTCGGGGGCGTAACAATTTTCGGGAGCGAAGAGATGGACGACAGAGAACGGGTGGAGATCGAGCCGGAACGGCGCGTCGAACACGAGACAACGGTGATCAATACCGGGGAGCGAAGTGGCGGTAGCGGCGGCCTGATCGCCGCCATCGTCCTCCTGCTGGTGGTCGCTATTCTGGCCTTCCTCTTCTTCAGCGGCTCGTTCGATCAGGCCGCGGACGAGGTCGGAGTGAACGTCAACGTCGAGGCTCCCGATATCACCATACCCGAGGTCGAGGTTCCCGACGTCGATATCGACGTGACCCCAAGTGACGAAGGCGGCAGCAACAGCAACTAGTTGCGCGGCGCCTGCCGCCTGTAGCTGAGCGCTTCGGCGATGTGCACTCGGCCGATGCCTTCGCTGCCCGCAAGGTCGGCGATCGATCGGGCGACTCGCCTTACCCGGTGATAACCGCGGGCGGAGAGGCGCATCGCCTCGGCGGCCTGAGCGAGCAGTCGGCGGCCGGGTTCATCCGGAGTCGCCACCTGGTCGAGCAGGTCGCCGTCGGCCTCGGCGTTCGTGCGGATCTTGTGAACCTGATAGCGTCGGGTCTGAATTTCGCGGGCGGTCGCGACACGGGCCGCGATGTCCGCCGACCCCTCTGAGGGAGGCGGAAGGACGAGATCGGCAGCCGCGACCGCCTGAACGTCGACATGCAGGTCGATTCGGTCGAGCAGCGGGCCTGACACCTTTGCCTGATAATCGGCTGCGCACCGCGGTGCCCGGGAACAGGCGAGCGCCGGATCACCGAGATGCCCGCAACGGCAAGGATTCATCGCTGCCACCAACTGGACCCGGGCCGGAAAGGTGACGTGAGCGTTGGCCCTTGCCACCTGCACGTTGCCGCTCTCGAGAGGTTGACGGAGAGAATCGAGGACTGAGCGCTGGAATTCGGGAAGTTCGTCGAGGAAGAGCACGCCGAGATGGGCCAGACTCACCTCACCCGGGCGTACCTTGAGACCGCCGCCCACCAGCGCCGGCATCGACGCGCTGTGATGGGGCGCCCGATAGGGCCGGGTCCGGATTAGCCGCCCCTCCTTGAGTTCTCCGGCGACGCTCGCGATCATCGACACTTCGAGTGCTTCGGGGGGCGTCAGTTCCGGTAATATTCCCGGCAGGCAGGCGGCGAGCAACGATTTGCCGGCTCCCGGCGGTCCGGTCATCAGGAGGTTGTGGCCGCCTGCGGCCGCGATCTCCAGGGCACGCTTGGCAGTCTCCTGCCCCTTCACCTGCGACAGATCGGGTCCGATGGCGGGCGGGTCCGACTCGCCCGGTCGCGGCGGCGAAAGCACGGCCGTGCCGCGCAGGTGGTTCATCAAAGCGATCAAATCTGGCGCTGCGATCACCTCCACATCGCCGGCCCAGGCCGCTTCCGGCCCTTGCGAAATCGGACAGATCAGCCCCAGCCCCTGCGACGATGCATGGAGCGCGGCCAGGAGCACGCCGGGCGATGGCGCCACCCGCCCGTCGAGGCTCAACTCGCCAATGGCCAGGTAACCCGCCAGTGTCTCGCGATCGATTGCGCCCATGGCCGCAAGCAGGCCGAGGGCGATGGGCAGATCGAAATGAGACCCTTCCTTGGGCAGGTCTGCGGGAGAGAGATTCACGGTGATCCGCTTGGGCGGAAGCGACAGCCCGACGGCGGCAAGCGCCGCGTGCACCCGCTCGCGGCTTTCGTTCACAGCCTTGTCGGGAAGGCCGACCACAAGGAATTTTGGCAAGCCGTTCGCGATCTGGACCTGGACTTCTACCGATCGTGCCTCGAGCCCCAGAAACGCAACCGTGGCGACGTGCGCAACCATCAAGCAACCCCCCGAACCGGCAGGTGTTTTGGATGCGCAGGGTAAATTTGTCGAGCCGCGAGAGGCGTATTGCACATGTCAAACACCATCACCACATCCGCCTCATGAATATCCGGCAGCAATGGCTGGCGTGGGGACGCAACCCGATCGTCAAGAATGTCTTGTTCCTGGCCGGGTGCGTGCTCATCCTTGTCTCGCCCCTGGTCGGAGTGATCCCCGGGCCCGGCGGAGTCATCGTCTTCGGAGCGGGGCTCGGTCTCGTCCTCAAGTATAGCGAGTGGGCGAAGCGCCAGTACGTCCGCTTCAAGCGCAGCCATCCCAACAAGGGTCGCTGGGCCGACTGGGGCATGCGGCGGCGGAGCGCGAAGCGGCGCGAAGCCCGACTCAAACAGGGCGACAGCGATGACTCGCCTCTGCGCGATTGACTTTGCAGCGGCCTTTGCCTATCGGCGCTGGCAACGCGGCGGCCCTGATCGGCCGCCATTTTCTTTCGACCGATTTACGAGGAATGAGCGATGAAGCGCACCTTCCAGCCGAGCAATCTCGTGCGCAAGCGCCGGCACGGCTTCCGGGCCCGGATGGCAACCGTCGGTGGCCGCAAGGTCATTGCCGCTCGCCGCAGCCGCGGCCGCAAGAAGCTTTCGGCTTAACAGCGCCCCTGATCGTCAAGCTCACTCGCCGCGCGGACTTCCTGGCCGCGAACGGCGGCCGGCGCGCGCCCATGCCCGGCTTCGTGCTGCTCGTCCGCCCGCGCGACGATGGCGATTTGACTCTCCGCCTCGGACTCACGGTTTCCAAGAAGGTCGGGAACGCGGTCGTTCGTAACCGGATGAAGAGGCGTTTTCGCGAACTCGCCCGGATCGTTCTGCCCGATGCCGGCATTCCGGGCGCCGATCACGTGCTCATCGGCCGAGCAAGCGGGGTCGATCGGCCGTTCGATCAGCTTGAGAAAGAGTTGAGGCAGGCGCTGCTCAGAATTTGCGGCAAGGCCGAAAAACAGGGTCCCGACAAGCTGAAGGGACCGTCAACGACAATCCCGGCTCCCTCGACCGCAAGCGGCAGCTGATGGTCGCGAAGCTTCTCATCCTGGTCGCGCGCGGCTGGCAAATGGGCCCGTCGCGGGTACTTCCGCCGAGCTGCCGCTTCACACCAAGCTGCTCGGCCTATGCAATCACCGCCTTGACCCGCTATGGGGCGCTGCGCGGGAGCTGGCTGGCCGCAAGGCGCCTGCTCCGCTGCCACCCCTGGGGGGGATCCGGCGACGACCCGGTACCATGAGGGCCCGGCACCAAGAGGGGAATTAGGTGAACGACCACAAGAATATGATCCTGGCGATCGCCCTGTCGGCAATCGTTCTGCTGGGATGGGGCTTCATCACCGAGACCTATTTCCCGACGGCGAATCCGCCCACGACGAAGATCGAGGACGGCCGCCAGGTACCCCTTCCCCAGCCCAAGGCCGACCCGGCCGCCGATTCGGCGCAGGCCATGCGCGACCGCAACGTCGTCCTGGCCGAGACCCCCCGGCTCCGGATCGAGACTCCACGCCTCAGTGGATCGATCAACCTCAGGGGTGCCCGGATCGACGATCTGCTGCTCACGACCCACCGCGAGGGCCTCGACCGGAATTCGCCGCCGGTCCGCTTGTTCTCACCGGCAGGCTCGCCGGGCGCCTATTTCGGCAGCTTCGGCTGGTCCGGCGACGGCCTCGCCGCCCCCGGCGCGGATACGGTGTGGCAGGCGAGCGGCGGTCGGCTCACGCCGGCGACTCCCGTCACCTTGAGCTGGAACAACGGCCAGGGTCAGATCTTCCAGATCCTTCTGTCGGTTGATGACGGCTACATGTTCACGGCCGAACAAAGAGTACTCAACCGCGGCGCGGCTCCGGTCGTTGCCCAGCCCTTCGCCCTGGTCAGCCGCTCCGGCCCCTCACCCGATCCCGACAGCTGGACGATGCATGTCGGCCCGGTGGGTGTCTTCGACGGAACCGCCGAATATGGATCGAACTGGGAAGACGTCAGCGAAGCCGGCGCCCAGCCTTTCAACAGCACCGGTGGCTGGCTCGGATTCACCGACAAATATTGGCTTGCCGCGGTCATCCCCGATCAACGTCGCCCGATCGACGCCGCCTTCCGCCACAACCGGGCCACGAACAGCTTCCAGGCCGATTTCACCGTTGCGCCGTCCATCGTCCAGCCTGGCCGCGGCCTGCGGACGACGGCGCGCCTGTTCGCCGGCGCGAAGGAAGTCCAGCTGCTCGAAGACTACACCGAGGACCTGGGGATCGCTCGCCTGGACAAGGCGATCGACTGGGGCTGGTTCGAATGGTTCATGAAACCGATCTTCTCGCTTCTCAACTGGCTGTTCGCGCAGATCGGCAATTTCGGCGTGGCGATCATCTGCCTGACCCTAATCGTCCGGTTGCTTCTCTTCCCGGTCGCCCAGAAGCAGTTCGCCTCGATGGCGGCGATGCGGGTCGTCCAGCCCAAGCAGAAGGCGCTCCAGGATCGGTTCAAGGACGACAAGGTTCGGATGCAGCAGGAGATCATGAAGCTCTACAAGGAAGAGAAGGTGAACCCGATGGCGGGCTGCCTCCCCATCCTCCTTCAGATCCCGATCTTTTATGCGCTCTACAAGGTGCTTCTGCTGGCCGTCGAAATGCGCCATGAGCCGTTCGCCTTGTGGATCAGGGATCTTTCCGCACCGGATCCTTTGACTCCGATCAACCTGTTCGGCTTCCTCGATTTCACCCCGCCAGCCTTCATCGCGATCGGTATCCTGCCGATCCTCCTGGGGGTGACGATGTGGCTCCAGATGCGTTTGAACCCGCAGCCAATGGATCCCGTCCAGAAGCAGGTTTTCGGTCTGATGCCGTGGGTGCTGATGGTGATCATGGCGCCATTCGCGGCGGGGCTTCAGCTCTACTGGGTGACCAACAACATCATTTCCATGGCGCAGCAGAAGCTTCTCTACGCACGCCACCCGGTGCTCAAGCAGCAGGCGGATTCCGCGACGACCCCGCCGTCTCCGCCGTCATCGCCTTCCCCGCCCCCGTCGACCGCCGGGCGGCCCAAGAAATCGCGGGCAAAGTGAGCGAAACAGTGGAAGATCGCGACGAACTGGCCCGCAGGCTGTTTTCGGGGCCAGTCTCGTTCTTGAAGTCGGCTCCGCAGCTGCAGTTCCTGCCCGATCCAACGCTTCCGGAGATTGCCTTTGCCGGGCGCTCCAACGTCGGCAAGTCGTCGCTTCTCAACCGCCTGACCAATCGGAACGGCCTCGCGCGCACGTCGAACACGCCGGGTCGAACCCAGGAACTGAACATTTTCGAAGTCGGGGAGCCGGCCCGTCTGCGGCTTGTGGACATGCCGGGCTATGGCTTCGCCAAGGCACCGAAGGACGTGGCGAGGAAATGGCGCTTCCTGATCAACGATTATCTTCGCGGCAGGGTCGTGCTCAAGCGGACATTGCTCCTGATCGACAGCCGCCACGGGCTGAAGGACCTTGATCGTGAGGTCATGAAGATGCTCGACGACGCTGCGGTCAGCTACCGGCTGGTCTTGACGAAGGCCGACAAGATCAAGGCGACCGAACTGGCAGAGGTGGAAGCGCGGACCGTCGACGAGTCACGAAGGCATCCCGCAGCCCATCCGGACATCATCGTGACCTCGAGTGAAACCGGCCTGGGGATGGAGCGGTTAAGGTCCGCGGTGGTCGAGGCGGCGGAGATCTGAAATGCTGAAGCTCATCATCGGCAACAAGGCCTATTCATCCTGGTCGCTTCGCGGCTGGCTGGCGGTCAAGCAATCGGGGCTCCCGTTCGAGGAGATCACCGTGCCGATGTTCGATGCGGAATGGGACAAGAGGACGGAGGGCGACGAGTTCGCGCCCTCGGGCGGCAAGGTCCCGATCCTGTGGGACGACCAGACCGTCATCTGGGACAGCCTTGCGATTATCGAATGGCTTGCCGACAGGACCGACAAGGCGCGCTACTGGCCGCGCGACGACGCTGCCCGCGGCATGGCGCGGTCGATGGCGGCCGAGATGCATTCCAGCTACCCCAATCTGCGCCGGGAACTGTCGATGAACGTGCGCAAGCAGTTCCGCCAGGCCGAGCTTTCGGACCCGGTCCGGCAGGAAATCCTCAGAATTCTCGAATTATGGGCGCAAGCCCGCGCTCGCCACGGCGGCGGCGGTCCCTATCTCTTCGGTGATTTCGGCGCGGTCGACATCATGTTCGCCCCCGTCGTCACGCGCTTTGTCACATATTCGGTACCGGTACCCCGCTTCGCCGCCGCTTATATGGAAACGATCCTCGATCATGCCTGGATGCGCGAGTGGATCGAGGCCGCCCAGGAAGAACCCTGGGTGATCGAGCAATATGAAACGCCTCAGTCGTAGGCGCGTCCATCCTTGCGGGTGAAGGTCCCGCTGGCGCCGTCCAGATGCAGGTCGATATCGGGATAATGGCAGTCACTGGCCGCGGCACGGCCGACGGCGATGAAGGTGCACGCGCGATCGCTCCGATTGATCAGGTGATGGCCGTTCGCCACATTCTTGGGAAAGGCCGCGCAATCGCCGGGCCGAAGCACCGTTTCTCCTTCATTCTCGACCAGCACGGCTTCACCGTCGAGCATGACCAGGAACTCGTCTTCCCCTTCGTGCCAGTGGCGCTGGCTCGAGATCCCGCCAGGCTCGAGGGTCACATGGCTGACTCCGAAATCGGTCAGTCCGGCCGCGGGCGCGAGCCGTCGATAATGACGCTTGGCCATGGGCTCCGCATACGGGGCCGGATAGCCGGTGCGGTTGATCCGTTCGATGGTGTCGAGGTCGAGCTTCGGCATGGCGTTTCCCCTCGCCCCTGCTAATCGAGCCGGATGAGCGCTGCAATCGATCCGATCGCGCTGGCCAGCCGGCTGATGGCCTGCCCCAGCGTCACGCCCGCCACCGGCGAAGTCTTCGAAATCCTGGAACAGTCGCTTCGGCAAGCGGGCTTCGAGGTTCACCGTTTCACGGCCGGCGGACCACCGGACGGCCCCGTCGAGAATCTGTTCGCGAGCCGCGGTGACGGCAGTCCGCATTTCGGCTTTGCCGGCCATCTCGACGTCGTCCCGGCCGGCGATGGCTGGTCGACCGACCCGTTCACTCCGGTCATAGAAAACGGCCTGCTCCACGGGCGCGGTGCCGTGGACATGAAGGCCTCGATCGCAGCGTTCGTCGCCGCGGCGGCGGAAGAGGCCGATCACTCGGGCACGCTCAGCCTTATCATCACCGGCGACGAAGAGGGCCCCGCGACTTACGGCACCAAGGCTGTGATGGCGTGGATGGCAGAACGCGGTATTCGACCCGACATGATCCTGATCGGTGAGCCGACCTCCGAGTCCCGGCTCGGCGACATCGTGAAAATCGGCCGGCGCGGTACCGTCAACATGTGGATCAACGTGCCCGGTATCCAGGGCCACGTCGCTTATCCCCACCGCGCAAACAATCCGATCCCGAACCTTGCCCGTGTCATCCATGCGCTCGAGTCGCTCCACCTCGACGACGGCACCCCCGAATTCCAGCCTTCGAATCTCGAGCTTACCGCGATCGCTACCCCAACCCGCGCGACCAACATCATACCCGGTGCAGCGACCGCTCAGCTCAACATCCGCTTCAACAATCTCCATCGTGGCGAGGAATTGATCGCCCTGGTGCGGCGGACGGTCGAAGCGGCGGCGCCCGGCGCTACGGTCGAAGCGATCATTTCCGGCGAGGCCTTTTTGACTCCGCCGGGGCCGATCTACGAAATCGTCTCCGCGGCCATCGAGGCGGAGACGGGTGTGCCGCCGAAATTGTCCACCCACGGCGGAACCTCGGACGGCCGGTTCCTGATCAAGCTCTGCCCCGTGGTGGATTTCGGCCTGCCCAACGCGACGATGCACAAGCTCGACGAGGCCGCGGCCGTGGAGGACATCCACACGCTTCAGCGGATCTACGCGAGGGTCATCCGCGCGGCACTGACCGTCGCCGCCTGAGAACGATGTAGAGCGCGCCACTCCCTCCGTGACGGGGGTGGGCATTGCGAACGGCGGCGATCTCGCCCGAGTGACGCGAAACGGCGAGCCAGTCACCGACCGCCGCCCTGATTGCGCCCCTCTTGCCCGCTCTTTCGGACGGCGGCTTGCCGGTGATCAAGAGGAGCAGACGGACGCCGCGCCCAATCGCCTCCTCGAGCTTCCGATCGACAAGATCGTAAGCGGTCGAGAGGTTATGGCCATGGAGATCCAGGCTGAGATCGGGCTGGACGAGACCCCGAGACAGCCGGCGGTCCCAGCTCGCGTCAAGAGTCGAACCCGGTCCCCGCGGTCGCGGTTGAGCTTTTGTCGTCGCAGCAACGGCTTTTCGCGGTGCGGCGCGCGGCGCGGTGGGAAGAGCTTCGGTCTCTTTCACCGCCGACGGAGTCGCGGCTCCGGCAAGCGGCCGGACCGATTCGACGACCTTGCGCCAAAGCGCGGCCTCGTCAGCGTTGAGCCGTCGAACCATTGGCGCGGATGCGATCGAGCGTGCCGCGCGGGAGCAGCAGATAAGCCCGTCCTCGAGCCGACATTCCGCCGGCGATCGCGGCGGCTTGATCGCCGGCGCCCCAGAAGGTGTCGAAGCGATTGGAGCCACGGATCGCGCCACCGGTATCCTGGGCAACCCACAGGCCATTCGCGGCCGGCATGTCCATGCCCCTCAAAAGGACCGGCGCGCCAAGCGGCACGAATTTGGGATCAGCGGCAACCGTCACCAGCGGCGTTACCGGCCGTCCGAGCGCGCCCAGGGGTCCCGGCCCAGTCAACTCGCGGAAGAAGATATAACTCTTGTTCTCCTGCATCAGCGCTTCGCCCTCTTCGGGATGAGCGCGGAGCCAAGCGGTGATCGCCTGCATCGTGATCGGGCTCTCGAGAATTCCGCGATCCCGAAGCAGCCTTCCGATGGCGACATATTCGCGGCCGTTCTGGGACGCGTAGCCGATCCGCATCACCGACCCGTCCGCCATTCTGACACGGCCGGAGCCCTGGATCTGGAGGAAGAAGAGATCGACCGGGTCGGCAGCCCAGGCGATCTCCAGCCCGCGTCCAGCCAGCACCCCTGATTCGATCTCGGCGCGGTCGTGATAGAGGATGAAAGCACCATTGGCATCGAGGCGGCCCCGCCCGCGCTCGCCGGTCAGCGGATTGGTCTCCAGCAGATCCGGAGGTGGCGCGTAAATGGGCACTTCGCATCCCGGCTGCCGGGTTCGACAACCCCTGATCTCAGGTTCGTAATAACCGGTAGCGAACGCGGTGCCGTCGCCGACCTCGACGGTTTCGAAGGCCGTCCGCATGAAGTGGACGACGTCTCTGGGTGTAGCGCCACACAGTGCGATCCAGTCTTCCTTGCGGGTCAAACCGCTGACATCATCCCGGCTCGTGACCGACGGGCAGGAGATAAGGAAGGCGCGATAGGCCTGTTCGGCCTCCGCAGGGTCGAGGTCCGCAAGCGTTGGGCCAGACTTGACGCCTGCCTCGATCGCCGTCGCCGGCGGCGCCGGTGCCTCGGGAACGACCGGTGGAGGCGCGGGCGGCGGCTGCTGTCGAGCGCAACTCGCCAGGGCAGCCGACACTGCCATCAGCAAGGCGAAACGAAGGATCAGGGAATCACGGGCCATGGCGCGGCATAGCCCCGAATGACGATAGGGTGAAAGAAGCGCCTCAGGCTGCTTCGTCGGTCTCGACGAGCTGCCAATTGGGGTTCGAGCTGCCGAGCTGACGCTGGAAGGTCCAGATGTCGTGAGTCGGAACCGCATCGCTCATCGAGCCGGCAACGAGATCACCCTCGGCGTTCCGAGTGACGGCTGCGACGAACGCGTCGAAGCGAACGTCGATCTCCGCAATCCGCCCGTCGAGACGCGCGTCGTCGATCATGGCCCGCTCGATCGCCACGAGGCGATTGTCGAGACGGTGGCCGGCGCTCTCCCGTTCACGGATCGCCGAATCGAAGGCGGCGACGACGTCGGCGCTGGCAAGACGAGTCAATTCTTCCCGGTCGCCTCTCCAGAAGGCTTCCAGCACCATCCGGTAGGCCGCCTGCGCACCCTCAAGAAAGCGAGCGACATCGAAACTTGAATCGGCGGCAATGATCGCCCGGACTCCGGCGGCGGCATTCTGGTCGAAGGCAAAACCACTGGGTTCGGCCTGGTTTGCATTGGGCTCGACAGGGGTCGCCGCCGGCTCGAGGCCCGGCGCTGCCTCCGGCCGAGTCACAGGCCTCTGCTCATGGCCCGTCCGCTGGCCAAGCACGGCATAAAGCCGAAGCCCGACGAAAAGGGCAATCATGGCCAACAGCACGATACCGAACGTCAACACCGATCTCCTTGAGGAACTCATCCTACATAGGCGCAAGGCAGGCGGGTTTCAAATCCCGCAATCCCCGCAACGAACGAAGGTTGCGGATGTTGCGCGGCTCCAAGCGCCCTGCTACCCGCGCACTCGAACCAAGGCCACTGGCGATGCCCGTGGCACGGGAATTTTCTCAGCAGATTCGGGGATTTGGACAGATGGCCGACGAAACAGGCGCAAACGGCGCAGGCGAACAAGCGATCGGCGGAGCCGACTCGATGCCTCAGGTGTCCGTGCTCGTGCAATATGTGAAGGACTACTCCTTCGAGAATCCGAACGCCCCGGCGGTCTACCAATGGCAGAGCCAGCCCCAGACCGACGTCCAGTTCAATGTCGGCTCGCAGTCGGTCGGCGACGACATCCACGAGGTCGCCATCAAGGTCGATATCACTTCCTCGACGGAGGAGGGCACCGCGTTCAAGCTGGAACTTCTTTACGGCGGCCTGTTCGCGCTCCGCAATGTCCCGGCCGAGCAGGTTCCGCCCTTCCTCCTCGCAGAAGCGCCGCGCCTCATGTTCCCGTTCGTCCGCAAGCTGATCGCCGATGCGACGATGGAAGCCGGCTTCCCGCCGCTTCGTCTCGATCCGATCGACTTCGCCGGTCTCTACATGCAGCGCGCAGCGCATCAGCAAGCGGAAGCCTTGGGAGGCCAGGCCGGAGATGTGACCGGCCAGGCCTGAGCCCGGTCCG
>DASTDX010000077.1:0-11250 GCA_035710145.1 Allosphingosinicella sp.
CCGCCGATCTCGAAGCTGCCGGTCGGGTTGATGTGGTAGACGGTCTCGTCGGAGAGCAATTCGGCCGGCAGCACCTCCGCGATCACCTTTTTCACGTAGGCGTGCAGCTCGGCTTCCTTGTCGCCTTCGTCATAGCCTTTGCCATGCTGGGTCGAGACGACGATCGTCGTCGCCGCAACGGGCCTGCCATTCTCGTATCGCAGAGTGACCTGGCTCTTGGCATCGGGCTCCAGGAACGGGGCAACGCCGGAGTGACGATCAGCGGCCATTCGCTCGAGGATCTTGTGGCTGTAATACAGGGTCGCCGGCATCAGGTCCGGGGTCTCGTCGCAGGCGAAGCCGAACATGATGCCCTGGTCACCGGCGCCCTCGTCCTTGTTGCCGCTGGCATCGACGCCCTGCGCGATGTGGGCCGACTGCCCGTGCAGATAGTTGTCGAACGAAGCGGTCTGCCAGTGGAAGCCCTCCTGCTCGTAGCCGATCTTCTGGACGACGTGACGAACCACCTGCTCGATCTCGTCGCGCGATCCGGGCGCCCAGCCATGCGTGTCCTTGAACGCCTCTTCGTCATAAACCGGCTTGCAGCGTATCTCGCCGCCGATGACGATCCGCTGGGTGGTGACGAGCGTCTCGCACGCAACCCGAGCCTCCGGATCCTTGCCGATGAAATAGTCGACCAGTGCGTCGGAAATCTGGTCCGAAACCTTGTCGGGATGTCCCTCGGACACGGACTCGGAGGTGAAATGGTAGCTGCTGCGCATCGACAGAAAAGCCTTCCTCGCTCAGGAAAAAAGGGAAATTTGCGGATATAAAGATATGTTTATGTCCGCCGCCCGCTAGCCGGTTTTGCGTCTCACCGCAACAGCCCCGGCGACGAGCATTATGGCAAACAGGAAAGGCAGCGCATTGCCGAAGCGTGCGAACAGGGTGGCCGCGCCGGCCGGCGGTAGTCGGGCGTCGATCACACCTTCCACGCCCGACGGTAGCGCGTGGAGCAGCCGGCCCTGATCATCGATCACCGCCGAAATCCCGGTGGGGGTTGCGCGAAGGACGGGCAGGCCTTCCTCGAGCGCACGAAGCCGCGCCTGCGCCAGATGTTGGGGTGGCCCCCAGGCACCGAACCAGGCGTCGTTGGACGGGTTGAAGATGAAATCCGGCCGTTCGGAGTCGCTGACGACGTCGCCCGAGAAGATGATCTCGTAGCAGATCTGGATTCCGGCGGTGCCGAAACCTGGAAGATCGATATTGCGGGGCCCCGGCCCGCTGAGGAAATCCTTGTCGCCAGGTGCGAGGCGGCTGATTCCCAGCGTCGACAGAAAGGGGCGCATCGGCAGATATTCGCCGTAGGGAACGAGATGGGCCTTGTCGTAGCGGCCGACGATCCGCCCGTTGGCGTCGAGTGCGAACAGGCTGTTATAGGCTGCGTCGGTTACCCCGGTCGGCCCGAACACGAGCTCTACCGCACCCAGCAGGATGAGGTCCCGCGGTCCGATCAGGCCGGCGATCCGGGCCCGGGCGCCGCGATCGACGCCGATGAAATCGGGCGTCGCCGCTTCCGGCCACAAAACCAGGCGCGGCTCAGCCAATGGAGCGCCGGTCAGTCGCTGCTGACGGCGGAAATTCTCCTCCCTGAACCCCGGGTCCCACTTGTTCTGCTGACCGATATTGGGCTGCACGATCCTGACCGCGCCGCCCGGTTGGCCGTCGGGAGCCGCCGCCGCGACCGCCCAAGCGGTGGCGCAGAAAGCGAAAATGGCCAAAGCGACCGCCGCACCCGAGCGCCGCTGATCGTCTCGATGGATGAGCATAAGGACGCCCGCGAGCAGGACTGCCAGGCCCGACAGGCCGTAGGTTCCGATCCACGGCGCCGGCCAGGAGAAGATCGTCTCGATCAGCGAGACGCCCACCGGATTCCAGGGAAAACCGGTGAACAATGTTCCGCGGAGCCATTCGGTCACGATCCACGCCGCGGCGAAGAGCAGGACGAAGACGAGAGCGTTGCGCCGGCCCCAGCGCCACGCCAGCCCGGCGGCGGCGGCCGGGTAAACGGCAAGGTAGAGCGAGAGCAGGATCACCGCGACCCAGCCCAACCAGGCCGGCATCGCGGCCTGATAAGTGAAGGCGGTCGCGATCCAGTTGAGGCCGAGCGCGAACTGGCCGAAGCCGAACCACCATCCACGAGCGAGCGCGGAGCGCAGGTTCGGCGCCCGATCGACCAGCCACAACAAGACGCCGAGCGAAATAATGGCGAGCGGCCAAAGCCCAATCGGCGCGAAGCCCAACGCTCCGACCAGGCCGGCGGCAAAGGAGAGGCCGAGATATTTCATCGGCCGGTGCTATGGCGACCCGCTCCGGCCGCCGTCAATAAGGCTTCCAAAAGGGCGCCTTCTTGGTCATTGCGGCCAGCCACAACCCACCAACAGCCTTTACTCGACCGGAGCCCTGAATGACCCACACTCGCCTCGACGTGCTCGCAATCGGCAACGCCATCGTCGACGTCATCGCCGAAGCCGACGACGCGTTCCTCGAGGTTCAGGGCCTCACCAAGGGATCGATGCGCCTGATCGACGCGGAGGAGGCCACCCGGCTCTACGCGCATATGGGCCCGGGCCGGGAAGCGAGCGGCGGATCCGCCGCGAACACGGCAGCCGGGGTCGCGGCATTGGGCGGCCGTTCCGGCTTCATCGGCCAGGTCGCCCCCGACCAGCTCGGCGAGTTCTTCCGCCACGACATCAGCTCGCTCGGCGTGGAGTTCGTTACCGAACCCAAGGATATGGGCGTTCCCACGGCGCGCTGCCTGGTCCTGGTGACGCCCGACGCGCAGCGGACGATGAGCACCTTTCTAGGCGCCGCGCAGCATCTGCCAGTGACGGCCCTGGACGCGCAGCAAATCCGGGATTCGGCGATCCTCTATCTCGAAGGCTATCTATGGGATCCCGAGCAGCCGCGTTACGCGATGATCAAGGCGATCGAGATCGCCCGATCCGCCGGTCGCAAGGTCGCCTTCACCCTTTCCGACAGCTTCTGCATCGATCGCCACCGTGATGGCTTCAACCAGCTCATCGACGACGGGAAGATCGACATATTGTTCGCCAACGAGGACGAGATCCAGTCGCTCGCCGGGATCGCGCACTTCGAAAGCGCGGTCGCTGCGGTCAAGGACCGGGTGCCATTGCTGGTCGTGACTCGAAGCGAGAAGGGCGCGATCGCCATCTGCGGCGATGAGCGGGCGCAGACCGCCGCCGAGGCGGTTACGGTGGTCGACACGACCGGAGCCGGCGATCTGTTCGCGGCGGGCTTCCTGACCGGCCAGGCCCAAGGCCGATCGCTCGAGCAAAGCCTTCGGATGGGGGCGATCGCCGCCGCCGAAGTGATCTCCCATTATGGCGCCAGACCGGAGGCCGACCTCGCTTCGCTGGTCGCCCAGCGCCTGAGCTAGGTCTGCCGGGCCGAGGGAGTTGCCGGCGGCGGTGCCGGCGGCATGTCCGGCGCCGGGGCCGGGACGTCCGTGTCGGGACCGGGAGTGACGATTTCGGGCGGTGCCGGATCGGGCTGACCAGGCTGCGACGGCTGAGGTGGAAATTCGGGCGGCTGCGTGGACATGAGGATCTCCTTCCTGAGCGAACGCCTCGCCTGTCCCAGGGTTGCCGATGAAGGCGTGGACTAGGCCGGTCCCTTCAGCTCGATCGTGTTGCCGGCCGGATCCCTGACGTAGAAGGACAGGCCGTGGCCACGCGCGCCGTAGCGTACGCCCTCCTCGACGATGTCGATGCCATGTGCGGCCAGATGGGCCCGCATCGCCGATTCCGCCCAGGTGCTGGTGGCGATGCAGACATGGTCCATGTTTCGCCCACCCGCTTTTTCCGGACGGGCCCAGGCGCCGGCTTCCGAACCGATATCGACGAGATCGATCAGGGCCGCCCCCGCGCGAAGCTGAAGCATGCCGTAGTCCGGAAGCGCCCGCTCCACGTGGCAGCCGATCACCTCCCGGTAGAATGTCTCGGCGGCGGCGAGATCGTCGACCAGAAGGACGACATGATCGAGCCCGTCGAGGGCGAAAGGCGGTGGCCCGGCCATTCGCTTTATCTACAAGCTGTGGCGGCAACGAAAAAGGGGAGGCCGAAGCCTCCCCTTCCGACCAAATTCTCGTCTTCCGTTAGCGGTCGAGTTCACGGTGCTCGTCGACGCCGGGAATCTCCGGCTCGATCTCATGAATCTCAGGCTCGTGAACCTCCACGATACCCCGGCCGAGGTGGCTCTTCCTGTAGCCGTAAGCGTAATAGAGAACGACGCCGATGACGGTCCAGATCGGCAGGACCAGCATCGCCTC
Organism: Allosphingosinicella sp.; assembly: GCA_035710145.1. GTDB lineage: Bacteria > Pseudomonadota > Alphaproteobacteria > Sphingomonadales > Sphingomonadaceae > Allosphingosinicella. Next base: position 4,331 of record DASTDX010000077.1, read on the forward strand.
AACCGGCAGGTTAAAGAACAGGAACAGGCAGCCGACAATCGTCAGCGGGGCGACCAGCCACAAAGCCGGCACCTTGAAGCCGCGGGGACGGTCGGGATCGCGCCTGCGCAGCATCCATACCGCGATCGCCACCATCAGGAAGGCGTAGAGCGTGCCGGCATTGGCGATGTCGGCGAGCTGGCCGACCGGGAAAAAGGCGGCCGCGATGGCGACCACGACACCCGTGATCGCGGTGACGACATGCGGAGTCTTCCAGCGCGGATGAACCGTGGCCAGCTTCTCCGGCAGCAATCCATCACGGGCCATGACGAAGAAGATCCGGGTCTGGCCGAACAAGAGAATGAGGATGACCGACGGCAAGGCGATGAAGGCCGCATAGCCCAGCATATTGCCGATCGTCCCGAAGCCGATGGTGTGCAGAACATGAGCGAGCGGCTCACGCGAGCAGACCAGCATTTCGGCATATTGCGGCATTGCGCACTGGCGGGCGAGCTCTTCCGACCCGGTCGGAAGCGGGTTTCCGCCAGCGCCCATGATCGGCTGGCCACCCATCGTCCCGACAGCGCCGGCGGCAACCAGCATGTAGAAGACGGTGCAAATAAGGAGCGAACCGATCAGGCCGATCGGCACGTTACGCTGTGGATTCTTGGTCTCCTCCGCGGCCGTCGAAACCGCGTCGAACCCGACATAAGCGAAGAACATGGTCGCCGCCGCGCCGACGACACCCACGCCGGAGCCGAAGCCACCGAACAGGCCGCCCGGCATGAAGGGGCTGAAATTCTCACCCTCCATCCGCGGCAGAGTGAGGATGACGAAGGCCGTGAGGGCCGCGACCTTGATTGCAACCAAGATGGAATTGAACCGCGCGCTCTCCTTGGTGCCGATCATCAGAAGCCAAGTCATGAGCAAGGCGATGATCGCGGCCGGAAGATTGATGAAGCCCCCAGGCTGGCCGCCCAGGAATAGGGGGCCCGCCTTGAGGGCGGCGGGCAATTCTATCCCCCAGGATCGGGCCATGACCGTATCGGTAAAGTAATTGGACCAGCCGACCGACACAGCAGAGGCGCCGACCGCATATTCCAGAAGGAGTGCCCAGCCGACGGTCCAGGCGAGAAATTCGCCCATCACCGTATAACTGTAGGTGTACGCCGATCCTGCAACCGGGATCATGGAGGCGATTTCCGAATAGCACAAAGCGGCAACGACGCACACCGCGCCGGCAATGATGAAGGCGATCGTCAGGCCGGGACCGGCCTTCTGCGCGCCCACGGAGGTCAGAACGAAGATGCCGGTACCAATGATGCAGCCGACGCCGAACAAGGTCAGCTGAATCGGGCCGAGCGAGCGATGCAGGCTCTTCTTGGCGGCGGTGGCAAGGATGGCGTCGAGAGGCTTAACGCGCCCAAAAATCATGTCAGTTTCCCCTGAACCCGCGGCACTTGCGGCCGCTTTCCTCTATTTGCGGCGGAGCCTAGCCATTTGTTGCGACGGAACAAGCCCGATTATCAGCGGCTCAGCATCGGCCCCAGGCCTCTGCCGCCGAAAATATGCACATGGAGATGAGGGACTTCCTGACCGCTGTCGCGACCGACATTGGCCAGGATCCGATAACCCGGCTCGACCAGCCCCTGGGCCCGCGCCACCTCACCGATTGCTCTGACGAAGCCGGCTATCTCTTCGGCGCTGCCACGCTGCGAGAAATCGTCCCACGAGACGTAGGCCCCCTTGGGAATGACGAGGATATGGACCGGCGCCGACGGGTTGATGTCGTGGAAAGCGAGCGAATATTCGTCCTCATGCACTTTCCGGCACGGCAGCTCGCCGCGCAGGATTCGGGCAAAAATGTTGGTTTCGTCATAGGGATTAGTGGCGTCGATCGGCATTCGCGGCTCCTCCGCCGCGCCCACTCTGCCGCTTCGCCGAACTCGTCAAGGCTGGCGTCGACTGCTGGCCGCCCAACCGAACCGTAGCGACGCAGAAATCGCTTCCAACCCTTCGGAGCTCTGACAAGGCAATCCGGCAGATTGCCGTTTTGATGCTACGGCCCGTGATTTGAGTCCGGAATCGCCGACGCCAGCGCTTGACCGCTCACTCGGCGGCGCTACGAGTCGTCCTGATGACCGAGCCCCCGCCCGATAGCCTGATTCCCTATGACGAAATCGTCCAGGAGGCCTTGCGTGCGGTCGTCGGCCGGGTGCTTGGCGAGATCGAGGTCACCGGTCGTCTGCCGGGCGAGCATCATTTCTACATCACGTTCAAGACGGGCGCGACCGGAGTCGATATTCCGAAGCATCTGACCGAGCGTTTCCCGGACGAGATGACGATCGTCATCCAGAACCGTTTCTGGGACCTGAAGGTGCGCGAAGACGGCTTCGAAGTCGGGTTGTCCTTCAACCAGGCGCCGGCCAAGCTCTACATCCCCTTCTCCGCCATCACCGGCTTCGTCGACCCGGCAGTCAGCTTCCAGCTTCAGTTCCAGGCCCAGTCGGACGACACGGACCTGGAGGAGCATGAGCAGGCCCAGAACGATCCGCCCGCGGCCGAGCCGATCGAGGACGGTTCGAACGTCGTCGCGGTGGACTTCAAGCGGAAGAAGTAAGGGATCAGAAGGCCGTCGCGGGTTTCCGATCGTCTCGACGCTCCGATCTGTCCTTGGTCTCGCTTGCCTTCCCCCTGCGCCCCGTAGCAAAGGTGGCGAGTCTGAATCAGCCCGACGGGGACTCTCATGAACAGTTTGACCGCCACGCGCACCGAAACCGACAGCTTCGGCCCGATCGACGTTCCGGCCGACGCGTACTGGGGCGCCCAGACCCAGCGGTCGATCGAGAATTTCCCGTTCGGGTTTCGCGAGCAGATGCCGGCCGAGATCGTCCATGCATTGGGCTTCGTGAAGCAGGCCGCGGCCCGGGTGAACGCGCGCGAGGGCGGGCTCGATGCCGAGCTTGCCGAGGCGATCCAGCAGGCCGCAGCGGAGGTCGCACGCGGCGACCATGACGACCAGTTCCCGCTCGTCATCTGGCAGACCGGGTCCGGGACCCAATCGAACATGAATGCCAACGAGGTCATTGCCGGCCGCGCCAACGAGATCCTCTCCGGCCAGCGTGGCGGCAAATCGCCGGTCCATCCCAACGATCACGTCAATCGCGGCCAGTCCTCCAACGACAGCTTTCCGACGGCCATGCACGTGGCCGCGGCGCGGGCGGTGAACAGCCGGCTTCTGCCGGCGCTCGAGACGATCCACCGCAAGCTCGCCGCCCAGGCCGAGGGCTGGGACAGGATCGTCAAGATCGGCCGCACCCATTTGCAGGACGCCACTCCGCTGACTCTCGGCCAGGAGTTTTCCGGTTATGCCTATCAGATCGAGGCCGGAATCGCGCGAGTTCGGGGCGTTCTGCCGCGCCTCTATGAACTGGCTCAAGGCGGTACGGCGGTCGGCACCGGCCTCAATGCGCCAAAAGGCTTCGGCGAGAAATTCGCGGAGGACATTGCCCATCTCACCCGGCTTCCCTTCAAGACGGCACCGAACAAGTTCGAGGCGCTCGCGACCCACGACACCCTGGTCGAGCTGTCGGGGGTGCTCAATGTGCTCGCCGTATCCTTGAGCAAGATCGCCAACGACATCCGCCTGCTGGGCTCGGGCCCGCGCTGTGGCCTTGGCGAACTGAGGCTGCCGGAGAACGAACCTGGCAGCTCGATCATGCCCGGCAAGGTCAACCCGACCCAGGCGGAAAGCCTCACCATGGTGTGCGCCCAGGTCATGGGCAATCACGTGGCGGTGACGGTGGGCGGGCTTCAGGGCCATATGGAGCTGAACGTCTTCAAGCCCTTGATCGGCGCCAACGTCCTTCGCTCCATCGACCTGCTCAGCATCGGCATGGAAAGCTTCACCGCCCGTGCGCTCGAAGGCATGGAGGCAGACGAACAACGGATCGCCGATCTGATGAACCAGTCGCTGATGCTGGTCACGGCGCTGGCGCCGGAGATCGGCTACGACAATGCCGCCAAGATCGCCAAGAACGCGCACGAAAAAGGGCTGACCCTGAAGGAGTCCGGGCTTCAGCTCGGCCTCGTCGACGAGGCCACTTTCGACCGCGTCGTCAAGCCGGAGCATATGCTCGGCCGCTAGGTCCATCGGATTCAGACGGAACAGCCGGGCGGCTGCGCGGTTGAAAACACATGACTGGCCCTGAGGAGATCAACCCCGGCGACGAGGCATCGCCCGGCACACCGGGCACCGGCGAGAACCTATGCCCGCACTGCAAGGGAAAAGGCGAACATGAAGGCGTCCGCTGCCCCGTCTGCGGCGGCAGCGGCAAGGTGATCGAAGGGCTGGCCGGAGGCTAGGCTGACAAGTCCGGTCCGATCCGGCCGGAAGCAGGGCTCAGCGCAGCCGGTAGCTCAGGCGCACGCCAATCGAATCCATTCCAGGATTTTGCGGGCTCAGCAACTGGGCGTGGCTGAGATGGACCCACGCCGCTTCGACGGCGAGCCGCGGATTCACCTGGTAGCCGAGCGCCACTTCCGGCGCGAATACGATCCTGGAGCCAAGGTCGGTGCGGATGTTGTTGATGGCGCCGTCATCGTCGCGGCTGTGAACGGCCACGCCGAGTCCGGGACGGACGAACAGCCGCCCGCCGACCCGCCAACTGAGCCCCGCCGCCGCGAAGTGGGTCTCGCCGCCGGTCGCCAGCGAACCGAAGACATAAGGCGAAGGGGCGCCGATGAATCGCAGTGTCTCGATTGGTTCGCCGCGCCAGCCAATCTGGAGATCGGCGCCGTCCTCGAAGCCGCCCTTGGTGAGGGGCGTGTCGACATCATGGGCGAGGACACCGCCGAAAATTTCCTGCGCCTGCGCAGGCGCGGCGGCGACGGCCGCCCACAAGAAAATGGTCCACCTGGATAAGTTCAACGCTAACCTCCTGACTGCCACTGGCCGACGCTCTCGATCGGCGCCACGAGCATCAACACATTCAGCGCAAGATTGTCCCGAATAATCACCAAGGTGGTGATTTCGAAAATGAGGGCGATGGCGACCGTCGCCCAGACCGGAAGGCGGCGGGCGATTCCGAAGCCGAGGATCATCCACAATATGTCGGCGAGCGAGTTGATCACGCTATCGCCATTATAGCCCAAGGCCATTGTCGCCTCCCGATAGCGGTCGATCACCCACTGGCTATTTTCGAGTATCTCCCAGGCCGCCTCGATGAGGATGGCCGCGAGCAAGCGGTCGCCGGGTGGGTTGCGCCTGAGGAACAGCCAGCCGAGCAGGTAGAAGAGAAAACCGTGGATGATGTGGCTTGGCGTATACCAGTCGGCGAGATGCTGGCTGTTGTCCGGGCCGTGTACCTCCCCCACCCACAATTTCACCTCCCCGCAGGTGCAGATAATGGGCCGCCCCATCCACAACAGGATCGCGGCGGCAAGGAAGGCCAGGAGAATCGCGATCAGCCAGTAACGGCGCGGGATCAAAGGGGTCATTCGGCGAGCAACTCCTCGAGCTTGGCGACGGTCCGGTAATTGCGGGCCGTGGCTGGCGATCCGATCGCCCGGTCGATGACCGAAGGCGTCAACTTCGAACGGCCGGCGCCCTCGGGGAAATGGATCCAGATGACGTCACCAGCCCGCTTCACCTGCTCGCCCGCCGTGGCCCGGGCCTGGAGCACTGCTTCGGCATCGGCCGCTGGCGGCGATTTCGGCAAGATCAGCATCAGCCGGCTCGGCGAGGCGCGGGCTACCGCCGGAAAGGGATTGGCGCTCCGAAGGGCGGACCAGACCGAGGCGGTCCGAACCATCACAGGAACTTTCAGTCGGAAGCGCGCCTCGATCGCCTGCTCGAGCGCGGTCTCGTTCGCCAGCGGCTTGCTCGCACTCGAGAAGAGGAGGTTACCGCTCTGGATGTAGGTGGAGACCTGCTTCCAGCCCATCTCGGCGCAAAGGCCGCGGAGTTCCGCCATCGGCAGCTTGCGCCCGCCCACGTTCACCGCCCTCAACAAGGCCACCATCCGCGTCATCGCCTCACCCTTAGCAGAGCCGGTCGGATCGTCTGCCCCAACAGGCCTTGACGGCTCCCATCGTGCCAAGCCAGTAGCGCCCATGGAAATCGCAAGCGCCTTCCAGCGGCGGGGCCTCCTCTTCGTCCTTTCCAGCCCCAGTGGCGCCGGCAAATCCACCATCGCGAGAATGTTGCTCGCCGCCGATGACGGCGTCGCCATGTCGATATCCGCCACAACCCGTCCGATCCGCCCCGGTGAGGAGGATGGTCGCGACTATCACTTCGTCAGCGAGCAACAGTTCGAGGCGATGGTCGCCGACGGCGCTTTCCTGGAATGGGCCCATGTCTTCGGCCATCGCTACGGCACCTTGAAGAGCGAGGTCCTGAAAGTCATCGAAGGCGGCCGCGACGTCCTGCTCGACATCGACTGGCAGGGCACTCAGCAGCTCAAGCAGGTCGATCCCGACATCGTCCGGGTTTTCATCCTGCCGCCGTCGATGACCGAGCTCGAGCGGCGCCTGCGGGCCCGCGGGACCGACAGCGAAGACGTCATCCGGCGCCGGATGGAGCGCGCCGCGGCAGAGATCAGCCATTGGGCCGAATATGATTATGTGCTGATCAACAACAATGCCGAGAAATGCCGCGAGCTGGTCCATAACATCCTCAAGGCGGAGCGCCTCAAGGCGACCCGGCGAGTATTCCTTCACGACTTCGTCCGCGAGCTGATCGGTTAGGTGTGGAACTTCGCCGGGCTCTTGCGGCTTCGGGTTCCTGGGTTAGGTTGCTGCAAACAGGAAGGGACTGGACATGCTTCGGGTGATCATCGGCTCCGCCGTCGCCTCGATCGCGATGTTGATCGTCGGCTTCATCTTCTTCGCCAGCGGCCTTCAGAACCTGGCCAGCCGCAATCTGGACGATATTCCCGCTG
>DASTDX010000078.1:0-4112 GCA_035710145.1 Allosphingosinicella sp.
CGGATTCGTGCCGGTAATATTCGGTCATCGGGCGGCCTTGCGGGCCAAGGGGTGATATTCGCCCTCCAGAGGCGAAGCCAAAGCGTCGCGAATGGTCGCGACCGTGGTGATCGCGCAGCGATTCTCCTCCAGCCCGAAGCCATGGCCAGCAAGAATGTGCTCGTAGCTGACATTGTGGAGATCGGTGAACCCGCCGGAAAACTCGATCTCCTGCCCATCCACGGTGATGGACCGATAGGTGCGCTGACCAGCGCTCCGCTGCGCCTCGGGCAAATCCGCGGCGTTGACGGACAGGAACCAGCGAACCCTGGCCTTCTCATATTCCAGCCAGCCCGCGGCGCGGGTCTCCTCGTTGAGGTGGACCCGATTGTCCTGCAGCTCGCCGAAGATGAAATGAAGCATGTCGAAGAAGTGGACGCCGATATTGGTGGCGATCCCCCCCGATTTCTTCACGTCGCCCTTCCAGCTGTGCAGGTACCAGCGTCCGCGCGAGGTGATGTAGGTCAGATCGACATCGTGCTTGCGATCGCCAGCCTCGTTCCTGACGCGTTCCCGAAGCGCGGCGATTTCGGGATGAACGCGCAGCTGCAGGATCGTGCTGACCCGGCGGCCGGTGGCTTCCTCGATCTCGCGCAGTCCATCGATATTCCACGGGTTGAGGACCAGGGGCTTCTCGCAGATGACGTCGGCGCCCGAGCGAAGGGCAAAGCGGACGTGGGAATCGTGGAGATAGTTGGGCGAGCAGATCGAGACATAATCGATCCGGCCATCGCCGCCGGCCCGCTGCAGCTTGTCGATGTGCCGGTCGAACCGCTCGAACTCGGTGAAGAAGCTGCTGTCGGGGAAGTAACTGTCGATGATCCCGACGGAGTCGCTGGGATCCATCGCGCAGGACAGCTGGTTCCCGGTCGATCGGATCGCCTGCATGTGGCGCGGGGCAATATATCCTGCGGCACCGATCAGTGCGAAATTGGTCATCCGGGTCTCCAATGGTCGCCAGCGACTAGGCAGCGGGGCGTCGGCTGTAAAGGCGTGTGCCTTTGCTGGGATTTGCCGCGAGCCCGCCAGGCGTCTACTGGCTCGCGCGATGCGGTCCCTGTTGCGTGCGTTCAAGCCTTATGCCCTCGGCCTTCGTCGTGACCCGGCCACCGGCCATCTTTATTACCCCGTGGACGGAGTGAGGCTCCACGTCCGCTTTCCGGCCGAAACGATGCGCGCCATCTACCGGCGCCGCAACTTCGAGGAGATTTACTTCCTTCATTACCGTCCGGGCGGTGACGACGTCGTCGTCGATATCGGCGCTGGGCTGGGAACGGAAATCGTCCGGCTCGCCGCCCTGGAACGGAATCTTCGCTACATCGCCGTCGAGATCCAGCCGTGGGTCTTCGAATGTCTTTGCCTGACGCTGGCGCAGCTGCCCGCCGGTTACGTTCCTTTTGGCCTGGCCATCGGTGGCGGGACGGAAGTGCGGATAAATCCTACCCGTGAAGGAGAAGATGCTTCGATCATCGGGGGCGGCCCCGTCCCGGTGCCGATGGTGAGTTGGCCCGACTTCGTCCACCGCCACGGCATCGACCAGGTCGATCTGCTCAAGATGAACGTCGAAGGCGCGGAGGCCGATCTGCTCAGCCATATCGACCTCCGGCAGGTGCGACGAGTGCTCGTCAACGTTCACGACTTCCGGGCCGACCGCGGGGAAAGCGAAGGCTTTCGAACCCGGGCCCTGGTCGAAGACCGGCTGCTGGGCACCGGTTTCTCCATCACGGCGGTAGCGGAAGACTGGATCTACGCCGAACGTCGATAAGTGCGAATGCCGCTTGGGCGCGATCAGGGGCCGCCCAGACCGGAGGCCAATCGACGGAGGGCCTGGGCGCCGGAGGCAACCAGGCGCATGGCCGGCCCGGCGAGAAAGTCCGGCAATCGTGATGCCAGCAGCTTTGCCCTCTGCTCGAGCGGAAGTGGATCCAGGTGGAATCCGGCGATGGTCCGAACTGCCGCGCGGTCGCCCCGGGATGCGCTGCTGTCCAGCCACCACCGCAGGTTGCGGCGGACGAATGCGTCGATCTCCGACTGCAAGGCCGGACTCGCTGACGGCCTTGCCGCCAGAGCCGTCGCAATCGCGGGAGAAAGGGCCTCTGGCCCGGCCGGTACGGCGCCGCTCCACGGCCGTACCAGGGTCTCCGTTATCCCGCCGGTGCCATGAACATAGACGACCGTCACCCGGGTCGACCGGGCCAGAGGATATGCGAGCGCGATCCGGACCCACAATTGCGCGTCCTCTCCGCGCGACGTCGGTCCGAACCCACCCATTTCGCGGAGAATCGAGGTCCGGGCCGCGGCTGAGCTCGTAATCAGGGTCTTTTCGCCCCGGCCAATGGCGGCGAGATAGGAGAAGGGCTCAATCCGGCCGCCCCGATCTCTCGGCCAGGCAAAGCGACCAGCCGAATCGCTGGAGAGATGGGCTGTCCCGATCAATGCCGCTTCCGGATGTTGCCGACGGATTCGGTCCAGTTCGGCAAGATGATCGGGGTGCCAGAGATCATCACCATCGAGGAATGCGACCCATTCATGGCGCGCCTCTGCAATGCCGCGATTGCGCGCGCCGCCTGGTCCTTGCCTGGACTGGGTCAGAATCCGCAGGCGCGGATCGGCCAGATCCGCCACGGTGGCGATACTGCCGTCGGTCGAGCCGTCGTCCACCAGAATCAGCTCGAACTCGTCGAAGGTCTGGCGCAAGGCATGTTCCACGGTGCGGCGCAGCGTGCGGGCCTTGTCATGGACCGGGACAACGACCGTGAACATGGAGGCCTGTTACGGCCCGGCGCCAGCCGATCAAGCCCTGTGGGGCGCCCACTCCACGATCGCCCGCCCGGCGAGGCGCCGGCGGGCCGCGCGATTTCGAACCTTAAGGCGCATCCTAAGTGCCAGACGAAGGGCACGTGGGCTCATTTCCGCCCACAGAGCCCAGGCTAACATGGCCAAGCTGGACGCGTTGAGACCGAGGGCGCCTTGTCTCCATAACCGCCCCAGGATTCGAGGCCGGCGGCCGTTCCAGACACGGATCATGGCCCCCGGGAGATAGGCTTCAGGAACCAGTCTGCCTTCGCCTTCCGGCAATGGCGTGCCGACGGCCCGGTACATCCTGTCCATCGCCTGCTCGAGGTCCGCCGGTGCAGCGGTGAGGCGCGTGCTCGTCTCGGACTGGCGGATGCTGACCAATGGCTGTGCGATGACGATCATCCGGCCCAGTCGCGCCAGTCGCAGATACAGGTCGACATCCTCCCACCGACACGCTTCGCTCCTGTATCCGCCTGCCTGGTCGAAGTCAGAGCGACGGAACAGGATGCTCGAGTGAGGGAAAGGCGCGAAGGGCGAGCGCCGAAACAAGCGCGCATAATCGGGACCGCGAACCGAGCGGCCACGCGCATCGATCGTGTCGCAAAGACTCCCGACCAGCACAGCGTCGACCCTGGCCCCCAGGGCCCCCATCTGCAGCCTCAGTCTGTCGGGATGAGCGCGATCGTCGGCATCCATCCGGGCCACGAGTACGCCCCGCGATTCCCTGACCACGCGATTGGAGCTTTCGACCGGCCCGGACCGGCCTTCGCCGACGACGAGCCTGATCCTGGCGTCCTGATCGGACCATTCGCGCAGGCGCTCCCGCGAACCGTCGGTCGAACCGTCGTCGAGAATGACGAATTCGAAATCGCCGAAGCTCTGCGCCAGAATGCTCGCGACCGCCTCATCGAGATAAGGCATGGCATTGTGAACGGGCATGACCACGCTCAGCGTCGGAGTCGCGGCCACTGGTTAGCGCAAGGGTCCGGAAGCCAGTGCACCGCGGAAACTGCGTCGGCCGGCTATCCCGAACTGCGACCTCGCGTGGGCCGGGTTCCATTCCACATAAGCCTGTTTTGAGAGACGCTTCGCCAGCCCCAGCCCGCGGAGGCGCATCAGGCCACGAAGGAAGAGCCGCAGGCCGACCGGGTTCAATGTCGCCCACAGACTCCATGTCAGCACTGCGATCGAGACCCGGTCGAATTTCAGATCCGAACCCCGGAGCAGACGAGACATGATCCCGGGCCGGTGGCCTGCCCAGACCTGCACGCTGC